>CAYRIT010000057.1:0-19681 GCA_964424415.1 uncultured Hydrogenophaga sp.
GCCACAAACCGCCCGCTTTTCCCCCCGCGCTTCTCCATCAGCCGCACCCCGCCCATCACCATTCCCCGGTCCACCGCCTTGCACATGTCGTAGATCGTGAGCAGGGCGACGGACACGGCTGAGAGGGCTTCCATTTCCACGCCGGTCTGGCC
Source organism: uncultured Hydrogenophaga sp. (assembly GCA_964424415.1). Classification (GTDB taxonomy): domain Bacteria; phylum Pseudomonadota; class Gammaproteobacteria; order Burkholderiales; family Burkholderiaceae_C; genus Hydrogenophaga. Next base: position 153 of record CAYRIT010000057.1, read on the forward strand.
GGTGCATTCGGCGGTGGCGCGGCACAGCACGCTGCTGGTGTCGGCTTCCACCTCGAACTCGACGGCCACGCGGGTGAGCGCGATCGGGTGGCACAGGGGAATCAGGTCGCTGGTCTTTTTGGCGCCCTGGATGCCGGCGATGCGGGCGATGCCAAGCACGTCGCCTTTCTTTGCGTTGCCGCTCTGGATCAGCGCCAGCGTGGCCGGCAGCATGGTGATGCGGCCTTCGGCCACCGCCACGCGGTGGGTGCTGGCCTTGGCCGACACGTCGACCATGTGGGCCTGGCCGTCGCGGTCGAAATGGGTGAGCGGGCTGCTGGGGGATGGGGTGCTGTTGTCGGTCGTCATGGCGGAGCGGCGGCTGTCTTTGCCCGGCGGGGCGGAAACCTTGAGGGTGTTCGCGGCATCATACGGCGATGCGTTTTTATCCAGACCCTGGCTGTTTCCGTCGTCTTCGTCCGTCGCGTGTGCCCGTCTCCTTGCTCGCGGCCGTGCTGCTGGTCACCACACCCGCCTCGCCGCTGCTCGCGCAAGCGCCGCCGTCGCGTGCCGTCGCGGCGCCCGGCCTGCCCAGCCTGGGCGACGGCGCGGGCATGTCGGTGGCCGACGAGCGGCGGCTGGGGGACCGGATCGCGGCCCAGATCTACCGCGACCCGGACTATGTGGACGACCCGGTGCTGATGGACTACCTGCAGTCGATCTGGCAGCCGCTGATCGCGGCGGCGCGCGCGCGCGGTGACGTGGCGCCGGAGCTGGGCGATCGCCTGGCCTGGGAACTGATGATCGATCGCACCAAGGCGGTCAACGCGTTTGCGCTGCCCGGTGGCTACCTGGGTGTGAACCTCGGGCTGCTGGCGATCACCGAGCGGCCGGAGGAGCTGGCGTCGGTGCTGGCGCACGAGCTCAGCCACGTGGCGCAGCGGCACATTGCGCGCATGGTGTCCAGCCAGGAGCGGCTGGCGCCCTGGATGCTGGGCGCGATGATCCTGGGCGCGCTGGCCGCGGGCAGCAACGCCAACCTGGCCGGCGCCGCCATGGCCGGTAGCCAGGCGGTGGCGGCGCAGAGCCAGCTCAATTTTTCGCGCGACATGGAGCGCGAGGCCGACCGCGTGGGCTTTGGTGTGCTCTCCAGCGCGGGCTTTGACGGCTATGGTTTTGTGACCATGTTCGACAAGCTGCAGCAGGCCGGCCGCCTGAACGACGACGGCGCTTTTCCCTACCTGCGCAGCCACCCGCTGACCGGCGAGCGCATCGCCGACATGCGCGCGCGCCTGCCGCTGGACGGTCACACCCACCCAGGCCTGCCGATCGCTGGCCTGCCCAGCGTTGCCTTGCACCAGCTGATGGCGGCGCGCGCCCGCGTGTTGGCCGAGGACAGCGCCGACCGCTGGCGTGCCTGGCAGCAACAGGGGCAGGGCGCCCGTGCCACACCGGGCGAGCGCTTGGCGGCGGTCTTGTCGACGCTGCGGCTCGGACAGCGCGGCCAGGCGCTGGAGCTGGCACAGCGCCTGCGCGGCGAGGTGGCAGCGGCGGAGAAGCCGGCGGTGGACCAGCTGATGCTGGAGGTGTTGCTGGCCCCCGGTGCGCCGCTCAACACCACCGAAGCCGCACAACTGGCCTCGCTGCGCGACCAGCTGCTGGCCAGCGGCTCGCGCGCCGGCCTGCTGCTTGGCGCACAGGCGGCACTCGCCAGCAACGATGCTGCTGGGGCCAGCGCGCGCCTGCTGGACTGGGTGGTGTTGCGCCCGCGCGATGCGCTGGCCTGGCAGCTGCTGTCACGCGCCCGGCAGGCCCAGGGCCAGACGCTGCGCGCGGTGCGGGCGGAGGCCGAGTCGCGCGCAGCGCAGTTCGATTACGCGGGGGCACTGGAGCGCTTCAAGGCGGCGCAGGCGCTGCCCGAGGCGCTGCGCGCGGCCGACCCGATCGAGCTGGCCATCGTGGACAGCCGGCGCCGCGAGGTGGAGGCGCAGCTGCGCCTGTGGGAAAGCGAGAAGTGAGACGAGAAGTGGCGCGAGAAGGCAGGCGAAGGGCGCTGCCCGCTCAGCCCAGCCGCATCGACTTGAGCGCGGCGTCCACCACCAGCATCAGCGCCGAGTAGATCAGCGAGCCCAGCATGGCGGCCCAGAAGCCGTTGACGTGAAAGCCGGCCAGCACGCCCGACGCCGACCAGAACATCAGGGCGTTGATGACAAACAGGAACAGGCCCAGCGTGACCACGGTCACCGGCAGCGTGAGCACCACCAGCACCGGCCGCAGCAAGGCGTTGAACAGGCCGATCACCGCGGCTGCGATCAGGGCCGAGCTGAAGCTCTGGACTTGCACACCGGGGTAGAGGTAGGCCACCACCAGCAGTGCACATGCCGCGAGCAACCATTTGACAATCAGTTTCATGCGGCCAGCATAGCACCGCGATCCCCCGCGCCCAGGCCCGGGCACAGCGCCTCAGGCCGAGGTGGCGGGCGGTTTGCGGGCCAGCAGCGCCTTGCCGATCGCCAGCACCAGCAAGGCACCGGCGAGGGACGCGCCATGTTTGACCAGATCGGACGGTGGAATCTTCACCATCCACTGCCACCGGCTGGGGTCGGCAAACACCGGGTCGGTCACCAGCATGCCGCCGGCGATCCAGCCCAGCAGCATGCCGCCGAGGGTGATCACGATGGGGAAACGCGCCATGAGCTTGATCACCAGCTGGCTGCCCGCCACGATGATGGGGATGGAAATCAGCAGGCCCAGCACCACCAGCAGTGTGGAGTGATCGCCCGCGTTCTGCGCCGCGCCGGCGATCGCGATCACGTTGTCCACACTCATCACCAGGTCGGCCACGATGATGGTCTTGATGGCCGCCAGCAGCCTGTCGCTGCCCTGGATGTTGCCGTGATCGTCGTCGTCGGGCGCGATCAGTTTCACGCCGATCCACACCAGCAACAAAGCGCCGACAAACTTGAGGAAGGGCAGGTTCAGCAGCGTCATCGCAAACAGGATGAGCACCACGCGCAACACGATGGCACCGGCCGTTCCCCAGAAGATGCCCTTGACGCGTTGCGCGGGCGGCAAGCGGCGGCAGGCCAGCGCAATCACCACGGCGTTGTCGCCGCCAAGCAGGATGTCGATGACAACGATCTGGCCCAGCGCAACCCAGAACGCGGGCGATGAGAGGAATTCCATGGGAGGGTGTCTTGGGTAGGCGCGGCCGGTGGCCGCAAACAAAAATTGTATCGGCGCCAACCTGTCGGTTGCTGTCAGACGGCAGCTCGCCGTTTTCCCCGCGCCCGGCAGCGGTCCGATCCGCTGGCTATCATCGTCACCCCATGGCTGGCATCCCCATCACCGACATCGAAGCCGCGATCAACCACTGGCGCGCGCGCGCCCCGTCACCCGACGGTGTGGCGCTCGCCGCCCCGGTCACCGCACTGGCCGAGGTCTACGCGCTGATGCTCTACCACGGGCGCTTCGAGGTGGACGAAGACGACGCCGCCGCACTGCCCGCCCCCGCCCGCGACGCCTGGCTGGCCTGGTTCCACACCACACCCGACACCCCGTGTATCGCGATCTGTTCCACCAGCCAGGGCGACGAGCAGTGCAAAGGCTGCGGCCGCAGCTTCGACGAGGTGCAGCGCTGGACCGAGATGACACCTGGCGAGAAGCGCCGCGTCTGGCACAGCATCACCCTGGAAGGCACGGCCTGGCGTTTCAACCGCTATGCGGAACGGGCGCTGGAGGCGGTAAAGGCCTGACGCGGCACGGGTTGCCGCGGAGGCGCTGGAGCGACATGGGAGGCGATTCGCAGCCCGTCTGCCACAAAGCCCGGCAGCGCGCTTGTGTGATCGAAATACCTGTCGCGGCGACGCGTGGCGACGTGCCCGTTACACCCGGCGTGCCAGTTCGGCGGCCTTGCCGGTGTAGCTGCCCGGTGTCATCGCCAGCAGGCGGTCTTTTTCGGCCTGGGGAATCTCCAGGCTGCGGATCAGGCCGTGCAGCGCTTCGGCGGTCACGGTCTGGCCGCGGGTGACTTCCTTGAGGCGTTCGTAGGCGCCAGACACACCAAAGCGGCGCATCACGGTCTGGATCGGCTCGGCCAGCACTTCCCACGCGCCGTCGAGGTCCTCGGCCAGCTCGAACTCGTTGAGTTCGAGCTTCTTCAGACCCACCCCCAGCGAGTGGTAGGCAAGCACCGCGTAGCCCAGCGCCACACCCATGTTGCGCAGCACGGTGGAGTCGGTCAGGTCGCGCTGCCAGCGGCTGATCGGCAGTTTCTCGCTCAGGTGTTTGAGCAAGGCATTGGCCAGGCCGAGGTTGCCCTCGGCGTTCTCGAAGTCGATCGGGTTGACCTTGTGGGGCATGGTCGAGGAACCGATCTCGCCCGCCTTGAGCCGCTGCTTGAAATACCCCTGGCTCACATAGCCCCAGATGTCGCGCGAGAGGTCGATCAGGATGGTGTTGGTGCGGGCCACCGCGTCGAACAGCTCGGCCATGTAGTCGTGCGGCTCGATCTGGATGCTGTAGGGCTGGAAGGTGAGGCCCAGGCCGAGCGGCTCGGGCGACTCCACCACACGCTGGCTGAAGGCTTCCCAGTCGAAATCGGGCCAGGCGCTCAGGTGGGCGTTGTAGTTGCCCACCGCGCCGTTCATCTTGCCCATGAGCCTGACGCTGGCGATCTTCTCGCGCGCCGCGGCCAGGCGCACCACCACGTTGGCCAGCTCCTTGCCCACCGTGGTGGGGCTGGCGGTCTGGCCGTGGGTGCGGCTGAGCATGGGTACCGCGGCAAATTCGTGGGCCATCTCGCGCAGCTTGGCAATCACCGCGTCCAGCGCGGGCAGCAGCACCGCGTCGCGCCCGCCCTTGAGCTGCAGCGCGTGGCTGGTGTTGTTGATGTCTTCGCTGGTGCAGGCGAAATGCACAAATTCGGCCGCCTGCTCCAGCTCGGGTCGGGCTTCGAATTTCGACTTGATCCAGTACTCGACGGCTTTCACGTCGTGGTTGGTCACCTTCTCGATGTCCTTGATGGCGTTGGCGTCGGCCTCGCTGAAGTTCTTCACCAGACCCATCAGGTAGGTGCGGGCGCCGGGCGTGAGCGGTTTGAATTCGGCAAAACCGGCGTCGGACAAGGCGATGAACCAGGCCACCTCGACCTGCACGCGGCGGTGCATGTAGCCCTGCTCGCTCATGAACGGACGCAACTGCGCCAGGCGGGTGGCGTAGCGGCCATCCAGGGGGGACAGGGCGGCCACGGGCGAGGGCCCGGCGAGGGCGGCAGCGGGCATGGCGGTGGCGGATGAGAGAGGAGTGGGACGCATGGCGCGATTGTAGGAGGCCGCCTGTGGCGCGTCAGCCTGTGGGGGCCGTGCGCTGGCTAGAATGGCCGGCCCGAGGGAAACCTGTCAAACCAAACCCACGCCCATGAAACTCATTGGTGCCATCACCAGCCCCTACGTGCGCAAGGTACGTATCGTCCTGGCGGAAAAGCGGCTGGACTACCAGTTCGTCACCGAGGATGTGTGGGCCGCCACGACGCAGATCGGTGCATCGAATCCGCTGGGCAAGGTGCCGTGTCTGGTGATGGAGGGCGCCGAGGCGATGTTCGACTCCCGTGTGATCGCCGAGTACCTGGACACGCTCTCGCCGGTGGGCAAACTGATCCCCGCACCGGGTCGAGAGCGCGCCGAAGTCAAGACTTGGGAGGCGCTGGCCGATGGTGTGCTCGACGCGGCCGTGCTCGCGCGACTGGAGGCCACCTGGTCCGGCCGCAGCGACGGGCAGCGCAGCCAGGCCTGGATCGAGCGCCAGCTCGGCAAGATCGACGCCGCCCTCACCGCCACCGCGCGCGGCCTGGGCGACAAACCGTTCTGCTCGGGCATCCATTTCAGTCTGTCCGATGTGGCCGTGGGCTGCGCGCTGGGTTACCTCGATTTCCGCTTCCCGCAAATCGACTGGCGAACGGCCCACCCGAACCTCGCCAAGCTCAGCGACAAGCTGGAGCTTCGGACCTCGTTTCAAGAGACCAGGCACGCGTAACTTCCCCGCACTGCGTCACCCGCTCCGAAAGACAAAAAACCGCGAAGCGCCCCGGAGCGAATCAGGGAGGGAGGAGGAGGAAAGCCGCCCCGGGATTGCAGTCAGGCCTTGAAGGGCCCGAAGGCTTCGCAGTGAAATACCGTTGCTGTCATGGAGGACGGCAGACGGGAAAAGTTCCGTGGCGGTGCTGGGACGGGCCTTCGAGAAATGGAGATGGTTTCGTGCCGGTGGGCGCTCAATGGCCCGATGAAGGCAGTTAGGCCGCCATTTGGCCGGAGGAATTTTTCAATCGCCCCGGACGATGGCCGGGCTGTGATGTTCAGGCGTGTGCGCTGCGCAGTCCCAGTCGCCAGCCACCACCGAGCCAGACGCTGGCCAGGCCCAGCACCAGGCCCCAGACGCTGCCCGCCAGGTGAGCCGCCTGCACCACCGACATCTCGTTCCCCGGGTCCCACACCACCGGGTTCGACCAGCCCCGCTCCAGCACCAGTTTGGCCAGCACACCCAGCACCAGCAGGCCGCCCCAGCGCCGCGCCTTGGGCACCGCCATGCGTTTGAACAGCAGGTGTATCGCCAGCACCACCACACCGGCATGCAACACACCCGAAAGTCCCACCGCGTAGCCGATCTGGGGCCACCAGAGCAACGTGATCGTGGTCAGCGGCCAGGCCAGCAGCCAGGCCAGCGTGCACAGGCGCGGCGGGTGCACGATCCAGGCCATGGCGGTCATCGCACCGAGGGCGATCTGGTTGCCGATCAGGTGCGGGGTGTTCATGTGCACCCAGGCGGTGGTCCACAGCGTCCAGGGCTGGGACCGCCAATCCATGGCGTGCCAGGTCAGCCGGTCCACCAGACCTTTGCTGGCCCACCACAGCAGCATGCTGGCCACGCCGTGCAGCGCACACAACAGCAACCAGTCCCGCGCCGAGGGTTTCATGGCGGCGGGGGTGATCTGTCGGGTTCGGCGCCCAGCACCTGCCGCCACAGGGAGCGCACCACGGCCGCCGCGTGTTGCACCCGCATCTTGTCGATCTGGGTCGGCGCTTCGTCGAGCCGGGCGCGGTGCTGCAGGATGCGCAGCTCGCGGTAGGCCAGTGCGGCGGCCTCGCCCATGCCCTCGGGGAGCAGGCCAGCCGCCTCGGCGATCCGCAGCAGCTTGGTGTTGCCCAGGTTGGGCCGCAGCTCGGGGTGTTGCCGCGAATGGGCCAGCACCAGGTACTGCACCGCAAACTCCACGTCGACCATGCCGCCGGCGCTGTGCTTCACATCGAACAGCTCGCCGCGCACCGGCCGCGCGCTGCGTATCTTCTGCCGCATGGCCCGGATCTCTTCGGCCAGCGCGTCGGTGTCGCGCTCGGCCGTGATCACCGCCTCGCGCACCGCATCGAAGCGCTCGCGCAGACCCGATGCCGTGGCCTCGTCGCCGGGCAGCGAACCACGCGCAGCGGGGAGTGTGGGGGCATCGGACCCGCCGCCGGGCCGCCCCAAGGCGGGGTCAGCCCCCTCGGGGGGCAGCGAACCACGCGCAGCGGGAAGCGTGGGGGCCATTTCATCCCCTGCCATGACAAAGCGCGCCCGCGTCATCGCCTGGTGTTCCCAGGTCCAGGCGGTGTTGGTGCCGCGCTGCAGCTGGTAAGCCTCGTAGGCGTCGTAGGTGGTGATCAGCAGGCCGGCGTTGCCGTTGGGGCGCAGGGCGGTGTCGATCTCATACAGGTCGCCCTCGCCGGTTTTCACCGTGAGCCAGTTGATGAGCTTGCGCACGAAGGTGGCATAGATCTCGCTGGCGTTTTCGTGCCCGTCTTCGTAGACAAAGACGATGTCCAGGTCGCTGCCATAGCCCAGTTCCTTGCCGCCCAGTTTGCCGTAGCCAATGATGGCAATGCGCGGACTGTCGCGGTGGCGCTGCTTCATGCGCGCCCAGCACCAGCGGGCCGTCACGCGCAGCACCGCGTCGGCCAGCGCGCTCAGATCGTCGGCCACTTCTTCGACCGTGAGCTTGCCTTCGAGATCGCGCGCCAGGGTGCGGAACACCTCGGCGTGGTGGGCGCGGCGCAGCAGGTTGAGCAGTTCCTCCTCGTCGTCTTCACCGGTCGACTGCAGGGCGGTCAGCCGCGCCGCAAGCTCCTCCTCGAACTGCGCGGCGTTGAAACGCTCGAGCAGCATCTGGGGGCTGGCGAGCTCGTCGATCACGCCGGGGTGCTTGAGCAGATAGCGCGCCGGCCAGCGCGCCGCCCCGAGCAGGCGCAGCAGCCGCTCGTGCACCGCCGGGCGCTCCTGCAGCAAGGCCAGGTAACTCTCGCGCCGGAACAGCGGCTCGATCCAGTCGGCCATGCGCAGACAGGCGGCTTCGCTGACGCGGCCCTCGTCGAGCCAGGCACCGGTGCGCTCGACCAGCCGCACCAGGCGCACCCGCGCGTCTTCGCGCAAGGCCAGGAAACGGGGCTGCTCGATCCACAGCGCGATGCGCTCGGCCAGCACCGGTGACAGCTGGGGCAGCACGTTGCCAAGATCGTCCATGGCACTGCGCCCGTTGCCGCAGCCTTTCCCCTTGCACTGACCCTGCCCGGCGCCACCAAGCAAGGTGTCGAACTCCTGCGCCACGGTCTCGCGGTGGGCGTCAAGCGCGTGCAGGAACGCGCACACGCTGGCGCAGCCCATGCTGGCGGCCAGCCAGGCCAGGTCGTCGTCGCGGGTGGGCAGGGTGTGCGTTTGCTGGTCGTCGAGGTACTGGGCGCGGTGTTCGACCCGGCGCAGAAACACATAAGCCTCGCCCAGCGCATCGGCGGTGGCCTGTGGCATGAGCTGGGCGCGCGCCAGCCGCGCCAGGGCGTCCAGCGTGGGCCGGGTGCGCAGTTCGGGGAACTGCCCGCCGCGCACCACCTGCAGCAGCTGCACGGTGAACTCGATCTCGCGGATGCCGCCGCGCGAGAGTTTCACGTCGTTGGCGCGGCCCGGGTTGCCGGCGGCGCGCTTGGCCGCGTGTTCGCGGATCTGGCGGTGCAGGATGCGCAGCGCATCGAACACGCTGTAGTCGAGGTACTTGCGGAACACGAACGGCAGCACCAGGGAACGCAGTGCGCTGGCGCTGCCGTCGCACACACAGTTGCTCGGTGCAACCACGCGGCTCTTGAGCCAGGCAAAACGTTCCCACTCGCGGCCCTGCACCAGGAAGTAGGCTTCCAGCGCACTGGTGGAGACCGCGCTTGGCCCGGAATTGCCGTTGGGCCGCAGCGCCAGATCGACGCGAAACACCTGGCCGTATTCGGTCACTTCACCGATCGTGTTGTAGATGTGCTTGACCGCCTTGGCGAAGTACTCGTGGTTGCTGATGCGGTGGCGGCCGTGTTCGTTGCCGGCGGTCTCGCCGTCTTCGTCGTAGACGTAGATCAGGTCGATGTCGCTGGAGACGTTGAGCTCGCGCGCGCCGAGTTTGCCCATGCCGATCACCCAGAGCTGGGCGCGTGTAGGTGGCGCAGCGCCTTCGCGCAGTGGTGCGTCATCCAGCGCCAGCGGGGCGCCATGCAGCGCGTCGAGTTCGGCGAAGGCGAGGCGGCAGGCGACATCGAGCGCGAGTTCGGCCAGCGCGGTCATGGCGCGGGTGATCACGCCCAGGCTCTCGCCTTGCTCGCAGTCGAGCACCGCAAGCCGCTCCAGCGTCAGCTGGCGCAACACCCGCAGCGCCGCGGGCATGGCCAGACCACTGGCGAGCAGCGCATCAAGACCCGCTTGCAGCGTCTCGTGCACCGGTGCGCCCGGTGGCAGCAGGTGGAGCTCGGCGGGATAGCGGCGGCGCACCCGCTGCACAAAACGCGCGTGGTCCGCCGCCGCCCGGGGACTCACGTTTGTTGACAAAGTGCAGTCTCGGGCTGCGGAACCTGGTGCGTGGCTGGCCGTCATAATTTGTGGTGGATATGAACCCTAGCCCCGTGCCGACCGCCGCCTCCTCGCGAGGACTCAAGACACTGTCGATGGTGACGCGGATCTTGCTGTGGCTGGTGCTTGCAGCCTGGGGCCTGTTTGCGCTGACCTGGGCGGTGCTGCAACTCTGGATTGTGCCGGGGATCGGCGGCTGGCGTCCGGACCTGGAGCACTGGGCCAGCCGGGCCGTGGGGGTACCGGTGACAGTGGGCGAGATCGTCGCGGTGCCGCGCGCCGCGGGCGCGGGCCACCTGCCGGCGTTCCTCCCTTCCTTCATGCCGGCGTTCGAGCTGCGCGACGTGCGGCTGTACGACACCCAGGGCCGGGTGGCGCTGCAGTTGCCGCTGGTGCGCACCGCGGTCTCGGTGGGCTCCTTGTGGCGCCTGAGCGTCGAACAGCTGGTGATCGAGCGCCCGGTGCTCGATGTGCGTCGCACCGCGGCCGGCCGGATCGAAGTGGCGGGGCTCGATTTCTCCGCCAACGACACCGGCGATGGTGGTGCGGCCGACTGGTTCTTTGACCAGCCCGAGTTTGTGATCCAGGGCGGTGAGGTGCGCTGGACCGACGAGCTGCGCCAGCAGCCGGTGCTGGCCTTGCAGGCGCTCGATCTGGTGGTGCGCAACACCGCGCGCAGCCACAAGCTGCGGCTGGACGCCACACCGCCACCCGAATGGGGCGAGCGCTTCAGCCTGCGCGGCGAGATGCGCGAGCCGCTGTTGCGTCTGGGTGGTCCGCCGGCGGTGCGCGGCCAGCCCTGGCTGCGCTGGGATGGGCAGCTCTACGCCGATTTCCCCAAGGTCGATGTGACGCGTCTGCGCGCCTACGCCGATCTCTCCCGCTGGGGTGTGGTGGTGCAGTCGGGCGCCGGCTCGCTGCGCGCCTGGGCCGAGCTGGCGCGCGGCCAGATCGCCAGCGTGACCGCCGACCTCGACCTGCAGGCGGTGAATGCCCGGCTGGGCCCGGACCTGCCGGCGCTGCAACTGGAGACCGTGAGCGGGCGGCTGGCCGCTCAGTGGAGCGAAAAAAACCTCGCGCTGAGCACCGACGCGCTGCAATTTCGCACCCACGAGGGCGAGGTCTGGCCCGGCGGCCGGCTGCGGTTCACCCAGGGCACGGGCGGGCCGAACCAGGCCCCCACGGTGGCGTTCACCGCCGACCGGCTCGATCTCGGCGCGCTCACCGCGATCGCCACCCGGCTGCCGCTGTCTGGTGCCACCCGGGAGCTGCTCGCCAGCCTGCGACCCACCGGCCAGGCCAGCGATCTCAGCCTGGACTGGCAGGGTCCGCCCGGCGCCACCCTGGCTGCCGGCAGCGGCCTCGACTGGCAGCACGGGCGCTACCGCGCCAGGGGCCGTGTGGCCGGTCTGGCACTGGCCAGCCAGCCCAACGAAAAGCCCTCCAGCGCCACCGAGGGTCTGTTTCCCGGACGGCCGGGCATCTCCGGCGCCACGGTGGACTTCGATCTCAGCGAGCAGGGCGGTCGCGCGCGGCTCACGGTGGCGCAGGGCGCGCTGGATCTGCCGGGGGTGTTCGAAGACCCGGTGCTGCCGCTGGCGAGCCTGGAGGCCGACGCCAGCTGGCGCTTGCAGGGCGATCGCATCGAGGTCGCGCTCGACCGCGTGCGCCTGGCCAACGCCGACGCCGAAGGCAGTGGCCAGGTGCGCTGGCACACCAGCGATCCGGCCCAGAGCAGCTCGCGCGGGCGCTTCCCCGGCGTGCTCGACCTGAGTGCCACGCTGACCCGCGCGCGGGCCGAACAGGTGCACCGCTACCTGCCACTGACCGTGGGGCCGCAGGCGCGGCGTTATGTGCGCGAAGCGGTGCAAGGCGGCCAGTCCGGCCGGGTCGATTTCCGCGTCAAGGGGGATCTGTGGGAGATGCCGTTCAACGCACCGGGTGCGAAGGGGGAATTCCGCATCGCCGCCCAGCTGCAGAACGTGGATTTTGTCTATGTGCCGAGCTATCTGCAGACCGAGGGCGACACCCCTTGGCCGGCGCTGCGGGGTGTGCGCGGCGAGCTGGTGCTCGAACGCAGCTCGCTCAAGCTGAGCAGCGTCGAGGCGGGTCTGCGCGGTGCGCCCACGCTGCGCCTGAGCGAGGCCAGCATCGATCTGGGTGACCTGTCGCAATCGACCACGCTGGTGGTCAACGCGCGTGCGCAGGGACCGGCCGACGAGGTGCTGGGTTTTGTGCGCAACAGCCCGGTGAATTTCTACACCGGCGAGGCGCTGGCGCGTGCACGCATCGCGGGCACCGCGGGCGTGCAGTTCGGCCTGCGGCTGCCGCTGGAAGACCTGGGCGCCACACGGGTGAGCGGCACCGTGACGCTGGCGGGCAACGATGTGCGGATCAGCCCCGAGGCGCCGCTGCTGGCGCGTGCCAGTGGCAGTCTGCAGTTCAGCGAGCAGGGTTTTGGGGTCGAGGGGGCACAGGCCCAGCTGTTTGGCGGTCCGGTGCGTTTCTCCGGCGGCATGCGCCCGGTGCCGGGCGGGGGGGCGAAACGGATCGCGTTCCAGGGCCAGGGCGCGGCCAGCGCCGAGGGCCTGGCGCATGCCGGGCTGGGCTTTGTCTCGCGTCTGTTCGAGCAGGCCAGCGGCAGCGCACCTTACAGTGCCCAGCTCGCCTTTCGGGGCGGGGCGCCCGAGCTGCAGGTCACCAGCAATCTGCAGGGCATGGTGATCCGGCTGCCGGCGCCGCTGGGCAAAAGCGCCGAGACCAGTCTGCCGCTGCGTTACGACAACGCGGTGCTGAACGAGATTGACGGCAGCGCGCGCACCGACCGCCTGCGGGTGCAGATCGGCCCCGTTGCGCTGCCCCTGGTGAACCTGGAGTACGAGCGCGATATCGCGCTCGCCGAACCACGTGTGCTGCGCGGCAGCATCGCGGTGGGGTTGAGCGCGGGCGAGTCCGCGCCGCTGCCGGCAAGCGGTGTGCTGGCCAACATCCGTTTTGGCCAGATCGATGTGGATGCCTGGCAGCGCGCTTTTGAGGTTGTTGGTGGTGCACCCGGCGGCGTTGCTGCCGCCTCACCCGATGCAGGGGAGCCGCAGCTCGACTACCTGCCCACCACCCTCGCGGTGCGCGCCGAGCAGCTCTCGGTGTCGGGCCGCAGCTTCAACGGCCTGGTGCTCGGTGGCTCGCGCGTGGGCGCGCTGTGGCGCGCCAACGTCGACGCCTTCGAACTCAGCGGCTATGGCGAGTGGCGCCAGCCCGGCGCCGGTGGTGCGGGCAGTGTGTACGCCCGGCTGGCGCGTCTGCAGCTGCCGCCTTCGGTTGCCACCGACGTCGAGCAGATGCTGCAGCAGCCGCGCAGTGTGCCGGCGCTGGACATCGCGGTCGACGAACTCACACTCGGCGAGCGCCGCCTGGGGCGGGTGGAGGTGCAGGCGGTCAACCGCGGCGGCGCGGGCCGTGCCAGCGTGTGGCAGCTCAACCGGCTGCAGGCCACCCTGCCCGAGGCGCGCCTGAGTGCCACGGGCCACTGGGCCGCCGATCCGCAGGCCCGCACCGCCAGCGCGCCGCGCCGCGCCGCGCTCGACTTCACGCTCGATGTGTCGGACGCTGGCGAACTGCTCACCCGTTTCGGCCGTGCCGGCACGGTGCGCGGCGGCAAGGGCAGTATCGTGGGCCAGCTCGCCTGGCTGGGCTCGCCGCTGTCGCTCGACTATCCCAGCCTCTCGGGCCAGCTCAAGGCCGACTTCGAACGCGGCCAGTTCTTGAAGGTGGAGCCGGGTGCGGCCAAGCTGCTGGGTGTGCTCAGCCTGCAGGCGCTGCCGCGCCGCCTGGTGCTCGATTTCCGCGATGTGTTCTCGCAGGGTTTTGCCTTCGATTTTGTGCGGGGCGACGCCCACATCGAACAGGGGGTGGTGTTCAGCAACAACCTGCAAATGAAGGGTGTGAACGCCGCGGTGCTGATGGAAGGCAGCGCCAACATCGCGCGCGAAACGCAGGACCTCAAGGTGGTGGTGGTGCCCGAGGTCAACGCCGGCACCGCCTCGCTGATCGCCACCGCCATCAACCCCGCGATCGGCCTGGGCACCTTCCTGGCGCAATTCCTGCTGCGCCAGCCGCTGCAAAGTGCGGCCACGCAGCAATTTCACATCACCGGTGGCTGGGCCGACCCGCAGGTGGAGAAAATCGAGCGCAGCACGGTCGCGCCCACCACACCCCCGGCACCGCCGCCGGTCCCAAGGAGCACCCCATGAAAGTCGCCGCCATCCAGATGGTCTCGGGCATCAGCCTGGACGTCAACCTCAGCGAAGCCTTGCGCCTGCTGCGCCAGGCCGCGCAGTGTGGCGCCGAGCTGGCCGTGCTGCCCGAATACTTCTGCTTCATGGGCCACCAGGACGCCGACAAGCTGGTGCTGGCCGAAACCCCCGGCCTGGGCCGGGTGCAGGACTTCCTGTCGGACGCGGCGCGCGACCTCAAGCTCTGGATCGTGGGCGGCACCCTGCCCATGGCCACCGACGACCCGACACATGCCGCCAACGCCTCGCTGGCCTATTCGCCCAAGGGCCAGTGCGCCAGCCGCTACGACAAGATCCACCTGTTTCGCTACGACAACGGGCGCGAGCGCTACGACGAGGCGGCGGTGCTGCGCGCCGGCGACACACCGACGGCGTTCGACATGCACGACCACAGCGGCCAGGCCTGGCGCATCGGACAAAGCGTCTGCTACGACCTGCGTTTTGCCGAGCTCTACCGCGCGCTGGCGGCCGACGTGCTGCTGGTGCCCTCGGCCTTCACCCACACCACCGGCCAGGCGCATTGGGAGGTGTTGCTGCGTGCCCGCGCGATCGAAAACCAGGCGTATGTGATCGCCAGTGCCCAGGGCGGCGTGCACGAGAACGGCCGGCGCACCTGGGGCCACAGCATGGTGATCGATCCCTGGGGTGAGGTGATGGCGCTGCAGGCCGAGGGCCCGGGTGTGGTGCTGGTCGAGCTGGACCGCGCCCGGCTGGCCAGCGTGCGCCAGCAGTTGCCCTCGCTGCAGCACCGGCGGCTGTGAGCACGGTGGTGAACGCGGCGCCGGGTGCCTGGCCCGCGCGCGCGCGTCGCTGGCTGCGCGAGCGGGTTGGCGCGTGGCGCTCGCGCCGCGGCGGGCTCTGGGTGGCGCTGCTGCTGCTGGTGGCGCTGCTGCTCGGCGTGCTGGTGTTCCTGGCGAGCCAGTTCGAAGAGGCGCGCGATCGCGCCGCGCTCGAGCGCGACGCCGCCGCGCTGGCCAGCGACATCCGCAGCGAACTGATGCGCAATGTGCAGACCCTGCAGGCGCTGCACAGCCGCGTGCCGCGGGCGGAAGACTGGGAGGAACCGGCCGGCGAGCTGCTGGTGGCACACCGCGAGCTGGTGCGCCTGGCCTGGCGCAGCAACGGCTACCGCCTGCTGGCCGAGCGCGACTCGCCCTACCTCGCCAGCCCGGACGATGCGGCGGCGCGCACCGACCGGCCGCTGCCCGAGGTGCGCCAGGCCTGCGACAACGCACGCCGGCTTGCCGGCCCGGCGTTTTCTGACAGCCATGTCTGGCCTGCGGGTGAGGGCCGTGGCGAAGCACTGATGGCGATGTGCCTGCCGATTGGCCGCGCCGAGCTGCACAACGGCTTTCTCGTGGCCACCTATTCGCTGGCGGGTGTGCTCTCGGAATTTGCCAACAAGGATCTGCTGCGCGGCCGCGTGGTGTCTTTCCTGGAAAGCGACGGGACGCGGCTGGTGATGCTGGGGCAGACGCCGGACGGCAGCCGCACGATGTCCGTGCGGGTGCTGCTGGACCTGCCTGGCCACACACTGAATCTGTGGCTGCAAGCGCCGCTGCGCCCGCTGGGCCTGTTCCCCAACGTGCTGACCGCGGTGGTGGGCCTGCTTTCGCTGGCGCTGCTGCTGGTGCTGGCGCTGCTCGGTCGCGACATGCGGCTGCGCCAGCGTGCCGAGCTCGAGGTGGCCGAGGCGCTGGCGTTTCGCAAGGCGATGGAGAACTCGCTGGTCACCGGGCTGCGGGCGCGCGACATGTCCGGGCGCATCAGCTACGTGAATCCGGCCTTTTGCCAGATGGTGGGCTACGGCGCCGAGGAACTGCTCGGCTCCGGCCTGCCGGCACCCTGGTGGCCGCCCGAGCGCGCGGACGAATACCTGCAGCACCACCACGAGCTGATGGCTGGCCAGGCCTCGCCGCGCGAAGGCCACGAATGGGTGTTCCAGCGCCGCGACGGCATCCGTTTCCCGGTGCTGGTGGTCGAGGCGCCGCTGATCGACGCCCAGGGCACACAGACCGGTCACCTGGGCGCGGTGCTCGACATCACCGAACAGCGCCGCATCGAAGACCTCAACCGCGCCTCGCTGGACCGGCTGCAGGCCACCGCGCGCCTGACCACCGTGGGCGAAATGGCCTCGCTGCTGAGCCACGAGCTCAACCAGCCGCTGGCTGCCATCGCCAGCTACGCCTCGGGCGCGCTCAACCTGCTCGACGATCCAGCGACCGACCTGCCGCCGGCCGAACTCAGGCAGGCGATGCAGCGCATCGGCGAGCAGGCCGATCGCGCCGGGCGCGTGATCCGCAGCGTGGCCGACTTTGTGCGCCGGCGCGAGCACAGCCGCGAGGCGCTGGCACCGGGGGACCTGGTGGAAGCGATCGCGCCGCTGATCGGCCTGCAGGCCAAGAAGCTGGGCATCCGGGTGCAGGTCGAGGTGGCGCCCGGACTGCCGCGGGTGCGCTGCGACCGCACCCTGATCGAGCAGGTGCTGATCAACCTGGCGCGCAACGGCATGCAGGCCATGCCCGAGGGCAATCCCGACGCCGCCTCAGGCCTGCGCGTGCTGCGCATTGCGGTGAGCCAGACGCACCTGTCCGACGTCGGGCGGAGCACCGCAGGTGCGCTGCGCGAGGGCATTGTTTTCGCCGTGACCGACCATGGTGAAGGGGTGAGCGAGGCGGTGCGCGCCAAGCTCTTCACGCCGTTTTTCACCACCAAACCCGAGGGCATGGGGCTGGGCCTGTCGCTGTGCCGCACCGTGATCGAACAGCACGGCGGCAGCCTGGTTTTCGAGCCGGCGCAGCCCCGCGGCACCGTGTTCCGCTTCACACTCGCCGCCGAGGCGGCGCCGGAGCCGGCCGCGGCGGGCGTTTTATCATCCGCCCCATGACCGCGCACCCGGACGCCAAGATTTACCTGGTCGATGACGACGCGGTCGTGCGCGATGCGCTGGGCTGGCTGCTGCGCACCCGCCGCCTGCTCAGCGAGCCTTACGACAGCGCCGACGCGTTTGTGGCCCAGGCCAGCGGCTGGCAGCGCGAGCCCACCCGGCCCTGCTGTGTGCTGCTTGACGTGCGCATGCCCGGTCTGAGCGGGCTGGCGCTGTTCGAGCAGCTGCTGACACTGCCGTGGCAGGCGGTGATGCCGGTGATTTTTCTCAGCGGGCACGCCGACGTGCCGACCGCGGTGGACGCGGTCAGGCGCGGCGCCTTCGACTTCTGCGAGAAGCCGTTTTCCGACAACCTGCTGGTCGATCGCGTCGAGCAGGCGCTGGACCGCTCGGCCCAGGCGATCGCGCAGCGGGCGCTGCAGCGCAGCGTGCAGCAGCGGCTGGAGAGCCTCACCGAGCGCGAGCGCGAGGTGTTGCGGCTGGTGGCCGAAGGCCTGCCCAACAAGCTGGTGGCCGATCAGCTGGAGATCAGCGTGCGCACGGTGGAGGTGCACCGCTCGCGTGTGTTCGAGAAGATGGACGTGAAGTCGGCCGTCGAGCTGGCCAATGTGCTGCGGGTGCTGTGAGCGCCGCAGCCGGCGTCAATGGGTCGGTGGTTCCCGATCCTGAGGTTGGGCGCGCTGCTCGGACCCCTGCCATTTTTCCTGCTCGGACTGCGCCGGCAGCTCCCCCTTCTTGCGACCCGAAAACATGGTCCACCAGACAATGAACACCAGCAACACCAGTGCGCCCAGCGCTTCAAGAAACAACAAGGTCATGGCGGCAATGGCGGATCACAAACAAGGGGTGGACGGAAAAAGGCAACACAGCGCGCGCG
Source organism: uncultured Hydrogenophaga sp. (assembly GCA_964424415.1). Taxonomy (GTDB): domain Bacteria; phylum Pseudomonadota; class Gammaproteobacteria; order Burkholderiales; family Burkholderiaceae_C; genus Hydrogenophaga. The sequence continues at coordinate 18,094 of CAYRIT010000057.1, forward strand.
GCTGGCGTCTCGCCGTGGTGGCAGGCATTGTAGGAAGCTTGGTCGCCTGTGCCACCGGCCCCGAGCAATACCCGCCGGGTGCGCCGGACGTGCCTGCTGCCACTGGCCTGCCGTCCGACACCGCGCCGCTGCCGCCGGCACTGCAGCGCGCCAAAAGCCGCTGGTTGCCGGTGCGCTGGGCCGAGCTGCCGGGCTGGGGCCCGGACGGCCTGCATGCGGTGTGGAACGCCTGGGTGCGCGGTTGCGAGCGACCGGTGCCAGGCCACACAGCGCTGTGCAACGAGGTGCGCCAGCTGAGCATCGCCAGTGGCGCCGAGCAGCAGGCCTGGGTGATGCGTCGCTTCCAGCCCTACCGCGTGACCGAGGCCAGTGGCGATCTGCCCCAGGGGCTGCTCACCGGTTACTACGAACCCGTGCTGGAGGCGCGGCGTCTGCCCGACGCCAGCCACCGCACGCCGCTCTACGCGCCGCCCGCCGGCCTGAAAGCCGGTCAGCCCTGGCACAGCCGCCAGCAGATCGACACCGAACCCGCGGTGCAGGCGGCCTTGCAGGGCAAGGCCATCGCCTGGCTGGCCGACCCGATCGACGCGCTCATCCTGCAGATCCAGGGTTCTGGGCGTCTCAACATGCTGGAGCCCGACGGCAGCCGCCGCCAGGTGCGCCTGGCTTTTGCCGCGCACAACGGCCACGCCTACCAGAGCGTGGGCCGCTGGCTGCTCGACCAGCGCGCAATCAGCGAGGCCTCGTGGGACGCCATCAAAGCCTGGGCCGCGCGCAACCCGCAGCGATTGAACGACATGCTCTGGAGCAACCCGCGCACCGTGTTTTTCCGCGAAGAGCCGCTCAACGGGTTCGACGCCCGTTTCGGCCCGCGCGGCGCTCAGGGTGTGCCACTCACCCCCGGTCACTCGATCGCGGTCGACCCCCAAAGCATCCCTTACGGCACCCCCGTCTGGCTCGCCACCCAGGGCCCCACGCTCAACACCCAGCGCCTGGTGATGGCCCAGGACACCGGCGGCGCCATCGTCGGTGCGGTGCGCGCCGACCTCTTCACCGGCTGGGGCGGCTGGACCGACCCGGCCTATACCGAAGCCGCTGCCCTCAAACAACCACTGCAGCTGTGGGCGCTGTGGCCGCGCCAGCCCTGAGGCTGCACCGGCCTGCCACGGGCAGCCGGTCTGGCGCTGGCGCTGATGTGGGGTGGTGTTGCCAACGCCACGCCTTTGGATCTTTACAGTTCCAGGTCAGCAACATGACCTGGTCGCAGCTGAATCCACCGGGTTGCCAGGGCGAGCGCGAGTTCTTCACCCAGCGCCTGGGGCGTGCCTCTTGATCTTGAGCGTGGCCTGTGTCTGGGCGCCTGGCGGTGCGAGCTTGAAGCCGCCTTCTCCCGCGACAGTGGCCCGCTGGCCGGGCTGTTTCGCTTGGGAACCACCAATGACGACATCTTGATGACCACCGACGCATCCTTGCGCTCGTCGGGGTACATCACCTCTGACGGGCGCACATGACCCCTGGAGGCAACCGCCCCACTTTCAGCGGTTATTGGCGCGTGGTGCCGGAGCCGGGAACACGCGCCTTGTTGCTG
>CAYRIT010000058.1:0-19622 GCA_964424415.1 uncultured Hydrogenophaga sp.
ATTTCCTTGGTGAGCTTGGGCGAGAGGCCCAGGCTGGGTTCGTCGAGCAGGATCAGATCGGGGTTGGCCATGAGCGCGCGGCTGATCGCCAGCATCTGCTGCTGTCCGCCCGAGAGCAGGCCGGCATCCTGCCCGGCGCGTTCGCGCAGGATCGGGAAATAGCCGAACACGCGTTCCATGTCGCGCGCCACACCGTCGCGATCCCGGCGCGTGTAGGCGCCCATCAGCAGGTTGTCGCGTATCGACAGCAGGGGAAACACCTCGCGCCCCTCGGGCACGTGCATCAAGCCCTGCTGCACGATGTGCGCCGGGTCCTGGGCGGTGATGTTCTCGCCCTTGAATTCGATGCTTCCCTTGCGCGGGTCGATGATGCCGCTGATGGTTTTCAGGATCGTGGTTTTGCCCGCGCCGTTGGAACCCAGCACGGTGGCGATCTCGCCGCGGCGCACCTGCAGGCTTACGCCCCGGATCGCCTTGATCGGCCCATAGGCGCTCTCGACGTTGAGCAGTTTGAGCACGGGCTCGTCGGTGATGGCCACGGTCATGCCGCCACCTTCTGGCTGTCTCGGCGCAGGCTGGAGACATCGTCGACCGAACCCAGGTAGGCCTCGATCACGCCCGGGTGCGCCTGCACCTCGGCCGGTGTGCCGCTGGCGAGTTCCTCGCCCATGCTCATCGCGAGCACGCGGTCGGACACCTTGGACACCAGGCCCATGTCGTGCTCGACCATCAGCACCGTGATGCCCAGCTCGTTCTTGATGTCGGTGATCCAGAACGCCATGTCGTCGGTTTCCTCCACGTTCAGGCCGGAAGACGGCTCGTCGAGCAGCAGCAGCTGCGGCTCGGTGCACAGTGCGCGCGCCAGCTCCACCACCTTGCGCACACCGTAGGGCAGGCCCGCCACCATCGATTCCCGGTGGTGCTGCAGATCGAGCAGCTCGATCACCTGCTCCACCTTTTCGCGCGCCTCGATCTCGGCCGCCCGCGTTTTGCGTGTGAAAATCATCTCGCTCCACAGGCCGGTGCGGCGGTGCGTGTGGCGGCCGATCAGCAGGTTCTGCAGCACGGTGGCGTGTTCGAACAGCTCGATGTTCTGGAAGGTGCGCGCAATGCCCAGGCCGGCGATCTGGTGCGGCGGCTGGTCGGTCAGCCGCAACATGCCCTGGGGGCCGGCGTAATCGATGCTGCCGGTGGTGGGTGTGTAAATGCGGCTGATCAGGTTGAACACCGTGGTCTTGCCCGCGCCGTTGGGGCCGATGAGGGTGAACACCTCGCCGCGCCGGACGTCGAAGCTCACGTTGTTCACCGCCAGCACGCCACCGAAGCGCACGCTCAGATTTTTGGCAGAGAGCAAGGTGCCCCCCGCGCCGCCTGCGGCGTCACCCCCCAGGGGGCGGCACTGGTGGCCCGGCAAAGCCGGTTCCACGGTGCCCTCGGTTGGAACCCTATTCTCCTGAGCGACGCTGGGGTGGGCCATCATTTCAACCTGTCCGACTTTTGGAAACTCTTCTGCCGCTTGAACATCCCCTTGCGGTAGAAGGGGAACAGCTGGAAATAGGTGCGCACCTTGAGCCAGCGACCGTACAGGCCCATGGGTTCGAACAGCACAAAACCGATCAGCATCAGGCCGTACACCGTGCCTTGCAGGCCGGTGGCCTGACCGATGGCGTCGGGCAGAAAGTCTTTGGCCAGCGCGATCAGCTGCGGCATCACGATCAGGAAAATCGCGCCGAGGAAGGCGCCGTGGATCGAGCCCAGGCCCCCGATCACCACCATGAGCAGCATGTCGATCGACTGGACGATGCTGAATTGTTCGGGTGAGAGGAACTGGATCTTGTGGGCGTAGAGGGCGCCGCCGATGCCGGCCAGCGCGGCCGAGATGCCGAAACTCAGCGTCTTGTAGCGGGCCAGATGAATGCCCATGCTCTGCGCCGAAATTTCCGAATCGCGGATCGCCACAAAGGCGCGGCCGGTGCTTGAGCGCATCAGGTTGACGATGCCCAGCGTGGCGCCGATGGCGATCACCAGGCACAGGAAATAGAACTCGTTGGTGCTGTCCAGCGTCCAGCTGCCCAAAGCGGGCGGGTTCACCATCAGGCCGGCATTGCCGCCCGTGACCGACTCCCAGCGCGCCATGCCTTCTTCCACGATGAAACCGAACGCCAGCGTGGCCATGCCGAGGTAAATGCCCTTGACGCGCAGCGCCGGCAGGCCCACCACCATGCCCACCGCCGCCGACAGCAGGCCGGCGCAGGCAATGGCCAGCGGAAACGGCAGGCCAGCGTTGACCATGACCGCCTGTGTGTAGGCGCCCACGCCGAGGAACGCCGCATGACCCAGGGAGAACAGGCCGGTGAAGCCCGCCAGCAGCATCAGCCCCAGGCCGACGATGGCGTAGATCAGCACAAAGGTGAGCTGCGCCAGCCAGTACTCCTGGATCAGCCAGGGCGCGGCCAGCAGGAACAGCACCAGCAGCCCGTACCAGAACACATGCCCGCCGTGCTTGGCGAGCTTGATGTCCTGGTTGTAATCGGTCTTGAAGAGGAATCGCATGTCTTTGAGTGCTCGTGGTCAAGCGCGGTGCAGACCCTGGTACGGACAGGTTCTCCGGCGAGCGAGGGCCGATTCCAGACCACCGCGGATCCGGCTTTGCCGGGCCGCCAGTGGCGCTCCCTTGAGGGGGTGACGCGCTGCCAGCGCGGCGCGGGGTTGGGCCAAGCTCATACTTTTTTTCTCAGTTTCTCGCCGAACAGTCCGTTGGGCTTGAGCACCAGCATCAGCAGCACCACGATGTAGGGCGCGATGTCCTTGAACCCTTCTGGCAGGTAAAAACCGGCCACCGATTCGACGATACCGATCACCAGGCCACCGACGATGGCGCCCGGCAGGCTGCCGAAGCCGCCCACCACCGCGGCCGGAAAGGCTTTCAGGCCAATGAAGCCCATGTTGGCGTGCACAAAGGTGATGGGGGCGAGCAGCAGGCCGGCGATCGCGGCCACCGCCGCGGCCAGGCCCCACACCAGCCCGTTGATGCGCTTGACCGGAATGCCCATGTAGTAAGCGGCCAGCTGGTTCTGCGAAGCGGCCTGCATCGCGATGCCCAGCTTGCTGTAACGGAACATGGCGTAGAGGACGCCACAGAGCACCGCGGTGGAGGCGATCACCACCGCCTGCTCGGCCGAGATCACCAGCGTGCCCAGGCGCAGCACACCACCGGCGTAGGGCACGGGCAGTGTGTGGGTGTCGGTGCCGACGTCGGGGATCATGGTGATCACGCCACGCAGCACATAGCCGACACCGATGGTGAGCATGATGATGGAGAAGGCCGGCTGGCCCAGGATGGGGCGGATCACCATCCGCTCGATGAACACACCGAACACCGCCATGCCGATGACGGTGGCGGGCACCGACACCCAGTAGGGCAGGCCCATGAAAGTCATGAGGGCCAGGCCACCGAAGGCGCCCACCATCATCAGATCGCCCTGCGCGAAGCTCACTGTCTCGGTGGCTTTGTAAATCAGCACAAAACCCAGGGCGATCAATCCGTAGATGCAGCCCTGGGAAATGCCATCGATCAGCAGTTGCAGCAATTGCACCCTGGTGTCTCCTGTTGTTGTGTCGGGGTCTCGCTCACACGCCGTGCTGCAATCCGTGTCGCGTGTGGTGTCCAAACCAAGCGCGATTTATAGCTGCCTTGCGCGAGGCGGGCGCTAGGGGTTGTCCCGATCGCCAGTCGCACACGTGCCAGCAAGCCGCACAGCCGCAGGCGATAGTTGCGGCTATGCATTCCGTACGTATTGGCGCAGGTCTGGGGTTTTACGGTGACAACTGGGAGCCGGTGGCGGCCAGCATCGAACGCGGCGCGGTGAACTTCATCGCCAGCGACCACCTGGCCGAGCTCACCCTGGCCATCCTGCAGAAAGACCGGCAACGCGACCCCGCGCTGGGCTACGCGCGCGACGTCGTGCCCATGCTGCTGCGGCTGTGGCCGCTGATGCGCGAACGTGGCGTGCGTTTTGTCTGCAATGCTGGCGGCCTGAATCCGCCCGGTGCGGCGCAGGCGGTGCTGGCGGCGTTTGCGGCCAAGGGCTGGCAGGCGCGCGTGGCGGTGGTCAGCGGTGACGACGTGCTGCCGCAGTTGATCGATGCCGCCACACCAGCCGAACACTTTGCGCACCTGTTCACCGGCGAGCCGGTCGCCAGCGTGCGCGAGCGCCTGGTGTTTGCCAACGCCTACCTTGGTGCGGCGCCCATCGTCGCCGCGCTGGACGCGGGCGCCGAGATCGTGATCACCGGCCGGGTGGCCGACGCCGCGCTGTTTCTCGGCCCGATCGCGCACAGCCTGGGCTGGCCGCTGGCCAGCCGCGAGCGCGCCGATCTGGACCGCCTGGCCCAGGGCCTCACCGTGGGCCACCTGCTCGAATGCTCGGGCCAGGGCAGCGGCGGCAACTTCGGCAGCCAGGACGCGTGGCAGGCAATCCCCGACCTGGCCCACATCGGTTACCCGATCGCCGAGGTCTACGCCGATGGCACCGCGCTCATCACCAAGGCGCCGGGCACCGGCGGGCGCATCAACTTCGACACCGTGCGCCAGCAGCTGCTCTACGAGGTGCACAACCCGCACGCCTACCACGCGCCCGACGTGGTGCTCGACATGAGCGGCATCACGCTGCACGACGAGGGCCACGACCGGGTGCGCCTGACCGGCGCGCGTGGCCTGCCGCCCAGCGAGCAGCTCAAGGTGGTGGCCGGTTACCTCGACGGCTACAAGGCCGAGGTCAGCTGGGGGTTTTCCTGGCCCGACGCCTGGGACAAGGCGCAGGCCGCGCAGGCCACCATCCGCAGCCTGCTGGCGGAAAAGCGGGTGCCGCACGACGAGCTGTTTGTCGAATACCCCGGCCTGAACTCGGCCCACGGCGCCCTCGCGCCACTGCCCGAGCCGGCGGCGCTGAACGCCATGAACGAAATCTGGACCCGCATGGTCTTGCGCACACCGGTGAAAGCCGCCGCCGACGGCTTCGGCCGCCTGTTTCCCTGGCTTGCGCTCAGCGGCCCGGCCTACACCTGCGGCTTCACCGGTCTGCACAACACCAGCGAGCTGCTCGGTATCTGGCCCACGCTGGTGCCCCGTGCTGCGGTCGAAGCCGGCGTGACGATGCAACTGCTGGGAGAGACATCATGAGCCGGCTGCACATCCCGCTGGCCCGCATCGCCCATGCGCGCAGCGGCGACAAGGCCGACTGGGTGGACTTCGGCCTGTTCGCGTGGAACGCCGCGGGTTACCAGCTGATCGCGCGCGAGGTGACTGCGGAGCGGGTGCAGGCCCATTTCGCGCCCTGGCTGGCGGGCGAGGTCGAGGCCTGGGCCCTGCCCAACATCCTGGCGCTGAAATTTGTGCTCAAGGGCGCGCTGCAAGGTGGCGGCGCGCGCAACCTGCGGCTGGACAACCTGGGCAAGGCCATGGCCGGTGCCTTGCTGCGTCTGGAGGTCGCGGTGACACCCGACGAGCTCGATGCCGTGTTGAGCGCCCCACGCGTGGGCTGGTGGGGCGGGTCATGAGCCCCCAGGGGCCTGACCCGGCCGGGGGCGGCCTGGCGCCGGCTCGCATGAGTGCCGTCACCGTCGAGGTCATCGGCGATCTGCATGTTGTCACGCTGAACCGCCCCGAGGTGCGCAACGCGGTCGACGGCGACACCGCGCGGGCGCTGCACGCGGCCTTTCTGGCGTTTGAAGACGATGCCCAGGCCAAGGCGGCGGTGTTCCACGGCGCACACGGCCACTTCTGCGCCGGCTGGGATTTGCAGCACGGCGCGCGGCTGGCCGCGCAGGGGGGTGCCGGTGGCCTGGCCGGGCTGGATTTCCACACCGACGATGCCCGCGCGCTCGGCCCCATGGGCCCGTCGCGGCTGCGGCTGAGCAAGCCGGTGATCGCGGCCGTCAGCGGTGCCGCGGTGGCCGGCGGCCTGGAGCTTGCGCTCTGGTGCGACCTGCGGGTGATGGAGGAAGACGCGTACTTCGGCGTTTACTGCCGGCGCTTTGGTGTGCCGCTGATCGACGGCGGCACGGTGCGTCTGCCGCGCCTGATCGGCATGGGCCACGCCATGGACCTCATCCTCACCGGGCGCAAGGTCGAAGCCGCCGAGGCGCTGCAGATGGGGCTGGCCAACCGCGTCGTGCCCACCGGTCAGGCGCGTGAAGCAGCGCTGCAGCTGGCGAATCAGCTCGCGGCGTTTCCCCAGGCCACGATGCGTGCCGACCGCGAAAGCGCCTACACGCAGTGGGCCCTGCCGCTGCCCGAGGCGCTGCAACAGGAATGGCAGCGGGGCAAAGACCGCATTCCCGATGCGCTCCAGGGCGCGGCGCGGTTTGCCGCGGGCGCGGGGCGGCATGGCCGGGTGGACTGAGCCACCGTACGATGGGGACTGTGCCCATCTTGACCCATCCCTCTGGAGAGCCCCACGATGACCCACGATCACCACCAAGCCCGTTCCTCTGAGCGCGACACCCTCGGCGGGGTGCGCCCATGACACAGCCCGCCGATGCCGGATTCCCCGGTTTTTTTGCGCAGGTGCCCAGTCTGACGGTGCGTGACCCGCTGGCGCAGTTCCTCGGCGCCGCCGAGCAGGGCGTGATCACCTACCGCTACGCCGACGCGGTCCGGCTGGCCGGGCATTCCTGCCCGACCGTGGCCGAGGCTTACCTCATGACCTGCCACGGCCTGCGCGCCCTGTACGGCAGCGAGTTGCCGGTGCGCGGCGAGATCGACGGGTTCCTGCGCGAGGCGCGCGACAGCGGCGTCACCGGGGTGATTGCGTCGGTCGTGCAGCTGCTGACTGGTGCGGCGCCCGAATCGGGTTTTCGCGGCATCGGTGCGGCGCGGCGGTTTTCGCGCCAGAACACGCTGGTGTTCGGCACCCAGATGGACGGTGTGCTGGGCCTGCGGCGGCGCGACACCGGGCAGGCGGTGGCGGTGCAGCTGGATACCTCGGTTGTGCCATGGGCGCCGGCCCTGCGGGAGCTGTTCCCCAGGGCGGTGGCCGACCAGGTCAGCAGCGAGGAGCTGGCGCTGTTTGCCCGCTTGTGGCAGGAGCAGGTGCGCAAAATGCTGCTCGAACACGGCGACGATGCCCGCATGATCCGCGTCACCGACTGGACCCCGCCGGCCTGAGCGGGCGCGGGCGCCGGTCCGCAACACCGCATTCACTTGCCATGACCAACCCTACCCGACCCGATGGCTCCGTGCCCCGGATTGCCGACGTGCTGGTGCTGCAGCACCTCATCGACGACGGCCCGGGCGTGCTCGGCCAGTGGCTGGACGACCAGGGTGTTGCATGGCAGCTGCGCTGTGCCGAAGCCGGTGACGCCTACCCCGAATCGGTGCGCGGCTACCGCGCGCTGGCCGTGCTCGGTGGCGCCTGGAGCGCCAACGACGAGCGCCCCTCGCTGCGCCAGACCGAGGCCCTGATCCGCGAGGCCGATGCGCTGGGCATGCCGGTGATCGGGCATTGCCTGGGCGGGCAGCTGCTGGCCAAGGCGCTGGGCGGGCGGGTGGCCCGGCACACGCAGCCCGAAATCGGCTGGCTGCCTATCAGCCACACCGGCAGCGCCGCCGCGCGCGCTTGGTTCGGCGAGGCGACGCACGCGGTGGTCTACCAGTGGCACGGTGACAGCTTCGTCGCGTTGCCGCCCGGTGCCGAGTTGCTGGCGTCTTCACGCGCTTGTGCCCACCAGGCATTTGCCCTGCGCCAGCACCTGGGCATGCAGTTCCACATCGAGATCACACCGGCCAAGATCGCCGTCTGGCTGGGCCATCCCGGCACCGGTTACGCCGATGCGGTGCAACGCTTCCCATCTTCGGTGCAGTCGCCCGAAGCCATGCACCAGTCCACCGCAGCCCACCAGCGCGCCAGCGAAACGCTGGCCGCACACATCTACGCCGCCTGGCGCCGTCGCTGGCTCGCCTGAGCCAGTGCCGCTTCAGGCCGGTTCGCGCGCGATCGGGCGTGGCTTGCCCATGTCGTCGATCGCCACGTAGGTCAGGCTGGCCTCGGTCACCTTCACATACTGGCCTTGTGTGCCAAAGCGTTCGGCGAACACCTCCACCTGCACCGTGATCGAGGTGTTGCCGATGCGCTCCACATGGGCAAAAAAGCTCAGGATGTCGCCCACCCGCACCGGGTGCTTGAACACAAACTGGTTCACCGCCACCGTGGCCATGCGCCCGCGTGTGTAGCGCGCGGGCAGCACCGAACCCGCCAGGTCCACCTGCGCCATGACCCAGCCGCCGAAGATGTCACCGTTGGCATTGCAGTCGCCCGGCATGGGAATGACCTTGAGCACCAGATCGCGGTCGATTGGCAGAGCGCAGGAGGGGCGGGGGCTTGACTCGGTGGACATGGGCACAATCGGTATTCAACAGCCCGCCATTGTCCTGCATGCGTTCCTCCTCCTCCGCTTCCCGCTCCCTCGGCCCTGGTTCAGCCCCCAGCGCACAAGAGGTGTCGGCCCGCCGCTCCGACTGGGCCACGCTGGCCCGGCTGCTGCCCTACCTGTGGCAATACAAGTGGCGGGTGGGCTTGGCACTGGGCTTCATGGTGGCGGCAAAAACCGCCAACGTCGGTGTGCCGCTGCTGCTCAAGCAGCTGGTCGACGCGATGACCATCCAGCCGGGCAGCGTCGAGGCGATGCTGGTCGTGCCGCTGGGTCTGCTGCTGGCCTACGGTGGCCTGCGACTGTCCACCGCCATCTTCACCGAGCTGCGAGAACTGGTGTTCGCCAAGGCCACCGAGGGCGCCACACGCAGCATCGCGCTGCAGGTGTTCGGCCACCTGCATGCGCTCAGCCTGCGCTTCCACCTCGATCGCCAGACCGGGGGCATGACACGCGACATCGAACGGGGCACCCGCGGTGTGCAGTCGCTCATCTCCTACTCGCTCTACAGCATCTTTCCCACGCTGATTGAAGTGACGATGGTGCTGACGCTGCTCGGTACCAAATTCGACATGGGTTATGTGTGGATCACCCTGGTTGCGCTGGTGCTCTACGTCGCCTTCACGGTGAGCGTGACCGAGTGGCGCACGCGTTTTCGCCGCGAGATGAACGAGCTGGAGTCGGCCAGCCAGACCCGCGCGATCGACTCGCTGCTGAACTTCGAGACCGTCAAGTACTTCAACAACGAGGCCTTCGAAGCCCGGCGCTACGACGAGGGACTGGAGAAGCTGCGCCGCGCCCGCATCAAGAGCCAGACCACGCTGTCCATGCTCAATGCCGGCCAGCAGATGGTGATTGCCACCGCGCTGGTGCTCATGCTGTGGCGCGCCACCCAGGGCGTGGCGGCGGGCCACCTCACGCTCGGCGATCTGGTGATGGTCAACGCCTTCATGATCCAGCTCTACATTCCGCTGGGGTTTCTGGGTGTGCTGTACCGCGAGATCAAGCAAAGCCTGACCGATCTGGACCGGATGTTCGCGCTGCTGGAGAAAGAGCGCGAGATTGCCGATGCGCCCGACGCGAAAGACCTGGCGCTCGACGGCCCACCTGCGGTGCGGTTCGAGAACGTGCGCTTCAGCTACGAGCCGGCGCGCGAGATCTTGCACGGCGTGAGCTTCGAGATTCCGGCGGGGAAAACGGTGGCGGTGGTCGGTCCCTCGGGCTCGGGCAAGTCCACCCTGGCGCGGCTTCTCTACCGCTTCTACGATGTCAGCAACAACGATCTGCCTGGCATGGATGGCGGTCGCATCACCATCAACAGCCAGGACATCCGGCGCGTGACCCAGGCCAGCCTGCGCCAGGCGATCGGCATCGTGCCGCAGGACACGGTGCTGTTCAACGACACCATCGAATACAACATCCTTTACGGACGACCTGACGCTGGTCACGATGCGGCGGTGGCCGCGGCCCGGGCAGCCCACATCCACGGCTTCATCGAACGGCTGCCCAAGGGCTACGCCACCATGGTGGGCGAGCGTGGCCTGAAGCTCTCGGGCGGCGAAAAGCAGCGGGTGTCGATTGCCCGCACCCTGCTCAAGAACCCGCCGATCGTGATCTTCGACGAAGCCACCTCGGCACTCGACTCGGCCAACGAGCGCGCCATCCAGGCCGAGCTCAAGAGCGCCGCGCGCAACAAGACCTCGCTGGTGATTGCGCACCGCCTGTCCACCGTGGTCGATGCGCACGAGATCCTGGTGCTGGTCAACGGCGAGATCGTCGAGCGTGGCACCCACGCCGAGCTGTCGGTCCGCCCAGGCGGCGCGTATGCTGAAATGTGGGTCTTGCAACAGTCAGGATCGGAGTAAAGCTCTCCTGTGTGCGCGCGATCCCAGATCAGCGCGGAACCGGTTTTGCCGGGCCGCAGCCGATGCCTTTTGAGGCGGTGACGCGCGCCGCGCGGCGCGGGGTGGTCCCAATGGAAACCAAGTGGCTGGAAGATTTTGTGAGCCTGGCCGAGACCCGCAGTTTCAGCCGGTCGGCGCAGCTGCGCCATGTCACCCAGCCGGCCTTCTCCAGGCGCATCCAGGCACTGGAGGCCTGGGCTGGCACCGATCTGGTGGACCGCTCGTCCTACCCCACCCGGCTCACGCCCGCGGGGAAAACGCTGCACGCCCAGGCGCTGGAGATGCTGCAGGCCTTGCAGGCCACGCGGGTCATGCTGCGCGCCCACACTGCCGCGGCGCAGGACGTGATCGAGTTTGCCGTGCCCCACACGCTGGCCTTCACCTTTTTCCCGTCCTGGCTCTCGGGCCTGCGCGAAGCCTGTGGCCCGATCAAAAGCCGGCTGATCGCGCTCAACGTGCACGACGCGGTGTTGCGCCTGGTTGAAGGCAGCTGCGATCTGCTGATTGCCTACCACCACCCCGGCCAGCCGATCCAGCTCGACGCCGAACACTACGAAATGCTGCCGCTGGGGCGCGAGTTGCTTGCGCCCTACGTGAAACCCGACGCCGAGGGCCGGCCGTTGTATGCGCTGCCCGGGCAGGCCAACCACCCGGTGCCCTACCTCGCCTACGCGCCGGGCGCCTACCTCGGGCGCGCAGTCGACCAGCTGATCAAGCAAAGCTCCCCCCCGGTGCACCTGGACCGCATCTACGAGACCGACATGGCCGAAGGTCTCAAGGCGATGGCACTGGAAGGCCACGGTGTGGCCTTTCTGCCGGCCAGCTCGGTGCGCAAGGATGTGCGCGGCAAGAAGCTGGTGCCCGCCGGTCAGGGGCTCGAGGCCACGCTGGACATCCGCATCTACCGCGAACGCCCCAATGCGCGCAAGACCAAACGCACACTGGAGGGGTTCTGGACCGATTTGCGGCAGCATCTGGAAGCGAAGAACGTCCGCTGAGCGTCCGTCGATCGGCCGCAGGACAGGCGCAGAAGCCGCTATCTGCTCCGTGCCATTTGCGACAATCGTGGCATGAACGCTCCTGCCGCCCCCCCGCTCACCAACACCCTCACGCTGACCCGTCCCGACGACTGGCACCTGCACCTGCGCGACGGTGACGCGCTGCGCACGGTGGTGCCGCACACCGCGGCCCAGTTCGCCCGCGCCATCGTCATGCCCAACCTCAAACCGCCGGTGACCACCGCGGCGCAGGCGCTGGCCTACAAGGCGCGCATCGAGGCGGCGGTGCCCGAGGGTATGGCCTTCGAACCGCTGATGACGCTCTACCTGACCGACAAGCTGCCGCCCGACGAAATCGCCCGCGCGAAAGACGCCGGGGTGGTGGCGGTCAAGCTCTACCCGGCCGGCGCCACCACCAACAGCGACGCCGGTGTGACCGACATCCGCAACACCTACAAAACCCTGGAGGCCATGCAGCGCGCCGGTGTGCTGCTGCTGATCCATGGCGAGGTGACCAGCCCGGAGATCGACCTGTTCGACCGCGAGGCGGTGTTCATCGAGCAGCAGCTGGAGCCGCTGCGCCGCGACTTCCCCGAGCTCAAGATCGTGATGGAGCACATCACCACACAAGAGGCGGCGCAGTACGTGGCCCAGGCCGACCGTTTCCTGGCCGCCACCATCACGGTGCACCACCTGCTCTACAACCGCAACGCGATCTTCACGGGCGGTATCCGGCCCCATTACTACTGCCTGCCGGTGCTCAAGCGCGAAACCCACCGCCAGGCCCTGGTGGCCGCCGCCACCAGCGGCAGCCCCAAGTTCTTCCTCGGCACCGACAGCGCACCCCACCCGGCCCACCTGAAAGAACACGCCAGCGGCTGCGCCGGCTGCTACACCGCCCACGCGGCGCTGGAGATGTACGCCGAAGCCTTTGATGCGGCCGGCGCACTCGACAAACTCGAAGGCTTTGCCAGCTTCTTCGGCGCCGATTTTTACGGCCTGCCGCGCAACACCGGCACCGTGACCCTCAAACGCGAGGACTGGACCCCGCCCGAGAGCTTTGCCTTCGGCGAAGCCGAACTCAAGCCGCTGCGTTCGGGCGAGACGCTGCCGTGGAGGCTGGCATGAACGGACGCGAAACCCGCCGCCCGGACGCGCACATTGCGCTGCTGATCGATGCCGATAACTCGCCGGCGTCCAAGATCGATGTGATCCTGACGGAGCTCTCGACCTTTGGCGTGACCAACGTGCGCCGGGCCTATGGCAACTGGAAAAAGAGCGAGCTCAAAGGGTGGGAGGAACAGCTGCACGAACACGCCATTCGGCCCATGCAGCAGTTCGACTACTCCAAGGGCAAGAACGCCAGTGACATGGCCATGGTGATCGACGCCCTCGAATTGCTCTACACCGACCAGCCCGACGCCTTTGGCATCGTGTCTTCGGACGCCGACTTCACGCCGCTGGTGATGCACCTGCGGGCCAAGGGGGCGGCGGTGTATGGCTTTGGCGCACAAAAGACACCCGAGCCGTTTGTCAATGCCTGCTCGCGCTTTCTGTACCTGGACAAACTGGGTGGGGACGCCGCCGCCGAGTCGCCCGACGCGACGCCCGCCGCACCCCTGCGCATCCCGTCCGCGCAGCTCAAGCAGGACGCCCGGCTGGTCACGCTGCTGCGCAACGCGGTGCAGGCCGCAGCCGACGAAGGTGGCTGGGCGCGGGTGGGCGCGGTTGGGCAGCAGATCAGCAACCAGGCCTCGTTCGATCCGAGAAACTACGGTTACGCCACGATCAGCAAGTTGCTCGCCGCGACGCAACTGTTTGACTTTGCCCACGAGGGCACATCGCAGGTCTCGGTGCGCGACAAGCGGCAAGCCAAAGGGGCTCGCGCCGGATGACGCCCGAGCGGATGGACCTGCCCTGGGACGCGCCTTGGTTTGGCGCTGTCTCGGGTGTGGGCCGTGGCGTGAGCGCGCGGCTGCAGCGGAACCCTGCCGTGGGCGAGGCGCTCAACGCGGCTAGCCCGCCCCTGGCGCCTGTGCACTTTGTGCCCCAGTCCGATCTGCCCAGCGGCACCGCCTACGAGCAGCACATCTTCGACACCGGCTGTGTGCCCACCCGCGACAACCTGCACGACTTTTTGAATGGCCTGATCTGGTTGCGGTTTCCGTTGACCAAGCGGCGCCTGAACCGCTTGCAGGCCGGGCAGATCGCCCAGACGGGGATTGGCCGGGTGCGGGGGCCGGTGCGCGACGCGCTGACCCTGTTTGACGAGAACGCCGCGCTGCTGCAGGCGCCCGACGCGCTGTGGCAAGCGCTGACTGCGCATGAATGGCCCCGTCTGTTTGTGGACCTGCGGCCCTTGTGGGCGCAGGCGCGGCTGGTGCTGTTCGGCCACGCCCTGCTGGAGAAGCTGGTGGCGCCGTACAAGTCCATCACCGGGCATGTCTACTGCGAGCCGGTGCCGCTGGCGCTGGGTGATGATCTGGCGGCCTGGGATGGCTGGCTGGCCGGCCGGCTCGGCGCAGCCGGGCTGGCTCAAAAACCTTTCACGCCGCTGCCGGTGCTGGGTGTGCCGGGCTGGTGGGCACCCAACGAAGACCCGGCGTACTACGCCGATGCCGGCGTGTTTCGCCCCAGGCGCGTGCCCGTTTGAGACCCGCTGCACCGACGCCAACCCCTGCCTCGTCATGGCCGCCACGACCACCGCCCGGCCGGGATCAGCGCCTGGGAGCGCCGCGACCGGCTGCCTCAGGTGCGAGCGTGCCGCAAGTCGCGGCTTGAAATCGGTGAATGCTGCCCCACTATGATTTGCCCGTTGTTGCTTCCCCCGGAGATTTCATGAAACGCATCTTCCTGTTTGTCCTGACCAACTTCGCCGTGATGGCGGTGCTGCTGGTCACCACCCGCATCCTGGGGGTCGATCGCTTTCTCACCGCCAACGGGCTGAACATGACGGCGCTCGCCGGGTTCTCGCTGGTGATCGGCTTTGGCGGCGCCACCATCTCGCTGCTGATGAGCAAGACGATGGCCAAGATGAGCACCGGCGCGCGGGTGATCAACCAGCCGCAGAACGCCGACGAGGCCTGGATCGTGCAGACGGTGCAGCAGTTCGCGCAAAAGGCCAACATCGGCATGCCCGAGGTGGCGATCTACGATGGCGCACCCAACGCGTTCGCCACCGGCGCCTTCAAGAACTCGGCGCTGGTCGCGGTGTCCACCGGCCTGCTGCAAAGCATGACCAAGGAAGAGGTGGAGGCGGTGATCGGCCACGAGATGGCCCACGTGGCCAACGGCGACATGGTCACCATGACGCTGATCCAGGGTGTGATGAACACCTTTGTGGTGTTCCTCAGCCGCGTGATCGGCTACGCCGTCGACAGCTTTCTGCGCCGCGGCAACGACAACAATTCCGGCCCTGGCGCCGGCTACATGATCACCACCATCGTGATGGACATCGTGCTCGGTTTCCTCGCCGCCATCATCGTGGCCTGGTTCAGCCGCCAGCGGGAGTTCCGCGCCGACGCCGGCGCCGCCCAGTTCATGGGCCGCAAGCAGCCCATGATCAACGCGCTGGCGCGCCTGGGCGGCCTGACCCCCGGCGAGCTGCCCAAGACCATGCAGGCCATGGGCATCGCGGGCGGTCTGGGCAAGCTGTTCTCCACCCACCCGCCGATGGAACAACGCATCGCGGCATTACAAAAATTGTGAGCCGCGGGCCGGGCGGGCACAAAAAAGGCGACCCATGGGTCGCCTTTCCGTTGGCGGGCGCCGTTCGAGGGCGCTTGTCGGTGGTCAGTGCCGCTGCCATTTGTCGGGCCGGCCGTCGCCGTCCCGGTCGTGGCGCGGTCCTTGCCAGTCGCCGCGGTCCGCATCGCGCCAAGGGCGACCTGGGCCGTGGTAGCCGGGCACCTGGCGCCTCCCGTTGATGTAGACCACCCGCGGACCCACCGGGTAGGTGGGGATGAACTGGGTGCCCACGATCACGCGCGCGACCGGCTGGCGGTAGATCACCTCGGGCTCATCGTACTGGGCCTGCGGCGCATAACGCGGTGCCGGACCGGGCGCGGGCAGGGCGTCCACCGGCGAAACATGGAGCCGCACATAACGCCCCGGGTCCTGTGGCATCTGGGTGCGGTACTGCCGCCCGGCGTATTCGTAGACCACGTCGTAGGCAACGGTCTGGTTTTCGTAAAAGGTCTGGGTGCCGCAGTTGCGCACCGTCTCGATGTGCGAGGGGCTGCCGCCTTCGATGCGGTCGCCGAGGATGGCGCCGCCCATCAGGCCGATCACCGTGGCCGCGGCGCGACCACCGCCGTTGCCGATCGCGTTGCCGATCGCGCCGCCGGCGATGCCACCCATCACAGCCCCAGCGCCCGATTTCTGCCCGGGCACGCTGACCTGTTCGTCCTGGCACACCTGGCGCGGCACGGCCATCTGCTGGATCACCGGCGTGCTGCTGACCACACGGCCTTGTTCGTCCTGGGCCTGGGCCATCCCCGAGGCGCCCAGGGCCAGCAAACCCGCCACGATCGGCAGCACAACGGGAAGTTTCAAGGGGGTCATGGAGGACTCCGGGAGATGAGGTGAGGCCAAGTCTGCGCGGCGGGTGTCAAGCCAGCGTGGCGCAGATGTAAATATTGGTGAACATGCCGACATGGGAACTCATGCGGCCGCCAGCAGTTCCCTGGCCAGCGCCTCGGCCACCTTCAACCCGTCCACCCCGGCCGACAAAATGCCGCCGGCGTAACCCGCGCCTTCGCCGGCCGGGTACAGGCCGCGGGTGTTGAGGCTCTGGAAATCACCGCCACGGGTGACGCGCAGCGGCGCCGAGGTGCGGGTCTCCACGCCGGTCAGCACCGCAGCAGCCATGTCGTAGCCGGGGATCTTGCGGCCAAACACCGGGATCGCTTCGCGCAAGGCGGCGATTGCGTAGGCGGGCAGGGCGGTGTCGAGGTCGCCGAGCCTCACGCCCGGCTGGTAGGACGGCGCTACCTCGGCCAGCGCGGTCGACGGCCGGGCCGCCACAAAGTCGCCCACCAGCTGCGCAGGCGCTTCATAGGTGCCGCCGCCGAGCTCGAAGGCGCGCGCCTCCCACTGGCGCTGCAGCACGATGCCGGCCAGCGGGTGTGTCTGGCCCTGCTTCGCCAGTGCCTGGGCCTGGGCGGCGTAGCGTGCGCCATCGGTTTCACCGAAGGCCGCGTTCCACAGCGGCGTGTCCTGCGGGAACTGCTGCGGGAAATCGGCCGGGGTGATGCTCACCACCAGGGCGGCGTTGGCGTTGCGCTCGTTGCGCGAGTACTGGCTCATGCCGTTGGTGACCACGCGGCCGGGCTCGGAGGTGGCGGCCACCACCGTGCCGCCCGGGCACATGCAGAAGCTGTAGACGGCTCGGCCGTTGTTGGCGTGGTGCACCAGCTTGTAGTCGGCTGCGCCGAGCAGGGGGTGGCCGGCGTGGCGGCCCCAGCGGGCACGGTCGATCACACTTTGTGGGTGCTCGATGCGAAAGCCGACCGAAAACGCCTTGGCTTCCAGGAACACACCGGCGTCGAACAGCATGGCAAACGCATCGCGTGCGCTGTGGCCGAGCGCGAGCACCGCGCGGTGCGCCGGCAGCGCCTGTGTTTTACCGCTCTCCAGGTGCAACACACGCAGGCCGGTGAGTCGCTGCTGGCCATCGGCAGTGGGCGACAGCGTCAAGCCCACCACCTGTTGCTGGAAACGGATCTCGCCACCCAGCGCGATGATTTTTTCGCGCATCGCCTCGACCACGCGCACCAGCTTGAAGGTGCCGATGTGGGGATGCGCCATGTGGAGGATCTCGGCAGGTGCGCCGGCGTCCACAAATTCCTGCATCACCTTGCGGCCGAGGAAGCGCGGGTCCTTGATCTGGCTATAGAGCTTGCCGTCGGAAAACAGGCCGGCGCCGCCCTCGCCGTACTGCACGTTGCTCTGCGGGTTGAGCCGCTTGCCGCGCCACAGGCCCCAGGTGTCCTTGGTGCGCTCGCGCACCGGTTTGCCGCGCTCGATCACGATCGGGTTGAATCCCATCTGCGCCAGCGCCAGTGCGGCGAACAGGCCACAGGGCCCCAGGCCCACGATCACCGGCCGCTCCGACGCCTCTGCCGGCCAGCCGTCCGGTGCCTGGCCGGGCATGTGCCAGGCCATGTCGGGGGTGGGCTTGATGTGTGGGTTCTGGGCGGCGGCCGCCAGCAGCGCGGGCTCCAGCGCCGGGTCGGCCAGCGTGAGGTCGACGATGTAGACCGCAAGCAGCTCGGCCTTGCGGGCGTCGAAGCTGCGTTTGAAGACCTGCAGTTCAGCGATGGCTTCCACACCAACGCCCAGGGCCTGGGCGGCCAGGCGTGTGAGCGCTTCCACCGGATGTGGCGGTGGCTCGCGGTCGGCGTCGGTTTCGGTGGGGGCGTCGGCGGCGCGGCGGTGCTCGGTGGGGACGTCGGCGAGCGTGAGCTTGAGTTCGGAGAGGCGGATCATGGGGGGTTCCGTGGGCTTGTGGTGATCAAGCAGGGAGAAGCCGCTATTGTCGCCAAGCCGCGCGACACCACGCGGGGGCGTACAGTGCGGCAGCCGCGCCGTGTCTGGCGCTCGAGCAGATTGCCATGCCCACCCCGCCCCAACGTTATCCCGGCGCCACACCGCCTTCGAGCCCCGCTGCGCCGGCGCGCCCGCTGTGGCAGATGTACCTGCTGTTTCTTGCGCCGATGGTGCTGTCCAACCTGCTGCAAAGCCTCTCGGGCACGCTCAACGGCATCTACATCGGGCAGTTGCTGGGCACCCAGGCCCTCGCCGCGGTGGCCGGCATGTTTCCGGTGGTGTTCTTTTTCATCTCGCTGGTGATCGGCCTGGGCGCGGGTGCCTCGGTGCTGATCGGGCAGGCCTGGGGTGCCCGCGATCCCGAGATGGTGCGCGCCATTGCGGGCACCGCACTGGCGCTCGGGGCCCTGATCGGCCTGTTCGCCGCGGTGGTGGGCGGGCTGTTTGCGCAC
Organism: uncultured Hydrogenophaga sp.; assembly: GCA_964424415.1. Classification (GTDB taxonomy): domain Bacteria; phylum Pseudomonadota; class Gammaproteobacteria; order Burkholderiales; family Burkholderiaceae_C; genus Hydrogenophaga. The sequence continues at coordinate 18,334 of CAYRIT010000058.1, forward strand.
CAGGCCTTGCAGGCGCTGGGGACCCCGCCCGACGTGCTGGCCGCGGCCACCGATTACGCCCGGGTGCTGATGTTCATCATGCCGCTGCTGCTGGTGTTCATCCTGTTCACGCAGCTGTTGCGCGGCGTGAGCGACACGGTCTCGCCACTGCTCGCGCTTTCGCTGTCCACCGGTGTGGGCCTGTTGCTCACGCCGGCGCTGATTCTGGGCTGGCTGGGCCTGCCGCCGCTGGGCATCCAGAGCGCGGCTTACGCGGGCCTGGTGTCGTACCTGGTGGCGCTGGGTTTTCTGGCGCTGCGCCTGCGCCGGCGCCAGCATGTGCTCGCGCCCGACAAGGCCTTGTTTGCCGCGCTGCGCATCGACCGCGCGATCCTGAAGCGCGTGATGCGCATCGGTCTGCCGACCGGGGTGCAGATGGTGGTGCTCTCGATGTCGGAGCTGGCGATCCTGGGGCTGGTGAACGGCTACGGATCGGAGGCCACCGCCGCCTACGGCGCGGTGACGCAGGTGGTGAACTACGTGCAGTTTCCCGCGCTGTCCATCGCCATCACCGCGTCCATCCTCGGCGCGCAGTCGATCGGCGCCGGCAAGTTCGAGCGGGTGCGCAGCATTTTGCGCACCGGGCTGTGGCTCAACGCCGCCATCACCGGTTCGCTGGTGTTGCTCGGTTATGCACTTTCGCACTGGCTGCTCGGGCTCTTCATCACCCAGGGCGCGGTGCGCGAGCAGGCCGAGCACCTGCTGCACATCATGCTGTGGAGCCTGTTGCTGTTCGGTTTTCAGGCGGTGGTCGGCGGCATCATGCGCGCCAGCGGGGTGGTGCTGGTGCCGGTGGCGATCTCGATCGCCTGCATCGCGCTGGTGCAACTGCCGGCGGCCTACGTGCTGAGCCAGCACTTCGGCTTGCAAGGTGTCTGGATGGCCTTCCCGCTGACCTACGCCACCATGCTGGTGTTGCAGACCGCCTACTACAAGCTGGTGTGGAAGTTCAAGAAGCTCGAACGCCTGGTGTGAGCACGTGGCGGCGGCGCAGGGGATAATCGACCGGTGGAGCGCGCCAGGTCGTCGCTGGTGCAGGCTCGCAAGAGCACCCGAAAGGGAGCACTGGAGGAACGTCCGGACTGCACAGGACAGCGTAGGAGGTAACACCTCTCCACCGACAAGCCCGGCGAGTCCGCGAAAGCGTTCTCAAAAAGGCCCTAAGGTGAGGATCAGAGCAACAGAGACGAGCCGATTCAGTTCGGGTGAAACGGGCAATCTCTACGCGCAGCAATACCAAATAGGCCAGC
>CAYRIT010000059.1:0-19245 GCA_964424415.1 uncultured Hydrogenophaga sp.
CGCTTCGCGCCCATGGGCACCGGCTTTGGGCAATGGAACGTGGGCACCAGCCAGGGCACGGACCTGGTGCAGTCCAGCGTGACTTACACGCTCGGCGCAAATGTGGAAAACCTGACCCTGACTGGTACCGGCAACATCAGCGCCACAGGCAACTCCGATGCCAACGTGCTGACCGGCAACTCAGGCAACAACACCCTGACCGGCGGAGTGGGCAACGACACACTCAACGGCGGTGCTGGTGCCGACAGCTTGGTTGGAGGTTCCGGGAACGACACATACTGGCTCGGGCGTGGCTTTGGTATCGACACCATCACGGAGAACGACGCCACGGCCGGTAATACCGATGTAGCGCGTTTCGAGGCAGGGATTGCCACCGACCAGTTGTGGTTCGCCAAATCGGGCAACCACCTGAACGTGAGCATCATCGGTACCAGCGACCGATTCACGCTGAACAACTGGTACTTGGGCAACCAGTACCATGTGGAACAGTTCAAGACCAGCGACGGCAAGACCCTGCTGGACAGCCAGGTGCAGAACCTGGTGAGCACGATGGCGGGATTTGCGCCGCCTGCCTCGGGCCAGACGACGCTGCCGGCGAACTACGTCAGCACGTTGGCGCCGGTGATCGCGGCAAACTGGCAGTAGACCCAAACAGCCCGGTGAAGCCGGGCAACCAGCAGCGGTCAGCGCACAAGTTTCAGGAGCCTTGGCAAAGGCTCGCAGCCACACGAGCGACCGGTTGGCGTGTCCGCCGTGGAAGGCCACATTCAACCTATGTTCAGAGCAATCGCTCCAGTATCAGCACCCCAAAAAAACCCAGCGCGGCGATCACCGTCCACTTGAGGATCTTGATGCCCCAGGTTCGGTAGCGCTGCTGGCCGGTGCCGATGTAGAAGGCGAAGGACACGCCCGCGGCCAGCAGCAGGAAGAAAATGGCAAATCGGAACAGCAGCATGGCAGCGGGTGCTCAGTGCCTCACCAGGCCGGTGCGAGTTGCGCAAAGCCCTTGGGTGCCTGCTTGTCCTGTTCGAAGCTCACGATCTCGTAGGCATCAGGTTGCGCCAGCAGCGCGCGCAGCAGCTGGTTGTTCATGGCGTGGCCGCTGCGAAACGCACTGTAAGCGGCCAGCAGCGGCTTGCCGACGATGTAGAGGTCGCCCATGGCATCCAGGATCTTGTGTTTGACGAACTCGTCCTGGTAGCGCAGGCCGTCGGCGTTGAGCACCTTCACATCGTCCATCACGATCGCGTTGTCCAGCCCGCCGCCCATGGCCAAGCCGTGGGAACGCATCATTTCCACGTCTTTGGTGAAACCGAAGGTGCGGGCGCGCGCGATCTCGCGCGCGTAGGTGCCGCTGCCGAAGTCGAACTCCACGCGCTGGCCGGTCGCGTTCACCGCGGGGTGGTCGAACTCGATCTCGAACGCGAGCTTGTAGCCGTGGTACGGGTCGAGCCGCGCCCACTTCAGGCTGGGGCCCTCGCCTTCGCGCACCTCCACCGGTTTCACCACCCGGATGAAGCGCTTGGGCGCCTTCTGCATCACGATGCCCGCGCTTTGCAGCAGGTAGACGAACGAGGCCGAGGAGCCGTCGAGGATGGGTACCTCCTCGGCCGTGATGTCCACGTAGAGGTTGTCGATGCCCAGCCCGGCACACGCGCTCATCAGGTGCTCGATGGTGTGAACCTTGGCGCCGCCGTTGGAGATGGTGGACGCCAGCCGCGTGTCGCTCACCGCCTCGGCGCTCACCACAATCTCCACCGGCACCGGCAGATCGACGCGCCGAAACACGATGCCCGTGTCTGGCGCCGCCGGCCGCAACGTGAGCTCCACCCGCTGACCGCTGTGCAAGCCGACGCCGACCGCCTTGGTCAGGGATTTGAGGGTGCGCTGGGCAAGCATCTGTTGATTTTAATTTTTCGAGCGAAGTCTTGCAGGCCAGGAAAACGATCCCGGTGATTGGCCACACGCAACACGCAGGAGGATTGATCGAACGGGAAGCGTCGCGAGCGCTCCGAGGTGACGCTGAAGCGCGGAGCCGCACACCGGTACGGCGAGCACTGCAGGCGTCAGATCGGAGGGCGCATTCGCTTCACGTCGATCAATCGGCTTGTTTGCGCAGGAAGGCCGGAATCTCGAAATCGTCCATGCCGCCCGAGGACAGCGCGTCCACCTTGGCCGCGGCCTGGGTGCGGTTGGTGCGCCAGACGCTGGGGGTGGACATGGAGCCGTAGTCCGGTTGTCCGGCGCCGGGACCGCCGACGGCAGCGTTCACCGTGGGCACGTTGAACGGCACGTTGTCGGTGCCGGTGCGCAGCACCTGCAGCGGCGGCGCGGTGCGGCGCGCGCCCTGGCGGGACAGACCGGTGGCGACCACCGTGACGCGCATCTCGTCACCCAGGCTGTCGTCGTAGGCGGCGCCGTAGATCACATGCGCTTCGGGCGAGGCGTAAGCCCGGATGGTGTTCATTGCCAGACGCGACTCGGACAGCTTGAGCGAACCCTTGGCCGCCGTCACCAGCACCAGCACACCCTTGGCACCCGAGAGGTCGATGCCCTCGAGCAGCGGGCAGGCCACGGCCTGCTCGGCGGCGATGCGCGCGCGGTCCGGACCTTCGGCGACCGCCGTGCCCATCATGGCCTTGCCCGGTTCACCCATCACGGTGCGCACGTCTTCGAAGTCGACGTTGACGTTGCCGTACTCGTTGATGATTTCGGCGATACCGCCGACCGCGTTCTTCAGCACGTCGTTGGCGTGGGCAAAGGCGTCGTCCTGCGTGACATCGTCACCCAGCACCTCGAGCAGCTTGTCGTTGAGCACCACGATCAGCGAATCGACGTTGGCTTCGAGTTCGGACAGGCCGGCGTCGGCGTTCTGCAACCGCTTGCCACCTTCGAAGTCGAACGGCTTGGTCACCACACCCACCGTCAGGATGCCCATTTCTTTGGCCACGCGCGCAATCACCGGGGCCGCGCCGGTGCCAGTGCCACCACCCATGCCGGCGGTGATGAACAGCATGTGGGCGCCATCGATGGCACTGCGGATCTCGTCGATCGCAGTCTCTGCCGCATCGCGGCCTTTTTCGGGCTTGCTGCCCGCGCCCAGTCCGTTGGTGCCGAGCTGGATGGTCTTGTGCGCCGAGCTGCGGGTCAGCGCCTGCGCATCGGTGTTGGCGCAGATGAATTCCACCCCCTGCACCGCGCGCCGGATCATGTGCTCCACCGCGTTGCCACCCCCACCACCGACGCCGATCACCTTGATCTGGGTGCCCTGGTTGAACTCTTCCACTTCAATCATTTCGATGCCCATGCTGCTCTCCTGTTGTGCCCGCTGCCGCGAAGCCTTGTTTCATAAAAATTTCGACAACCAAAATCAAAAATTGCTGCGCTGCAACCACCTCATTCAGGCGGCCCGGTGGTTTCTCGACATCGGAAACGCGTGCGAGAGCGCCAAGTCCAGGGCATCAGCGGTCCGGTATCGCCAGCCGCCCAGTGGCTCCCCCTGGAACGGGTGGCGCGCAGTGCGGCAGGGGTGTTGTTCAGCTTCATCAGAAGGTCCCCACAAACCAGTTTTTCACCCGCTCCAGTGCGCCTTGCATCGAGCCCGCTTTCTGCGCCACCTTGTGGCCGCGCACACGCGCCAGACGCGCCTCTTCGAGCAGACCCATGACGGTGGCCGCGCGTGTCTGCGCCACCATGTCCGACAGCGCGCTGGCGTAATTCGGGATGCCACGGCGCACCGGCTTCAAAAAGATGTCTTCGCCCAGTTCGACCATGCCGGGCATCACCGCGCTGCCGCCGGTGAGCACGATGCCGGAGGACAGCACCTCCTCGAAACCCGAGTCGCGCACCACCTGCTGCACCAGGGCAAAAATCTCCTCCACCCGGGGTTCGATCACACCGGCCAGCGCCTGGCGGCTGAGCATGCGCGGCGCGCGGTCGCCCAGACCTGGCACCTCGACCTGCTGGTCCGGATCGGCCAGCAGCTGCTTGGCGCAGCCACTTTCCACCTTGATGTCCTCGGCGTCCTTGGTCGGCGTGCGCAGTGCCATTGCGATGTCGCTGGTGATGAGGTCACCGGCGATCGGGATCACCGCAGTGTGGCGAATCGCACCGCCGGCGAAGATGGCCACGTCGGTGGTCCCGGCACCGATGTCGACCAGCGCCACGCCCAGGTCTTTCTCGTCGTCGGTCAGCACCGCCTGGCTCGACGCCAGCGGATTGAGCATGAGCTGATCGACCTCCAGGCCGCAGCGGCGCACACATTTGATGATGTTTTCGGCCGCACTCTGCGCGCCGGTCACGATGTGAATCTTGGCCTCCAGGCGGATGCCGCTCATGCCGATGGGCTCGCGCACCTCCTGGCCGTCGATCACAAATTCCTGCGGCTCGACCAGCAGCAGTCGCTGGTCGGTCGAGATGTTGATCGCCTTGGCGGTCTCGATCACCCGCGCCACATCGGCGGCGGTGACCTCGCGATCCTTGATGGCCACCATGCCGCTGGAGTTGATGCCGCGAATGTGGCTGCCGGTGATACCGGTGTAGACGCGGGCAATGCGACAGTCGGCCATGAGCTCGGCCTCTTTGAGCGCTGCCTGGATGCTTTGTACCGTGGCGTCGATGTTGACCACCACGCCGCGCTTGAGTCCGTGGCTGGCCGCCACGCCCAGGCCAGCGAGCTTGAGCTGGCCGCCGGCGAGCACCTCGGCGACAACCACCATGATTTTGGCGGTGCCGATGTCGAGTCCGACGACGAGATCCTTGTATTCCTTGGCCATGATGATGCTTGGGTGGTTATCGCTTGGTGGGTTGGGATTTGCCGGTGCCGTCGACGGTGGTGGTCACGCCGCGAACCCGCAGCGCGTAGCCATTGGGGTAGCGCAGGTCCACCGATTCGAGGGCGCCGGGGTAGCGCGAGGTGAGTTGCGAGACGGTGGCGGTGAAGCGCGCCGCACGCGCCAGCAGCTCGTCCTGGGTGCCACGACCCAGCTCGATGCGCGCGCCGTTGTCGAGTCGGGCGTGCCAGCTGCCGCGCTCGTCGAGCGAGAGCCGATCCAGGCCCAGGTCCAGCCGGTCCAGTTCCGCTGCAAGCGGCTGGTACAGCGCCCAGACGCGGGCCGATTGCTCGGGCGGGCCAGCCAGCTCGGGCAGCCCATCGATGTCGTCCGGGCTGGCGTCGAACACCTCACCGGCGTCGTTCAACAGCTGCGCCCCGCCGGCCTCGCCCCACCAGGCCACCGGCCGGTGCTCGCTCAGGGTCACACGCAGGCGGTTCGGAAATTCGCGTTGCACCACCGCCTGGCGCACCCAGGGCAAGGCCTCGAACAGGCGGCGCACCTGCTGCAGGTCCACCGTGAGGAAGCTGGCGGAGAGCGTGGTTTTCATCTGCGTGGCGAGTTGCGCGCGAAACGTCACCGCGTTCTGGTGCGCCACATCGCCATGCACCGAAATGCCCTTGACCGACCACACCGGATGGCGCACCGCCCACAGACCAAACGTGCCCAGGCACATGAACGCGAACAGCGCCGCGAGGGCGCGTGTGGCCGCGGTCATGAGCTTGACGTCCAGGGGCAGGTCGGCTTGGGGCATGGTGGGCCTCAGGTCCTCTCTGGCAGCGGGTTGTCCAGCGCCGCGCTGGCCAGCAGCGTCAGGCACAGGTCTTCGTACGACAGGCCGGCCGCACGGGCCGACATCGGCACCAGCGAGTGGCTGGTCATGCCGGGCGAGGTGTTGATTTCCAGCAGCCAGGGCTTGCGTGTGGTGGCGTCGATCATCACGTCGGCACGGGCCCAGCCGCGGCAGTCCAGGGTGCGGAAGGCCTGCAGCACCAGCGACTGAATGGCCGCCTCCTCGCCTGCGGGCAGACCGCAGGGCACCAGGTACTGGGTGTCGTCGGTGAAGTACTTGTTCTGGTAGTCGTAGTTGCCATCCGGCGCGACGATGCGGATCACCGGCAGGGCCTGCGCTGCCGCACCGGTACCCAGCAGCGGACAGGTGACCTCGTCACCGGCGATGAACTGCTCACACATCACCATCGTGTCCTGTTGGGCGGCCAGCGCGTAGGCGGCCTCGCACTGCTCACGGGTCAGCACCTTGGTCAGGCCGATGGTCGAGCCTTCGCGCACCGGCTTGACGATCATGGGCGTGCCCAGCGCATCGAAGGCGGCGCGGGTTTCCTCGCCGCTGTGCACCTGCCGCCAGGCCGGGGTGGCCAGACCTTCGGCCAGCCAGATGCGCTTGGTCATGAGCTTGTCCATCGCCACCGCCGAGGCCATCACGCCGGGGCCGGTGTAGGGAATGCCGAGCAGCTCCAGTGCACCCTGCACCGTGCCGTCTTCACCGAAGCGGCCGTGCAGCGCGATGAAGCAGCGCGCAAATCCCTCGCGCCTGAGCTCGCTCAGATCGCGCTCGGCCGGATCGAACGCATGTGCGTCCACACCGCGGGACTTCAGCGCCGCCAGCACGCCTTGGCCCGACATCAGCGACACCTCGCGCTCGGCTGAAAGTCCGCCCATCAGCACGGCCACCTTGCCGAGCGGCGTCACATCGATCTGGTTCACGGATTTGTCCCTGTTCATACCCGGACCTCGCCGGCTTGCTCTGTCACCTGGCCCGCCACCGCGCCGATCGATCCCGCGCCCATGCACAGCACCACATCACCGTCGCGTGCGTTGTCCAGAATCGCCTGTGGCATGGCGGTGATGTCGTCCACAAACACCGGCTCGAGCTTGCCCGCTACCCGCAGCGCGCGCGCCAGGGCGCGGCCATCGGCGGCGACGATCGGCGCTTCGCCCGCGGCGTACACCTCGCTCAGCAGCACCACATCGGCCTGGCCGATCACCTTCACAAAATCTTCAAAACAGTCCCGGGTGCGGCTGTAACGGTGTGGCTGGAACGCCAGCACCAGACGCCGCCCCGGAAACGCGCCGCGTGCCGCCGCCAGCGTGGCGGCCATCTCCACCGGGTGGTGGCCGTAGTCGTCGACCACGGTGCAGGTACCGCCGCTGGCCAGCGCCGCTTCGCCGTAGCGCTGGAAGCGCCGGCCCACGCCCTTGAACTCGGCCAGCGCCTTGAGCACGGCGGCATCGGGCACCCCGAGCTCCACCGCCACACCGATCGCCGCCAGCGCGTTGAGCACATTGTGTTCACCCGGCAGGTTGAGCACCACCTCCAGATCGGGCAGCTCCACACCGTTGCGCCGCTGCACCGTGAAGTGCATCTGGCCGGCATCGGCGCGCACGCCGATGGCGCGCACCTGGGCGTCTTCGGCGAAACCGTAGCTGGTGATGGGGCGTGCGATCTGCGGCAGGATGTCGCGCACCGCCTCGCTGTCGACACACACCACCGCGGCACCGTAGAAAGGCATGCGGTGCAGGAATTCGATGAACGCGCCTTTGAGCCGGCCGAAGTCGTGGCCGTAGGTGTCCATGTGGTCGGCGTCGATGTTGGTCACCACCGAGAGCACCGGCAACAGGTTCAGGAACGAGGCATCGGACTCGTCGGCCTCGACCACGATGTACTCGCCCGAACCCAGTCGCGCGTTGGCACCAGCGCTGTTGAGACGGCCCCCGATCACGAAGGTGGGATCGAGATCGGCTGCGGCCAGCACGCTGGCCACCAGGCTGGTGGTGGTGGTCTTGCCGTGTGTGCCGGCGATCGCCACGCCTTTTTTCATGCGCATCAGCTCGGCCAGCATCACCGCGCGCGGCACCACCGGCACCAGCCTGGCGCGGGCCGCAACCACCTCGGGGTTGTCGTCTTTCACCGCGGTCGAGGTGACGATGGCGTCGGCCCCCTGCACATGGCGCGCGTCGTGCCCGGTGAACACCTCGGCGCCCATGGAAACCAGCCGGCGGGTCGCGCTGCTTTCGGCCAGATCGCTGCCGGAAATCCGGTAGCCCTGGTTGAGCAGCACCTCGGCGATGCCGCTCATGCCGGCACCGCCAATACCGACAAAATGGATGTGGCGAATGGCATGTTTCATGCCGTTTTCACTTTCGAAAGTTGTTCGCAGGCGGCCACCACGGCGGCCACTGCGTCGGTTTTCTGCATCAGTTTGGCCCGGCTGGCCATGGCCAGCAGCTGATCGCGCTGCACCATCTGCAAGGTGCGCGCCAGTGCCTCGGGCGTGAACTCGGGTTGTGGCACCAGCCAGGCGGCACCGGCGTCGACCAGAAAGCGCGCGTTGGTGGTCTGGTGGTCGTCCACCGCCGCAGGGAACGGGACAAACAGCGCCGCCGCACCCACGGCGGCGATTTCGGTCACGGTGCTGGCGCCGGCGCGGCAGACGATGAGGTCGGCATCGGCAAAGGCTTTGGCGGTGTCATCGATGAACGGGGTGAGTTCGGCCTGCACACCGGCGGCGGCGTAGTTGGCGCGCAAGGCCTCGATCTGCTTGTCGCCGCTCTGGTGCCGCACGATCGGACGCTCGGCCTCGGGCAGCAAGGCCAGCGCCTGTGGCACGGTGTCGTTGAGCGCCTTCGCGCCCAGACTGCCCCCCACCACCAGCAGGCGCAGCGGACCCCGCCGTTCGGCAAAACGTTGCTCGGGGGCGGGCTGGTTGAGGAAGGGGGTGCGCAGCGGATTGCCGACCCACTGCGCCTTCTTCATCACGTTCGGAAAGGCGGTGAACACCCGGTCGGCAAGCCCCGCCAGGACCTTGTTGGCCAGGCCCGCGACCGAGTTCTGCTCGTGCAGCACCATGGGCTTGCCCAGCAGCGTACCCATCATGCCGCCCGGGAACGTGATGTAACCCCCCAGGCCGACCAGCACATCCGGCTGCACCCGGCGCACCACCTGCAGCGCCTGCCAGAAGGCGCGCTGCAGCCGCAGCGGCAGCAGCAGCAAGGTCTTGAACCCCTTGCCGCGCACACCACCGAAGTCGATCGTCTCCAGCACAAAACCGCTCAGTGGCACCAGCCGGCTTTCCATGCTGCCCGGCGCGCCCAGCCAGTGCACCCGCCAGCCGCGCTCGCGCAAGGCCTCGGCCACGGCCAAGCCGGGAAAGATGTGGCCGCCGGTCCCACCGGCCATGACAAGGGCGCAAGGGACGCGTGCCGTCACTTCCGGCCTCCACGCACCATGGCTGCGTGCCGCAGCCGCGTCTGCTGCACAGCCGCCTGGCGATTTTGATGAAACCGCGGCGCCATCACTTCCGGCCTCCACGCATCATCTGGCGGTTTTCATAGTCCACGCGCAGCACGATGGCCAGGGACACCAGGTTGATCAGGATGGCCGAGCCGCCGTAGCTCATCAGGGGCAGGGTCAGGCCTTTGGTGGGCAGGGCGCCGAGGTTCACACCGATGTTGATGAACGACTGAAAGCCCATCCACACGCCGATGCCCTGCGCGACCAGGCCGGCAAAAACCTGGTCGAGTGCGATGGCCTGGCGGCCGATGTCCATGATGCGGCGGGTCAGCCACAGGAAGAGCCCGATGAGGACCAGCACACCGATCAGGCCGAACTCTTCGCCGATCACCGCGAGCAGGAAGTCGGTGTGGGCTTCGGGCAGCCAGTGCAGTTTCTCGACGCTGCCACCCAGGCCCACGCCGAAGATCTCGCCGCGACCGAACGCGATCAGCGAATGCGAAAGCTGGTAGCCCTTGCCCAGCGCATGCTCGATGCTCCAGGGATCGAGGTAGGCAAACACCCGGGCACGACGGAACTCGCTGGTCATCACCATGACCGCAAACGCGGCCACCACCACCAGCGCCATCAGAAAGAACATGCGCGCGTTCACACCACCCAGGAACAGGATGCCCATGGCGATCACCACGATCACCATGAAGGCGCCCATGTCGGGCTGGGCCAGCAGCAACATGCCCACCACACCAACCGCCACCGCCATCGGCAGCACGGCGCGGAAGAAGCGCTGCTTCACGTCCATCTTGCGCACCATGTAATCGGCGGCGTAAAGCAACACCCCCAGCTTGGCCAGCTCGGACGGCTGGAAGTTCATCACGCCCAGCGGAATCCAGCGCCGCGCACCGTTGACCGCCCTGCCCAGGTGCGGAATCAGCACCAGCACCAGCAGCACCAGCGCCAGCGCAAACAGCCAGGGCGCGAGCTTCTCCCAGGTGCGGATCGGCAGCTGGAACGCCACCACCGCGGTGATCAGGCCGATGGCCATGAAGAAGGCGTGGCGGGCGACAAAGTGGGTGGACTCGTAGTTGCCAAAGCGCGGGTTGTCGGGCAAGGCGATCGATGCCGAATACACCATCACCAGGCCCCAGGCGAGCAGCGTCACCACCACCCACAGCAATGGCTGGTCGAACCCGAGCTCGCGCACCGCCGGGCCGCGCGTGCCACCGTAGCTGCGGCTGGACAGGCGCACCGGCAGGCCGTCGCCGCCGCCAGCGACCGCGCCGCGAAGTCGGGCCCAGGTGGATTGCATGGCTGCGATCACGCCACCCCCTCCAGCACCACGCCGCGTTCGTCGGCGAGGTCACGGACCGCCTCCACGAACACCCGTGCGCGGTGCAGGTAGTTGTCGAACATGTCCAGGCTGGCGCAGGCGGGTGACATCAGCACCGCGTCGCCACTGTGTGCCTGTTGCTGTGCCAGCGACACCGCCTCAGGCAGGGTCGCCGCGTCGAGCAGCGGCCGATCGCCCAGCGTCTCGGCCACGGCGGCGCGGATCAGCGATGCGTCGCGTCCGATCAGCACCACCGCGCGCGCGTGGGCTGCGAGCGCATCGGCCAGCGGCGCGAAGTCCTGGCCTTTGCCGTCGCCGCCCAGAATCACCACCAGCCGGCGCTCGGCACCCAGACCGCGGACGGCGGCCAGCGTCGCGCCCACATTGGTTCCCTTGCTGTCATCAAAGTACTCGACGCCGTCGAGAATGCCCACCGGCTCCACCCGGTGCGGCTCGCCGCGGTACTCGCGCAGCCCGTGCAGCATGGCGCCCAGGGCCGCGCCGGTCGAGCTGGCCAGCGCCAGCGCGGCCAGCGCGTTGGCGGCGTTGTGGCGGCCACGGATGCGCAAGGCGTCCGCCGGCATGAGCCGCTGGAAATAGGTCTCTTCCACCTCGTCGGCACCCCGGCCGCGCTTGCGTGTCTCGTCGAGTGCCAGGGCGCGCACCAGCCAATCCATGCCACCGACCGATTCGATGCCCCAGTCGCCGACCCGCGTCGGTGCGTCCAGGCCAAAACTGGCCCAGGGCCGCGCCGGCTGCTGTCGGTTGCGGCCACCCACCTTGACCGTGACCAGGCCCGGCTGCAAGGCCATCACGCGCGGGTCGTCGCGGTTGAGCAGCATCAGCGCCTGCTGGCCGAACACCGCCGCCTTGGCCCCGGTGTAGGCGGCCAGGCTGCCGTGCCAGTCCAGGTGGTCTTCGCTGATGTTGAGCACGGTGGCCGCGCTGGGCAGCGTGTCCCACGCACCGCCGGCCACGCCATCGAGCTGGAAGCTGGAGAGCTCGAGCACCCAGACCGCCGGCAGGTGAGGAGGCAGCGGTGGCGCCACGGGTGGCGGCACCAGCTGGGGCAGCTCGCCTTCGGTGTCAACGGCTTCGTCGGCCGCATCGGGTTCGTCGGCAGCCGCTGCTTCGCCGGAGGCGGTCGGGCTCACATCGACCGGCTCGCTGGCAACGGGTTCTCCCGGTTCCAGCGCCTCGGCCGCCGCCTGTTCATCGTCCAGCCGCTGCGCCTCGATCTCGTTGTCCAGCGCGGCGCCGAGCACGTCGAGCAAGGCCGGTCCGATGTTCCCCGCCACGGCCACCCGAACGCCCGCGCGCTGCAGCAGCAGGCCGGTGAGCGCGGTGACGGTGGTCTTGCCGTTGGTGCCGGTGATGGCGATCAGCTGGGGGTGGTAAGGCCAGGCCTCGCGTTGCGCCAGGGCGCGCAGCGCCAGGGCAAACAGATCGAGCTCACCCACCCAGGCCGCGCCGTGGGTCTGTGCCCAGTCGCGCAACGGCGCGAGCTGCCGGGGCGCCAGGCCCGGGCTGCGCGCGATCAGCTGCCAGGGCGCTTGTGCCAGCAAGGCGGCGTCGAACGGACCGGTGCGGAACTGTGCGGCCGGGCATTCGGCGCGCAAGGCGGCGAGCTGTGGCGGGTCAGCCCGTGTGTCGGCCACCGTCACCTGTGCACCCAGACGCAGGCACCAACGCGCCATCGCCAGGCCGGAAATACCGAGGCCCAGGATGAGCGCATGGCTGCCGTTGAGATGGTTCACGCGAGCCCTCCGGGCGTGAGCGGCACGGGCCAGCGCACGCCGCCGAACCGGCTTCGCCGGGCAGCAGGTGTGGCCCCCTTGAGAGGGGATGCAGCCACACGAAGTGGGGCAGCGACGGGGGTGGATTTGCTCATCGGAGTTTCAGCGTCGACAGGCCGATCAGGCACAGCAGCATGGTGATGATCCAGAAGCGCACCACCACCTGTGTCTCCTTCCAGCCCTTCTTCTCGAAATGGTGGTGCAGCGGTGCCATCTGGAACAGGCGCCGGCCCTGGCCGAAGCGCCGTTTGGTGTACTTGAAGTAACCCACCTGCAGCATCACCGACAGGGCTTCCACCACAAAAATTCCGCCCATGATGGCCAGCACAATTTCCTGCCGCACGATGACCGCGATGGTGCCCAGCGCGGCACCCAGGGCCAGAGCGCCCACGTCGCCCATGAACACCTGGGCTGGGTGGGTGTTGAACCAGAGAAAGGCCAGGCCGGCGCCGGCCATGGCGGAACAGAAGATCAGCAGCTCACCCGCGCCCGGAATGTGGGGCATCAGCAGGTAACGGGCGAACACCGCGTTGCCGGTCAGGTAAGCAAACACACCCAGCGCCGAACCCACCATCACCACCGGCATGATGGCCAGACCGTCGAGGCCGTCGGTGAGGTTGACCGCGTTGCTGGACCCGACGATGACCAGGTAGGTCATGACCACAAAACCGAACACGCCCAGTGGATAGCTGATTTCCTTGAAGAACGGCACCAGCAGGCCGGCCTGCGGTGGCAGGTCCACGGTGAAGCCGGAGGTGATCCATTCGATGAACAGTTGCAGCACCCGCAGGTTGTTCACCTCGGAGACGCTGAAGACCAGGTAGAACGCGGCCACCAGTCCGATCACCGACTGCCAGAAATACTTCTCGCGCGAGCGCATGCCCTCGGGATCTTTGTGCACCACCTTGCGCCAGTCGTCCACCCAGCCGATGGCGCCAAAACCCAGCGTCACCAGCAGCACGATCCAGACAAATCGGTTCGACAGATCGAACCACAGCAGCGTGGACAGGGCGATCGAGAACAGGATCAGCACGCCCCCCATGGTTGGTGTGCCGCTCTTGCTCATGTGGCTCTGCATCGCATAACCGCGGATCGGCTGACCAATCTTGAGCGCGGTCAGGCGGCGAATGAAATACGGCCCGGCCACCAGCCCGACGATGAGCGCGGTCAGCGCGGCCATCACAGCGCGAAAGGTCAGGTACTGAAACACCCGCAGGAAGCCGAATTCCGGCCCCAGCGATTGCAGCCACAGGGTCAGGCTAAGCAGCATGTGACGCGTCCTCTTTTTGTTCTTTCTGGGGTGGACCCAGCGCCGCCAAAACCTGCACCACTTGCTCCATGCGCATGAAGCGCGAACCCTTGACCAGCACGCTGCGCGGCGCCTGAGCGCCCCGCGCCGCGACCACACCCACCAGGTGGGTCGCCAGCGCATCGACCTCGGCCCAATGAGAGGGTGCCGGCTCGCCAGCGGCGCGCAAGGCTTCGCAAGCCCGGTGCATCCAGTCGCCCGCAACATGCACCGCCTCGATCCCACGCACCCGGGCATGGCGCAGCACCTCGAGGTGGAACGCCAGGCCTTGTTCGCCCACTTCGCCCATGTCGCCCAGCGCCAGCAGGCGCGGCGCCGGCAGCTCGGCCAGCACGTCGATCGCCGCCAATACCGAGTCCGGGTTGGCGTTGTAGCTGTCGTCGATCAGGGTCAGCGTGCGGTCGGCCAGACGCACGGCCAGCGCGCGCGAACGGCCACCGACCGGCTCGAAGCTGGCCAGGCCACGCGCGATTGCGGCCAGCGGCACACCGGCCGCCAGCGCGCAGGCGGCGGCGGCCATGGCGTTGCGCAGGTTGTGGCGCCCGGCCACGCGCAAGACGCAGCGCTCGGCGCCCAGCGGCGTGGTGAAGTGCAGATCCCAGGCATCCCCTTGCCAGCTCGCGCTCTTCACATGCACAGAGGCGCTGGCATCGGTGTCGCTGAAGGTGATCACACGACGCGCCGCAACGAGGTCGCGCCAGGTGGCTGTGTGGACGTCGTCGCTCGGAAACACCGCCACCCCGTCGTCGGCAAGTGCGGCCAGCACCGCTCCGTTCTCGCGCGCCACCGCCTCCACCGAGACCATGAACTCCTGGTGCTCGCGCTGGGCGTTGTTGACCAGGGCCACGGTGGGCTGGGCGATCGCGGCCAGCGTCGCGATTTCGCCGGGATGGTTCATGCCCAGCTCGATCACCGCCAGCCGGTGCGATGGCTGGAGCTTGAGCAGCGTGAGCGGCACACCGATGTCGTTGTTGAAATTGCCGCGGGTGGCGTGCGCGGCCTCACCGACCGCAGCGCGCAGGATGGACGCGACCATCTGTGTGACCGTGGTCTTGCCGTTGCTGCCGGTGACCGCGATCAGCGGCAGGGTGAATTGCCCGCGCCAGAGGCGGGCCAGTTCACCGAGCGCGAGCCGGCTGTCCGGCACTTCGACACCAACCAGGCCGGCCGCTGCCAGGCCCGCTTCGGCCAGCGCGGCCACCGCGCCTTGCGCGCGCGCCTGTGGCAGGAAATCGTGTGCATCGAAACGCTCACCCCGCAAGGCGACAAACAGGTCACCCGGCTGCAGGCTGCGGGTGTCGGTGTGCACCCGCTCGATCGCCACCGCGGCCAGCGCCTCAGCGCCGCCGACCACACGGGCGCCGGTGAGCTGCGCCAACAGAACGTGGAGGGGTTTCATGCGCTGGCTCCCGGCGAGGTGCCACGGTGCGCCAGCGCGGCCGCCGCGTGTGCCCGATCGGAAAACGGCCGCTTCACGCCCTGGATGTCCTGGTAATCCTCGTGGCCCTTGCCGGCGATCAGCACCACGTCGGTCGGCTGTGCACCCTGCACGGCCAGCGCAATGGCCGCGGCGCGGTCGGGCTCGGTGCGGGCCTGCGCCGCACGCTGCAAACCGGCCTGCATCTGCCGCAGGATGGCCTGCGGGTCTTCGCTGCGCGGGTTGTCGCTGGTCAGCACGAGCTGCGCCGCTTCGCGCTCGGCCACCGCCGCCATCAGCGGGCGCTTGGAAACATCGCGGTCGCCGCCACAACCCACCACCACCCAGAGCGCACCCCCGCGCTGCCTGGCCACCGGCTGCAGCGCCTGCAAGGCCTTCTCCAGTGCGTCGGGCGTGTGGGCATAGTCGACCAGCACCAGGGGTGCAGCCTCGCCGGCGGGCACCTGCTCCATGCGCCCCGGCACCGGGGTCAGACCGTTGCAGGCGTAGACCGCGTCGTCCAGCGGCAGGCCCAGGGCACGCACCGCACCCAGCACACAGAGCAGGTTGGCGAGGTTGTAACGGCCCACCAGCGGCAGTGCGAGCGGGTGCGAGGAACGAACCGCGCCCGCCGCATCGCGCTCGACCACGGTGAGCCGCATGCCGGTGCGGGTGACGGTGATGCCGGCGGCGCTCAGGCGCGGGGTTTCGCCGCCGGCCTCCAGGCCCACGGTCCACAGATCGAGGCCGCGCTCCCGCGCGCGCGCGGCCAGCTCAGCGCCACGCGGATCGTCGAGGTTGACCACCGCCGCGGCCAGGCCGGACCAGTCGAACAGGCTGGCCTTGGCGGCCCAGTAGGCCTCCATGCTGCCGTGAAAATCGAGGTGATCCTGGGTGAAATTGGTGAACACCGCCACGCGAAACCGGGTGGCGTTCAGGCGACCTTCCACCAGACCGATCGACGAGGCCTCAATCGCCACGGCGCCCACGCCCTGCCCGCTCAGCGACCGCAGGCCCGCCTGCAACCGCACCGGGTCGGGTGTGGTGAGGCCGGTGGGCACCAGCAAGTTCGGTTGCCCTTGAGCTCGCGGCGGCTGGCCGATGCCCAGCGTGCCGATCACCGCGCAGGGCCGCTCCAGCGCCGAGAGCAGCTGTGCCGTCCACCAGGCGCAGGAGGTCTTGCCGTTGGTGCCCGTGATCGCCACCAGTTCCATGGCGGTACTCGGGTTATCGTAGAAAGCACTGGCGATCGGTCCGGCCAGCACCTTCAGGTCCGGCACCGCCAGCACGCGGTGGTCGGTGAAACCAAACGCCTCGGCACCCTCGTGCTCCACCAGCACCGCCGAACACCCGCCAGCCAGCAGCGCCGCCACAAAATGGCGGCCATCGGTGGCCGCGCCGGGCCAGGCGATGAAACCGTCGCCCGGCTGCAGACGGCGGCTGTCGCACTGCAGGCCACCAATGTCACGCGCTTTGAGCCAGCTGGCGATGGCTGCGGGTTGGTCCAGGGTCTTCATCAGAACGACTCCTCGACGAACTCGGTCACGATCTGCGGCTTGACGCTCATGTCGGGCTGCACACCCAGAATCCGCAGCGTCTGCTGCACCGTCTCGCTGAACACCGGGCCGGCCACCACCCCGCCGAAATACTTGCCGTTGCTCGGCTCGTCGATCATCACCGCCACCACAATGCGCGGCGACTCCACCGGCGCCAGACCCACGAAGAAGGCGCGGTACTTGTTGGCCGCGTAGCCCTTGCCTTCCTGCTTGTGCGCGGTGCCGGTCTTGCCACCAACCGAGTAGCCCATGGTCTGCGCCTGCGGGGCCGTGCCACCAGGCCCGGAGGCCAGCTGAAGCATCTTGCGCACCGCCTGCGCGTTCTTTTCGCTGAACACACGCACGCCATGCGCCGGCGCTTCGCTCTTGAGCATGCTGACGGGGATCAGTTCGCCGTCGCGCGCGAAGATGGTGTAGGCGTGCGCGAGCTGGAACAGCGAAGCCGAGAGGCCGTAGCCGTAGCTCATGGTCGCCTGCTCGATCGGGCGCCACGACTTGTAGGGACGCAGGCGGCCGCTCACCACACCGGGGAACGGCAGCTGCGGCTTCTGGCCGAAACCCGCCTGGGCATAGGTTTCCCACATCTCGCGCGGCTGCATCTGCATGGCCATCTTGACCGTGCCCACGTTGCTCGATTTCTGGATCACCTCGTTGACGGTGAGCACACCGTGCGGATGGGAATCGGAAATGGTCGAACCACCGATCTGGATGCGCCCGGGCGCGGTCTGGATCGGTGTGGTCGGCTTGACCATACCCTTGTCCAGCGCCAGCGCCGCGATGAACGGCTTCATGGTCGAGCCGGGCTCGAAACTGTCGGTGAGCGCGCGGTTGCGCAGCTGCTCGCCGGTCAGGTTGCGGCGGCGGTTGGGGTCGTAGCTTGGGTAGTTGGCCAGCGCCAGCACCTCGCCGGTGACCGCATCGAGCACCACCGCGCTACCGGCCCGCGCCTTGTTGGCCAGCACCGCTTCGCGCACTTTCTGGTAGGCGAAGTACTGCACCTTGCTGTCAATCGAGAGCTGCAGATCGGGGCCGTCGAGCGGCGGAATCACGTCACGCACATCCTCGACCACCCGGCCCAGCCGGTCCTTGATCACCCGGCGCGAACCGTTCTTGCCCGAGAGCTGCTGGTTGAACGCCAGCTCCACGCCCTCCTGCCCGCGGTCTTCCACGTTGGTGAAGCCCACCACATGTGCCGCCGCCTCGCCTTCGGGGTACTCGCGCTTGTATTCGCGCCGCTGGTAGACGCCCTTGATGTCGAGCGCCGCAATCTGCTTGGCCACCGGGTCGTCGACCTGGCGTTTGATCCAGACAAAGGTCTTGTCATCGTCGGCCAGGCGCTTCTTCAGGTCGGACAGAGGCATCTCCAGCAGCTTGGCCAGCTCGCGCAGCTTGGGATGGCTCTTGTCCACGTCCTCGGGAATGGCCCAGATGCTTTGTGCCACCACACTGGAGGCCAGGATCAGGCCGTTGCGGTCGAGCACCCGGCCGCGGTTGGCGGGCAGCTCCAGCGTGCGCGCAAACCGCACCTCGCCCTGGCGCTGAAAGAAGTCGTTACCAAACACCTGCACATAAGCGGCCCGCCCGCCCAGCCCGGCAAACGCCACCGCGAGCGCGGCGACGATGAATTTGCTGCGCCACATCGGTGTCTTGCTCGCAAGCAAGGGACTGGCGCTGTAGTTGATGCTGCGGCTGGCGCCGCGATCGGCATTGGGGCGCCGGCTCATGGTCGGGCCTCCGGCGCGGCGGCCACGGGCAGCGCCACGTATTCGGTGATGCCGGGCGTGACCGGGCTCATGCGCAGCTGGCGCGTGGCCAGTTGCTGCACCCGGGCCGAGGCCGCCTGGGCGCGCTTTTGCACCACCAGCTGCTCGTGTTCGGCATCCAGCTTGCGCCCCTGCGCCTGGCCGCGATCGAGCGCGGTGTAGAGACGGCGCGACTCGTATTGCGTGTGCACCAGGTAGAAGGCGCTGGCCAGCACCGCGACCAGCAGCACCAGGTTGAGCCGGATCATGACAACGCCCCCGCCACAAAGGGCTTAGACATGTGGAGGCGGTTGACCGCGCTCATGTCACCGCCTCGGTGCGTGTGGCCACGCGCATCACCGCGCTGCGCGCGCGGGGATTGGCCTGGATCTCGGCTGCGCTGGGCATCACACGCGTGACATCGCGCAAGGGCATGGGCGCGGGCTCGGCGAACGGCACGCGGCGATCGACAACTGCGCGCGAATGACCGGCCATGAACTGCTTGACCTTGCGGTCTTCCAGCGAATGGAAGCTGATCACCACCAGCCGCCCTCCCGCGCGCAACACCTGCAGACTGGCGTTCAGCGCTTGTTGCAGCTCTTCAAGCTCGGCGTTGATGAAAATCCGAAGAGCCTGAAATGTGCGCGTTGCAGGGTCCTTGCCCGGCTCGCGGGTTTTGACCGCGCCAGCCACGACTTCGGCCAGCTCACGGGTGGTTCGAAGAGGGCCCCGTTCCTGTCGGCGACGATCAATCGCCTTTGCAACCGATGCAGCAAACCGTTCTTCGCCATAGTCACGAATGACCTCCGTCAAGGTGGGAACATCCACGGCTTCCAGCCACTGCGCCACGCTCTGACCCCGTGTGGTGTCCATGCGCATGTCCAGCGGGCCATCGTGGCGAAAAGAAAAACCCCGCTCGGGGTTGTCGATCTGGGGCGAACTCACACCCAGGTCCATCAGCAGCCCGTCCACGCTGGCCGCGCCGAGCTCGCCCAAATGCGCGAAGCCCTCGTG
>CAYRIT010000060.1:0-19241 GCA_964424415.1 uncultured Hydrogenophaga sp.
CAGGCTTTGCAGCACCTTGCCCGGCATGGCGCCGATGTAGGTGCGGCGGTGGCCGCGTATCTCGGCCTCGTCACGCATGCCGCCCAGCGCCATCCGCACATACTTGCGCCCCGTGGCTTTGGCCACCGACTGTCCGAGCGAGGTCTTGCCGACACCGGGTGGGCCAACCAGACACAGGATGGGTGCCTTGATCTTGTCCACCCGCTGCTGCACCGCGAGGTATTCGAGGATGCGGTCTTTGACCTTGTCCAGGCCGTAGTGGTCTTCGTTGAGGACCTGTTCTGCGTACGACAGGTCGTGTTTGATCTTGGTCTTCTTGCTCCAGGGCAGCGCCACCAGCGCATCAATGTAGTTGCGCACCACGGTGGCCTCCGCCGACATGGGCGACATCAGCTTGAGCTTCTTGAACTCGGCCTCGGCTTTCTTGCGCGCTTCCGCGGGCATGCGGGCGGCCTTGATCTTCTTCTCGATCTCTTCGATGTCGGCGCCCTCTTCGCCTTCGCCCAGCTCCTTCTGGATCGCCTTGACCTGCTCGTTCAGATAGAAGTCGCGCTGGTTTTTCTCCATCTGCCGCTTGACGCGGCCCCGGATCTTCTTGTCGACGTTGAGGATGTCAACCTCGCGCTCGAGTTGTTCGAACAGGTTTTCCAGGCGCTTGTTGACCGGATCGAGGTCGAGCACAACCTGTTTGGATTCGAGCTTGAGTGGCAGGTGCGCCGCAATCGTGTCGGCAAGGCGGCCCGGGTCGTCGATACTGGAAATTGAGGTCAGGATTTCCGAAGGAATTTTCTTGTTGAGCTTCACGTACTGGTCGAACTGCTGCATCACCGCCCGGCGCAGCGCCTCGATCTCGGTGGATGCGGCGTCGGCCCGCTCGACCGCCGGGTCCACCGGCGTGACGCTGGCCACAAAATGGCTTTCACCTTCCGCGATGGACAGCACCTTGGCACGCTGCACACCCTCCACCAGCACCTTGACTGTGCCGTCGGGCAGCTTGAGCATTTGCAGAATCGTGGCAATGCAACCCATCTCGAACATGTCGTCGGTGGTGGGCTCATCCTTGGCCGCCGCCTTCTGCGCCACCAGCATGATGCGGCGCTCGGCCTCCATGGCGCTTTCCAGTGCCTTGATGCTCTTGGGGCGACCCACGAACAGCGGGATCACCATGTGCGGGAACACCACCACATCGCGCAGCGGCAGCAGCGGCAGATCGACGGGGGTACTCGGCAGGGCAGTATGTCCGGACATTTCTCAACCTCAACAAAATGAGCAGGTGGGGTTGATGCGGGCGATATCAACCGGACGCATCGTCGTGATCGGCCAGGGCAGGCGCGCTCCCACGCACCGCCTGAGGCCCTTCAGGCCTGCTTGGCCGACTCGCGGTAGACCAGCAACGGCGGCTTGTTCTCATCGATGGTGGACTCGTCCACCACCACTTTTTCTACGTTGTTCAGGCTCGGCAGATCGAACATGGTGTCGATCAGCGCATTCTCCAGAATCGAGCGCAGACCCCGCGCACCGGTCTTTCGCGCCAGCGCCTTGCGTGCAATCGCCTTCAGCGCGGCCGGACGCACCTCAAGCTCGGCGCCTTCCATGGACAAAAGCCGCGAAAACTGTTTGACCACCGCGTTCTTCGGCTCGGTCAGGATCTCGACCAAGGCATCTTCGCTGAGCTCGGACAGGGCGGCGATCACTGGCACACGACCGACGAGTTCGGGGATCAGCCCGAACTTGATCAGGTCTTCGGGCTCGATTTCCTTGAACGCATCGGTCAGGCTGCGCTGCTTCTTGCTTTTGACCACCGCACCAAAACCCATGCCCGAGGCTTCGGTGCGGTTTTCGATGATTTTTTCCAGACCGGCGAACGCCCCACCACAAATGAAAAGGATGTTGGTGGTGTCGACCTGCAGGAAATCCTGGTTCGGATGCTTGCGCCCGCCCTGCGGTGGCACGCTGGCCATCGTGCCTTCGATCAGCTTGAGCAGCGCCTGCTGCACGCCTTCGCCCGACACGTCGCGGGTGATCGACGGGTTGTCCGACTTGCGGGTGATCTTGTCGATCTCGTCGATGTAGACGATGCCCTGTTGCGCGCGCTCCACGTCGTAGTTGCAGCTCTGCAGCAGCTTGGCAACGATGTTCTCCACGTCTTCGCCCACGTAGCCGGCTTCGGTCAGCGTGGTCGCATCGGCCATCACAAACGGGACGTCGAGCATGCGGGCCATGGTTTGTGCGAGCAGCGTCTTGCCCGAGCCGGTGGGGCCCAACAGCAGGATGTTGCTTTTGGCCAGCTCGACATCGTCTTTGCGCGAAGTCTGCTTGTGTCGCAGACGCTTGTAGTGGTTGTAAACCGCCACCGCCAGCGCGCGCTTGGCTGTGTCCTGGCCGATCACGTAATTGTCGAGATTGGCCTTCAGCTCGGCCGGCGTCGGCACCTCGTCGCCCGAGGACTTGACGGCTTCCAGACCAGGCAGCTCGTCGCGGATGATGTCGTTGCAGAGTTCGATGCACTCGTCACAGATGAACACCGAGGGACCGGCAATCAGCTTCTTGACCTCGTGCTGACTCTTGCCGCAGAAGGAGCAGTAAAGCGCTTTTTCGCCAGAGGCGGCTTTCTTATCGGCCATGGATTCGGTGCTTCAGGGGAGACGAGGTGGTGACGTGAAGGAGATGATAGTGCAGGCCGTCAACGGCCTAAATCGGGGATGAGCGCTGAAATGGGTTGAATTCAGACGTTTCACCCCGGAATTTCGCCGGCTGTTGCAAAGTTCGTGATCAGGCGGCCGATGGTCGTTTGTCGATCACCTTGTCGATCAACCCATATTCCGTCGACTCGGCAGCCGACATGTAGTAGTCCCGTTCGGTGTCGCGTGCAATGCGATCCAGCGGCTGTCCGGTGCGTTCGGCCAGGATCTTGTTGAGCTGTTCCCGGGTCTTCAGGATCTCGCGCGCCTGGATCTCGATCTCGGTGGCCTGGCCACGGCTGCCGCCCGAGGGCTGGTGAATCATGATCTTGGAGTTGGGCAGCGAGAAACGCTTGCCCTTGGTGCCGGCGGCCAGCAGGAAGGCACCCATGCTGGCGGCAAAACCCACACAGAGCGTCGACACATCGGGCTTGATGAAATTCATCGTGTCAAAAATCGCCATGCCAGCCGTCACCGAGCCGCCGGGTGAGTTGATGTAGAACGAAATGTCTTTGTCGGGGTTCTCGCTCTCGAGAAACAGCAGCTGCGCCACCACCAGATTGGCTGAATGGTCGTTGACTTCACCAACCAGAAAAATCACGCGCTCCTTGAGCAGGCGCGAATAAATGTCGTAGGCGCGCTCACCGCGGCCCGATTGCTCGATCACCATGGGCACCATGCCCAGGCCTTGAATGTCCATACCGCTCATGTGGTTCTCCGTGTGGTGGTGCGTGTGGGGTGTTGACCCATGTCCTTACTGTAACCAACCCGCGAAGGCCAGCGGGCCACTGCGGACATGGCTTCCCAGTGCATATGGCGTGCCGTCGGCCAAAGGCAAGCCGCGACAAACGAAAAAAGGGCGGATCGCTCCGCCCCCGCGACGCAGCTCGGCGCCGAGGTCAGGCTTGGCCCATGAGTTCGTCGAACTCGACCGGCTTCTCGGTGACCTTGGCTTGCGACAGCACGTACTCGGCTACGTTGTTCTCGATCACGATCGCTTCCACCTCGGCCATGCGGCGGTTGTCGCTGGTGTACCAGCGCACCACGTCGGCCGGCTTTTCGTACGACGCGGACAGCTCTTCGATGTGCGCCTTGATCTGCTCGGGTTTGGCCTGGAGCTGCTGGGCACGCACCAGCTCCGCCACCACCAGCCCCAGACGCACGCGGCGCTCAGCCTGCGGGCGGAACAGGTCTTCAGGGATCGGCGCCTTTTCGGCGTCTTTCACACCGCGCTGCTTGAGGTCGGCGCGGGCGCCTTCGACCAGACGCTCCAGCTCGGCCTGCACGGCGGCCTTGGGCAGGTCGAGTTCGGCTTTGGCGGCCAGGGCGTCCATCGCGGCCTGCTTGTTGCGCGCCAGCACACGGAATTTCACCTCGCGCTGCAGGTTCTTCTGAATGTCGGCGCGCAGGCCTTCGACCGTGCCCTCGGCAATGCCGAGCGACTTGGCCAGCGCCTCGTCGATTTCCGGCAAATGGGCGGCTTCGATCTTGTTGACCGTGACCAGGAAGTCGGCGGTCTTGCCCGCCACATCCTTGCCGTGGTAGTCCTCAGGAAACGGCAACGGAAAAGTCTTGGACTCGCCCGACTTCATGCCGCGCACCGCGTCCTCGAATTCCTTGAGCATCTGCCCATCACCGACGATGAACTGGAAAGCCTCGGCCTTGCCGCCATCGAACGGTTCGCCGTCGATCTTGCCGGCGAAGTCGATGGTGACGCGGTCGCCGTCGACGGCGGCCTGGTCGTGGGCGCGCTGGGCGAAAGTGCGTCGCTGCTTGCGCAGGATGTCCAGCGTGCGGTCGATCGCCGCGTCGCTGACTTCGGTCGAGACCTTCTCCACCTCGGCGGTGCTCAGGTCGCCGATCTGGACGTCCGGGTAGACCTCGAACACCGCGTCGAAGGTGATCTGACCTTCGGGTGCACCGTCCTTTTCGGTGATTTTGGGCTGGCCCGCCACGCGCAGCTTGGCTTCGTTGGCCGCACTGGCAAACGCCTCACCCACCTTGTCGTTCATCACCTCGTAGTGCACCGAGTAACCGTATTGCTGGGCCACCACGTTCAGCGGCACCTTGCCCGGGCGAAAACCGTCCATCTTCACCTTGCGCGCCACATCCTTGAGGCGACGGGTCACCTCGTTCTGGATCACCTCGGCGGGCAGGGTCAATGTGATCTTGCGCTCGAGCTTTTCCAGGGTTTCAACGGTCACGGTCATGGTTTTCTCCAGAAGTGGAAGCGTCAGCCAGCACCTGTGGCCAACGAAAAAGGGAAATGTGTCTTGCTTGCTGTGGTGCGCGGGGGGGGACTCGAACCCCCACACCATTGCTGGCGTCAGGACCTAAACCTGGTGCGTCTACCAATTTCGCCACCCGCGCGTCCGGATCCGGAGAACCTGGGCCGGGTACGCGGGGTACCCGAACGCCTGAAGCTCACTGGACGGCAACCTTTGATTGTAGCGGTTGCGGTCTGTCAGTTCGCCAGGCGCTGGCGCAGCACACGCACCGCGCTGTCCGGCGTGGTGAACACCGGCAGCGCGACTGCCTGCTCGACCGCGGCCCGCGCCCGCGCCATGCTGAACTGGGCCAGCGCGATGACACTGCATCCTTGCGCCTTGAGTCGCTGGGCAGCCGCCACCACCAGCGCGTCGTGCACAGCGCCCTCGCCGGCGTTCAGCGCTTCCATCGCACCGTCGGCCAGTGTGGTGCGCAGTTCGATGCCGTCCGGGAACTCCGCGGGCATGGATTGCAGCGTGGGCGCGAACGAGGCGACCAGGCCGATGCGCCCACCACCTTGTGCGCCCTGCACCGCTGCCACCGCCTCGGCGATCATCGCCTCGTTGGGCTTGAGCACCGGCATCAGCGGGCGGCGCGCCGCCACAGCCTCGATGCAAGGGCCAAACGCCGAGCAGGTGAACAGGATCGCCTGGGCGCCGGTGCGCTCGGCGTAGGCCGCCAGCGTCTCGAAACGCTGGTGCATGGCCACGTCCAGACCAGCGCCGCTGCGCGCCAGATCGGCCGACAGGCTGTCGTCGAGCAGGTTCATGCGCTCGGCTTGTGGCCAGTCGCGTGCCATCACGGCGTTGATGGGCGCCACCGAATGCGCCAGCGCATGGATCAGTGCAACACGGGTCACCATGGCATCAAACTCCCGCGGACTCGCGCCGGGCGGGGGATCGCTGCACCACGATGACCAGCCCCAGCAGAAGCAGGGCCGGAATGTAGAACCACTCCTTGGCGGGACGATCGGCGGGCACTTCCATCGACGTGATGCGGAAACCCTGTTCGATGCCCAGCTTGTCCGCCACGCTGCCAAACTTCACCGCCACCACCGACAGGTTGTCGCCGTCGGCCATGACCGTCAGGCCGGCCTGACCCAGTCGGGCTTTGGCGTCACCAGGCGCGCCCAGCGGGATCAGCACACCTTTCTTGATCTCGTCGCCGTTGAGGTTCAGACCTTCGATCCAGGCCCGTTTTCCGGTGTTGGCGGGTGCCTCCGCAATGAGCTGGCTCATGCGCTCGCCCTTCACCTCGTCGAACGGCGGGTGGATCATGTCCATCCAGAAACCGGGGCGGAACAGCGTGAAACACACCAGCAGCAAGGCCAGACTCTCATACCAGCGGCTCCTGGCGATGAAGTAACCCTGTGTGGCGGCGGCAAACACCAGCATCGCGATCACCGCCGTGCCCACGGTGAGCACCAGGTGCAGCGGCCCATCCAGCCCGATCAGCAGCAGCTGTGTGTTGAAGATAAACAGGAACGGCAGGATGGCCGTGCGCATGCTGTAGAAGAAAGCGGTGACGCCGGTCTGGATCGGATCGTGGCGCGCGATCGCGGCCGCCGCGAACGAGGCCAGCCCCACCGGCGGCGTCACGTCGGCCATCAGGCCGAAATAGAACACGAACAGGTGCACCGCAATCAGCGGCACGATGAGCCCGCTTTGAGCGCCCAGCTCCACCACCACCGGCGCCATCAGCGTGGAGACCACGATGTAGTTGGCGGTGGTCGGCAGGCCCATACCGAGGATCAGACTGATCACCGCCACCAGCACCAGCATCAGCATCAGGTTGCCACCGGAGAGGATTTCCACCAGTTCGGTCATGACCAGGCCGACACCCGTGAGCGACACGGTGCCAACGATGATGCCGGCAGCCGCTGTCGCCACACCAATGCCGATCATGTTGCGTGCACCCGTCTCCAGCCCGCTGATCAGATCGGCAACACCCGCCTTGATATCAGAGGCGATCGCCGACTCTCCCCGCATCACGCCCAGAATCGGCTTCTGGGTGAGGATGATGAAGACCATGAACATGGTGGCCCAGAACGCAGAGAGTCCGGGCGAGAGTTGCTCGACCATCAGGCACCAGATCAGCACCACCACCGCCAGCAGGTAGTGCAGACCCGAGCGCACCGTGGGCTTGGTCTCGGGCAGCTCGAACAGCGGCGCATTGGGATCGTCCATCTCCAGCACCGGCTGGCGCGAGCTGATCCACAGCAGCCCCAGGTAGGCCGCGAGCAGCAGCAGACCGATCACCGGAATCGCCGCCTCTCCGAGGCTCCTCTTGACAAACGTGATCACGGTGTAGGTGATACCGGCCAGCACGATGAACCCGGCCACCGTCATCAGGAACGAAGCCAGGCGCTGCGTACCGGTGGCTTGCGTGCGGCGAGGCAAGCCCTGCATGCCGGCTTTGAGCGCCTCTAGGTGCACGATGTAGAACAGCGCAATGTAGGAAATGATGGCCGGCAAAAATGCGTGCTTCATCACATCCACATACGGTATGCCCACGTACTCCACCATAAGGAACGCGGCAGCGCCCATCACGGGCGGCATGAGCTGACCGTTTACCGATGAAGACACTTCGACCGCGCCCGCCTGATCGCCGCGGTAGCCCACCCGTTTCATCAGCGGAATGGTGAAAGTGCCGGTGGTCACCACGTTGGCAATCGACGAGCCGGAAATGATGCCGGTCGCGGCCGATGACACCACCGCCGCCTTGGCCGGGCCGCCGCGCATGTGACCGAGCAAGGCAAAGGCCGACTTGATGAAGTAATTGCCGGCACCGGCCTTGTCCAGCAGCGAACCGAACAGCACAAACAGGAAGATGAAGCCGCTGGAGACACCCAGTGCGACACCGAAGACACCTTCGGTGGTCAGCCACTGATGACTCATCGCGCGGTCCAGCGACGCACCCCGGTGCGCCAGCATGTCCGGCATGTAGGCGCCACCGAAGGTGTAGCCCAGAAAGGCCAGTGCCACGATCACCATGGGCAGGCCGAGCACACGCCGCGTGGCCTCCAGCAGCAGCACGATGCCGACCACGCTGGTCCAGACGTCAAACGGGGTCGGCTGTCCTGGCCGTGTGGCCAGCTCACGGTAGAAAAGAAAGATATAGGCTGCACAGAATGCGCCAACCAGTGCAAACACCCAGTCCAGGATGGGCACGTGGTCACGCGCCGAGCGCTTGCTGGCCGGGTAGGCCATGAAACCGAGAAAAACCGCAAAAGCCAGGTGGATGGCGCGGGTCTCGGTGTCGTTGAGGATGAAGATGCCGAAGGTGAACGGCAGCGGCGAGGCGATCCACAGCTGGAAAAGCGACCAGGCCACCGCCACGAAGAGCAGCAACCGGCGCACGAAGGGGCCGGGCTCGCGCCCCCCCGAGTCGTTGTCCTGCACCAGTTGGTTGACATCGACGTCGGCGGCGCTTGCGGATTTTTTTGTCATGAGAGAACTCCTGGCCATCAGCGGCCTGGGATGCGGTGGTGTCCGTTAGCCGGACACTGGAAACAAACCACCCCATGGGCGGGGACCGCGCATGGGGTGGTGACCGAAGGCGGGGGGAATTATTTGATCCAGCCTTTTTCCTTGTAGTACTTGGCTGCGCCCGGGTGCAGCGGTGCCGACAGACCGTCGACCACCATGTTCTCAGCCTTCAGATGGGCCAGCGCGGGGTGCAGTTTCTTGAAGTCTTCGAAGTTGTCGAACACCGCCTTCACCAGGGTGTAGACCATGTCGTCTGGCTGCTTGGCCGAGGTGACGAACGTGCCCAGAACACCGTAGGTCTGGGTCGCCTGGTCGTTGCCTTTGTACATGCCACCCGGGATGGTGGCTTTGGCGTAGTAAGCGTTGGCCGCCACCAGCTTGTCGACCGCCGGGCCGGTGATGTTCACCAGCTTGGCGCCACAGGTGGTTGCCGGGTCCTGCAGGCTGGCGTTGGGGTGTCCGACCACATAGAAGAACGCATCGATCTTGTTGTCGCACAGCGCGGCGCCGTGTTCGTCGGCCTTGAGTTCGGCGGCAGCGGCGAAATCGCTGTTCTTCATGCCGACGGCCGCCATCATCTCGTCAACCGAAGAGCGGGTACCGGAGCCTGGGTTGCCGATGTTGACGCGTTTGCCCTTGAGATCCGCCAGGCTCTTGATACCCGACTCCTTGCGTGCCATGAGGTTCAGCGGCTCTGCGTGGAGCGAAAAAACCGAACGGAGGTCGGAGACGGCCTTGCCATCAAAAGCCTTGACGCCTTTGTAAGCATTGAACTGGGCATCGGACTGGGCAACGCCAAAATCCATGTCGCCAGCGTTGATGGTGTTGATGTTGGCCACCGAACCACCGGTGGACTCCACCGTGCAGCGGAAACCGTGCTGGGCGCGGTCCTTGTTGACCAGACGGCAGATGGCGCCGCCGGCTGCGTAATACACACCGGTCACGCCACCGGTGCCAATGGTCATGAATTTCTGTTGCGCCTGGACGCTGGAGACGGGTGCCATCAGGGCGGTGGCGGCGGCGATGGCCGTGATGCAAGCGGACAATTTTTTCATGGACTCTCTCCTGCAGATGAACTGCGTTGGGTGCTGAAAGGAACCGACCTTGTGGGCCGAAGGCTGACGTTTTGATCCTAAACCAATGCCTCTGGCGCTCCACCCCGAGGACCTAAGTAGTAACCCGCCGTCACCATGCACATCCCGCATGACCAGCATTCATGTGGTGAGCGCAGCGTCGAGCGCACGGCGCAGCTTGTGCACGATCTGCGCCAGCTCGTCTTCGGTGGCAATGAACGGTGGCGCGAGCAACACATGGTCGCCACAGCGCCCGTCCACCGTACCGCCCATGGGGTAGATCATCAGGCCCTCTGCCATCGCGGCGCGTCTGAGCTGGGTGTGGAGTTTGCGCGTCGGATCGAACCACTGCTTGCTGGCACGGTCGGCAACCAGCTCGACACCCCAGAACAGGCCACGACCGCGGATGTCGCCGACGTGGGGGTGGCCATCAAAGGCCTGCTTGAGCAGCGCCTGGAGGGCAAGCCCCCGCTGCTGCACCTGCACCAGCAAGCCATCGCGCTGGATCACGCGCTGCACCGCCAGCGCGGCCGCACAGGCCACCGCATGGCCGAGGTAGGTGTGGCCATGCTGGAACAGGCCGCTGCCCTGGCGGAACACCTCCACCAGTTTCTCCTGCGCCAGCACGGCGCCGATCGGCTGGTAGCCGCCGCCCAGTCCCTTGGCGATGGTGAGCAGATCGGGCACCACACCCTCCTGTTCACAGGCGTGCAGGGTGCCGCTGCGGCCCATGCCACACATCACCTCGTCGAGGATCAGCAGGATGCCGTGACGGTCACACAGCTCACGCACGCCGCGGAAATAACCCGGCACCGGGGTCAGCACACCGGCGGTGGCGCCGCCGATGGTTTCGGCCACAAAGGCCATCACGTTCTCGCCACCCAGCCGGTCGATCGCCTGCGCGAGCTCGGCCACCAGGCGCTGGCCGTACTGCTCGGGTGTCTCGTCAGCGCGCCGGTCGCGGTATTCGTAGCAGGGGGAGACGTGGGTTACGTCGATCAGCAGCGGCTTGAACTGCGCCCGCCGCCACTCGTTGCCACCCACCGCCAGCGCGCCCAGGGTGTTGCCGTGGTAACTCTGGCGCCGGGCAATGAAATGCTGACGTTGCGGCTGGCCGATCTCCACAAAATACTGGCGCGCCATCTTGAGCGCGGCTTCCACCGCTTCCGAACCGCCACTGACAAAGTAGACGTGGCTCATGCCCGCTGGCGCGGTGTCGATCAGCAGGTCGGCCAGTTCCTCGGCCACCTCGGTGGTGAAGAAGCTGGTGTGGGCGTAGGCGAGGCGATCGATCTGCGCGTGCATGGCGGCGATCACGTCCGGGTGGCCATGGCCCAGGCAGGACACGGCCGCCCCGCCCGAGGCGTCGAGGTAGGTCTTGCCGGCGGCGTCGGTGAGCGTGATGCCCCGACCGCTGACCGCAACCGGCAGCGCTTGGTGCAGCTGGCGGTGAAACACATGGGTGGCGTTCGGGGGCACGGAGGTGGCGGGGAGTCTGGCGTTCATGGTGGGCTCGGGTGGAATAGACAAACAAAAATCAGGCTTCAGCGGGTCGGCGAGCCGGCTTGTCCCAATAGACGTGGGCCGCCTGCAGCCGCCTCTGGCGCTCGGCCAGACGCTGCAGCACCGCCTGGCCGCCCTGCTCGGCCACGGTGGCCATCAGCGCCTCGGACAGTGCCTGGGCGCCGACCAGGGAGTGAAAGAACGACGGCGAGGCGGTGTCGAACAGCAGCACGGTGGACGCTTCGCGCGCCAGCGGCGACAGCGGGCTGTCGGTCAGCGCGAGCACCCGAACGCCGCGCGCGCGCAGCTGCTGCGCGGCCTGCACCGTCTGCACCGTGTAGGGCGCCTGGCTGATGGCGACCAGCAGATCGCTGCCACCGAGCTCGGCGAGCTGGTCGGCCCAGGCGCCTCCCGGGTCGGTGGCCAGCGCGGTGCCCGGGCGCAACCAGTCGCAGGTGTAGCGCAGGTGGTGGGCCATGCCAAAGCTGGCGCGAAGCCCCAGAAACAGCACCTGACGCGCCGCCAGGATGCTGCGCGCGGCAGCCAGCAGCTGGGCCGCGGGGTTGCGCGCCAGCACCGACGCCACATTGGCCGTCTGCCCGGGCTGCAAGGCGCTGGCAGGTCCGGTGGCCGGTTCTTCGGGAGGTGCATCTGAGCCTCGGGCTGCCGCTCGCCCGGCCGAGCGCGCCAGCGCCGCCAGGGCCGGGCGCCGCATCGCATCGAAACCGTCGAACGCCAGCGCCCGGGCCAGCCGCGTCATGGTGGCCGGCGACACACCAGCCGCGCGCGCCGACTGGCGCATGGACTGCAGGCCAAGCTCGGCCGGGTGTTCGCGCACCCAGCGCGCGGCGCGCTGCAGCTCGGGGCTCAGGCTGGCGAAACGGCTGTCCAGCAGCTGGACAAGGTGGCGGTAGGGCACGCGGCGGGGACATGAAACAAATGAATCATAAATATTCTACTGAAACATTTGTATCAAATCCAGCCACCCTGTGCTTTCTCAGCCCGAAGCAGGCTCGCGCCGGACGCGAAACCAGGCCGCGTACATCGCGGGCAGCGCCAGCAGCGTGAGCACGGTGGCGACGATCAGACCGCCCATGATGGCCACCGCCATCGGCCCCCAGAATCCGCTGCGCGAGAGCGGGATCATCGCCAGCACCGCGGCCGCCGCCGTCAGCACGATGGGCCGCATGCGGCGCACCGCCGCTTCCACGATCGCGTCCCAGGCCGGCACGCCGCGCCGGCGGTCCTGCTCGATCTGGTCGATCAGGATCACCGAGTTGCGCTGGATCATGCCCATCAGCGCAATCACACCCAGCAAAGCCACAAAGCCGAACGGCCGGTTGAGCAGCAGCAACGCGCCGGCCACACCGGCGAGCCCGAGCGGCCCGGTCAGGAACACCAGCAGCGAACGGCTGAAGCTCTGCAACTGGATCATCAGCAAAGTGAAGATGATGAACAGCATGAGCGGCACACCGGCGGCAATCGACGACGAGCCCTTGCTGCTCTCTTCCACCGCGCCGGCCACCTCGACCCGGTAGCCGGTCAGGCCACGCCCGGCCCAGCCGGCACCGATCGCCTGCATCGCCGGCAGCAGCTCGGCGGTGACGGTGGCACCTTGCAGGCCCTCGACCACGTCGCTTTGCACGGTGATGGCGTAGTGGCGGTTTTCGCGCCAGATCACACCGGGCTCCCAGTCGAACGTCGGACGCGCAATCTGCGCCAGCGGAATGCTCTGGCCGCTGGCGGTGGGCAGGTAGGCGTTGGCCAGGCTGCTGATGGCGTCGCGCTCGGCCAGCGGCTGGCGCAGCACGATGTCGATCAGCTGGTCACCGTCGCGGTACTGGCCCACCGTGCTGCCGATCAGGAGGGTGCGCGCGGCCTGCGCAATCGACTGGCTGGACACACCCAGCGCACGCGCCTTGGCCTGGTCCACGTCCAGCCGCAGCACCTTGACCGACTCGTTCCAGTTGTCGTTCACACCGCGTGTGTTGGGGCTCTGGCGCATCGCCGCCTTCACCTCGTCGGCCAGGCCGCGCAGCACCGCCGGATCGCTGCCCACCACACGGAACTGCACCGGATACGGCACCGGCGGCCCGTTGGGCAGCAACTTCACGCGACCCCGCACCTCGGGAAATTCAGCCGCCAGCAACGCCGGCAGACGCTTGCGCAGGCGCTCGCGCGTCTGCAGATCCTGCGGCAGGACAATGAACTGCGACACGTTGGTCTGCGGAAAAATCTGGTCCAGCGGCAGGTAGAAACGCGGCACACCCGAGCCCACCCAGGTGGTGACACCGGTCACACCCGCCTCCTGCGCCAGCCGCGACTCGACCCGGCGCGTGATGGCGTCGGTGGCGCCGAAGCTCGCGCCCTCGGGCAGCCAGATGTCGACCAGGATCTCTGGCCGGCTGGAGTCTGGGAAGAACTGCTGCTGCACCTGGCCCATGCCCACCACACCGAGCACAAAAGTGGCCAGCGTCAGGCCAATGGTGATCCAGCGGTGCATCACACACCAGTTCACCAGCGCGCGAAAACGCACATAAAACGGTCCGTCAAACACCTCGGTGGCCGGGCCCACATGGGGCTTGATCTTGAGCAGCCTCACGCCGAGGTAGGGCACAAACAGCACCGCCACGATCCACGACAGCACCAGCGCGATCACCGTCACGCCAAAGATGGCAAAGGTGTATTCGCCCACCGTCGATTTCGCCAGGCCGATCGGCAGGAAGCCGGCGGCGGTGATCAGCGTGCCGGTGAGCATGGGCATGGCGGTGGCGTCCCAGGTGAAGGTGGCCGCGCGCGCCATGGTGTAGCCCTCTTCGAGCTTGCGCACCATCATCTCCACCGCAATGATGGCGTCGTCCACCATCAGGCCGAGCGCGATGATCAGCGAACCCAGCGAGATCTTGTGCAGGCCGATACCCCAGTACTGCATGGCCAGAAAGGTGATCGCCAGCACCAGCGGAATGGTGATGAAAACCACCAGTCCGGGCCGCACGTCGAGCACATAGCGCTGCAAGCCACGGCCGCCCTCGCGGCGGTGCAGACCGAGCGCCAGAAAGCTCACCGCCAGCACGATCACCACCGCCTCGATCAGCACCTTGATGAACTCGTTGACCGATTTCGTCACCGCCGCCGGCTGGTCCTGCACCTGCACCAGCGCCATGCCCGCCGGCAGCGTGCGCTCGATGCCGGCCACCGCCGTTTTGAGGGCCTGGCCCAGCGCGATGATGTCGCCGCCTTTGGCCATGGAAATGCCCAGGGCGATGCTGCTCTGGCCGTTGTGGCGCACCTGCACCTGGGGCGGATCGATATAACCCAGGCCGATCTCGGCGATGTCGCCCAGGCGGATCTGTGTGCCGTTGGCGGCGCGGATCGGCATCGCGCGCAACTGCTCCACCGAATTGAACGCGCCACCGACCCGCACCTGCACCGCGTCCTGCGGCGACTGGATGGTGCCGGCCGATTCGATCGCGTTCTGCTGACCCAGCGAGGCCAGCACCTGCTGCAGGTCCAGCCCGAGCACTGCGAGCCGCTTCTGCGACATCTCCACATAGAGCTTCTGAGTCTGCACGCCAAACAGCTCGACCTTGCTGACGTCTTTCACCCGCAGCAAGGCCTGGCGCACCTCGTCGGCCACCTGCTCCTGCTCCGCCGGTGAAAAACCTTCGCCCTGCAGGGCGTAGATGACACCGAACACGTCGCCGAACTCGTCGTTGAAGAACGGCCCGGCCACACCCTGCGGCAGCGTGCCGCGCATATCACCGATTTTCTTGCGCGCGGCGTACCAGCTCTGTGGCACCTCGGCAGCCGGCGAGGCGTCCTTGAGCTGGAAGATGATGAGCGTCTCGCCCGGCTTGGAATAGCTGCGGATCTTGTCGGCGTACGGCACTTCCTGCAGCGTTTTTTCGATCCGGTCGGCCACCTGCTCGGCCATCTGCTGCGCGTCGGCACCCGGCCAGTAGGCGCGCACCACCATGGCGCGGAAGGTGAACGGCGGGTCTTCGTCCTGACCCAGCTGAAAGTACGCCGCCACACCCAGCAGCATCAGCACGATCATCAGGTAGCGGATGAATGCCTGGTGGTCCAGCGCCCACTGCGACAGGTTGAAGCGCGCGCCTGTCGCACTTTCGGAAGCGGGATGGCTCATGCCGCCCTCACTGCGCCGCGGCGGCAAAACGGCTCACCTTCTGTCCCGGCGACAGCACATGCACACCGGCGGCCACCACCTCCTCGCCGGGCTTCAGGCCGCTGGCAATCACCGCCTGGTTGCCGTCGGCGCCGGCGACCACCACCGCACGCGCCTGCACCGTGCTGCTGGCCGCGTCGAACACCCAGACCGCGCTGCCCGACGGGCCCTGCGCGGCGTCGTGCATCAGCGCACTGGTGGGCAGCTTGATCGCCTGCGCCACCGCGCCATCCGGCGCCGGCAGGGTCACATACGCGGTGGCACCCAGCGGCACGCTGGCCTCGTCGGGCAGCGCCAGGCGCACCTGGTAAGTGCGGGTCAGCGGGTCCGCCGCGGCCGCAATCTCGCGCACCACGCCTGACAGCGGCTGGCCCGCCGAAGCGCCGGCCAAGGGCGCTGCCGCCACCGTTGCCGCCCACAGACGCACCTGCGCCACCAGTCCGGGACGCAGCTGGGCAAGCCGGTCTTCGGGCACGGCAAACACCACGTCGCGCGCGCCATCGCGCGCGATGCGCACCACCGGCGATCCGGCCGCCACCACCTGGCCCACCTCGGCCTCCACCGCCACCACCACACCCGGTCCATCGGCCAGCAGCCGCGTGTAACTGGCCTGGTTGCCCTGTACCGAGCCCTGGGCCTGGGCCTGGCGAAGACTGGCTTCGGCCGCCTGCAACATGGCCTGGCGGCGCTCGATCTCGGCACCGCTCACAAAACCCCGGGCCTTGAGATCGGTGAAGCGCTTGAGATCGGCCGCGGCCAGATTGCGCTGGGTCTGCGCCGCGCTCACCTGGGCCTGCGCGGCCTGGCTTGCCAGCGCCAGATCGTTGCCATCGAGCTGTGCCAGCAAGGTGCCGGCCTTCACCCGCTGACCCACCTCGGCCGGCCGCTGCAACAGCTTGCCGCCGACCCGGAAACCAAGGCGGGATTCGGTGCGCGCCCGCACGTCGCCCGCAAACTCGCTGTGCAAGCCCAGGCCCTCGACGTCCACCCGGATCAGCTTGACGGCACGGATCGGTTCCGGCGGCGGCTCGGGACGGGAACAGGCCACCAGGGCCAGGGCAGCCACGCAGGCCAGCACGGTCGAATAGGTTTTCATGGGGGTTTGAGGTCTTGATGGACCGACAATCGGATCCACCGGGCGGTCAGCGGTCAATACAACACGGCGCCTAATTAATGACTGACCGGTTAGTAACGAAAATTGTATTGCAAAGCGGTGGCGCGACAGGCGAGACCAGGCGCGTGCATAAAGCCGGGCAATGTGGCGCCCAGCAGCCCGTGAGGCTGGCTTTGCGCCGACAGGGCTGCGCCCTCCGCAACCGACCAAGCGACACCCGACGACCACCCCGAACCGATGCCATCGCCTCCTTCGACACCCACCCGCGCGGGCGATGCCTCGGCCGCAGACACCCGCACCGGCGTGGACCACTACGAGAATTTCCCGGTCGCGTCCTGGCTGTGTCCGCCCGCGCTGCGCCCGGCGGTGCGCTCGCTCTACCACTTCGCACGCACCGCCGACGACATCGCCGACGAAGGCGACGCCTCGGCCGAGCAGCGCCTGCACGACCTGGCCGCCTACCGCGCCGAACTCGATGCGGCCCTGGCCGGAGAGGTCCCCAGCGCGGGCCGCTGGTCCGGGATTTTTCGACCGCTGCAACAAGCCATTCAGCAGCACGAACTGCCCGGACCACTGCTGCACGACCTGATCAGCGCGTTCGAACAAGACGTGCGCCACACCGCGGGCGAT
Source organism: uncultured Hydrogenophaga sp. (assembly GCA_964424415.1). Lineage (GTDB taxonomy): Bacteria > Pseudomonadota > Gammaproteobacteria > Burkholderiales > Burkholderiaceae_C > Hydrogenophaga. The sequence continues at coordinate 16,944 of CAYRIT010000060.1, forward strand.
CACCGCTACGCCGACAGCGCCGAGCTGCTCGCCTACTGCGCTCTGTCCGCCAACCCGGTGGGCCGGCTGCTGCTGCATCTTTACGGCGTGCGCGATGTGCAGTCGCTGGCGCAAAGCGACCAGATCTGCAGCGCGCTGCAGCTCATCAACTTCTGGCAAGACATCCGGGTCGACCACGCGCGCCGTCGCCACTACCTGCCCACCGATGCGCTCAGGCGCCACGGCGTGCGTCTGGCCGATTTCGCATCGGATGCCTCGCCTGACGCCGGCACGCAGATCCGCATGGCCAAGACCGTCGCCGAGCTGTGCGATCAGGCTTGCGCCCTGATGCTGGCCGGCGCCCCGCTGGCCCGCCGCGTGCCGGGCCGCGCCGGCTGGGAGCTGCGGCTGGTGGTCCAGGGCGGGCTGCGCATCCTGGACAAGATCGCCGCCAACGGTCACCGGAGCTGGCAGCGCCGCCCTCGCCTGCGTGCTGCCGACCTTTTGGTGATGTTGTGGCGCACGCTCTGGATGCGCTGAAACGGTGCCCGAGGTGCGCAACAGCGCTGGGCACACCCGGTTGAGAGCTTCGCCTGACTGGCGTCACCGGCGCAGTCTTTGTGGGGTCATATCACTGGGCAAAAAACCCAACAGCGACCCCACTGGCCGAAGCTTGTTCCGGAATTGAACCCGGTTCTGCGCTGCGCGGAGCCGGTGAGAGCCGACTTGGCCGTGGTCCACAACGCGGTTGACACGGTCAGACACATCACAGGTCTCCGACCTCCGGCCAAGCCCGCGCAAACGAAAGCCACGAGGACCGACAGGCCCTGCTGGTGCCTCAGGCCTTCTTGGCGTAGGCCGAGCACCAGCCCTTGGAAGCCACATGCTTGCCGGGGAATATCCCGCAGGGACCGGATGCATCACCCGCCTTGCCGGAATACAGCGCGCAGTTGCTGCACGTCTGGGTGGCAGCGTGTTTTGGAAATTTCTTGGCGTCAACCTTGGTCGAGTCGGCCGAGTAGCCCAGCGCCATCGCCTGGCCATCTTTTTCGTTCACCATGGGCGCGGCCTGGGCGTGGGCATTGGCCAGCATCAGGGCCGAGCCGCCAGCGGCGACCTGGAGCATGAAGACGCGGCGATTGGATAGAGACATGGGAGCACCTCGTGAGGAATGTTGTTGCGACATCGCATGGCGATTGTTCTCCTCGAAAACTTAGGCGAGGCTGACCCCACAGCACCCGAGGAACACGCCCGGCACGGGCGTCGGGCGGTGGACCGCGCCGGGCGGCACCGGCGGCGCTGATTACACTCAGCCGAGCCCATGACGCCACAAGACTACGTTCAACAAAAAGCCGCCGCCTCGGGCAGCAGTTTTTACTACGCATTTCTCTTCCTGCCGCCCGAGCGCCGCGCCGCCATCACCGCGTTCTACGCGTTTTGCCGCGAGGTGGACGATGTGGTGGACGAGGTCAGCGACGTCGGTGTGGCCCAGACCAAGCTCGCCTGGTGGCGCAGCGAAGTGGCCCAGGCCTTCGCGGGGCAGATCAACCACCCGGTGATGCAGGCGCTGATGCCCCTCACCAACACCTTTGGCATCGAGGCCAGGCACCTGCTGGCGGTGATCGACGGCTGCCAGATGGATCTGGAGCAGAACCGCTACCTGGATTTCACCAACCTGCAGCAGTACTGCCACCTGGTGGCCGGTGTGGTCGGCGAGGTGGCGGCCCGCATCTTCGGCCAGACCCGGCCCGAGACCACCCACTACGCGCACCGGCTCGGGCTGGCCTTCCAACTCACCAACATCGTGCGCGATGTGGGCGAAGACGCTGTGCGCGGCCGCATCTACCTGCCGGTCAACGAATTGCAGCAATTCGATGTCAAGGCCCACGAACTGATCAAACGCGGCGCGGTACCCGGTGTGGATCCGACTGACTTCCAGCGCCGCTTTGCGGCCCTGATGCGTTTCCAGTGCGAACGCGCACTGCGCAGCTACGACGAAGCGCTGGCCTTGCTGCCCGAGGCCGACCGGCGCAGCCAGAAACCCGGCCTGATGATGGCCAGCATCTACCGCACCTTGCTGCAGGAGATCGCGGCCGATCCGGTGCTGGTTCTCACCAAACGCGTCGGCCTCACGCCGCTGCGCAAGTTCTGGCTGGCCTGGAAGGTGCAGGCGCTGGGGCGCTTGTGAACATGGCCCCCACGCTCCGCCGCTGCGCGGGTCGCTGCCCCCCGAGGGGGTTGATCCCGTTTGGGGCGGCCCGGCACGGGATCGTTGCCCCCACGCTCCGCCGCTGCGCGGGTCGCTGCCCCCCGAGGGGG
>CAYRIT010000061.1:0-19238 GCA_964424415.1 uncultured Hydrogenophaga sp.
TCCAGTCGGTGTAGTGCGACAGCGCGTTGACGGTCTTGATCGACATCATCGGACCCTCGAAGGTGGACATGCCGTAGAACGACAGCGACACGATCAGGAAGCGCAGGATGGGGTCGTCACGCAGCTTGTGCCAGGCGCCCGAGAGCGTCATGATGCCGTTGATCATGCCGCCCCAGCTCGGCGCCAGCAGGATGAGGGAGAACACCATACCGACCGACTGCGTCCAGTCTGGCAACGCGGTGTAGTGCAGGTGGTGTGGGCCGGCCCACATGTAGGTGAAGATCAGCGCCCAGAAGTGGACGATGGACAGGCGGTACGAGTAGACCGGGCGCTCGGCCTGCTTGGGGATGAAGTAATACATCATGCCCAGGAAGGCGGCGGTCAGGAAGAAGCCCACCGCGTTGTGACCGTACCACCACTGCACCATTGCGTCCTGCACACCGGCATAGGCCGAGTACGAGTGGGTCAGGCTGGTCGGAACCGCCAGGTTGTTGAAGATGTGCAGCAGCGCAATGGTGATGATGTATGCACCAAAGAACCAGTTCGCCACGTAGATGTGACGCACCTTGCGGATGCCCACCGTGCCGAAAAAAACCACCGCATAAGACACCCAGACCACGGCGATCAGCAAATCGATCGGCCAGATCATCTCGGCATATTCACGGCTTTGGGTGAGCCCCATCGGGTAGGTGATCACCACCAGCAAAATAACCGCGTTCCAGCCCCAGAAGGTGAACCAGGCCAGTTTGCCGGCAAACAGCTTGGTGTGACAGGTGCGCTGTACCACGTAGTAGCTGGTGGCAAACAGGGCGGAGCCGCCGAAGGCAAAGATCACTGCACTCGTGTGCAGCGGGCGCAGGCGGCTGTAAACCAGCCACTCCACGCCCATGTTGAGCTCGGGCCAGGTGAGCTGGGCGGCGATGATCACGCCGACCAGCATGCCCACCACGCCGTAGATCACGGACATGACGGCAAAGCCGCGCACCACCCCGTCGCTGTAGACCGCCGGCTGGCTGGTCTTTGTTGTTACTGACATAGGAACTCCTCGTGAATGTCACTGCGGCTGAGTGTCACGATCTGTGACAGTGATCGCCTTGATTTAAGTCAATCGCCACCCAATATGCGCTCACCTTCGCGCTCGATGTTGTCAAACTGACCCGCTTGGAGCGCCCACCAGAACAGGCCGATGACCAGGAAAACCAGGACGATGGAAACCGGGATGAGCAGATAGAGGATGTCCATGGGAATCTCCAGTCAGCAGAGAAGGATAGCTGTCAAGCGGCCACCGGCGCTGTGCCGGCACCTTCCGAAGCCGCCGCGGGGCCTTTGCCCGCCAGTCGCAAGGCGTTGAGAATCACCAGCAGCGAGCTGCCCGCCATGCCCAGGCCAGCCAGCCAGGGCGGCATGTAACCCAGCAACGCCAATGGCACGCCCACTGCGTTGTAGAGCGCGGCCCAGAGCAGATTCTGGCGCACGACGCGCATGGTGTCACGGGCCAGAGCAAGGGTATGCACCACGTCCATCACCCGGCCACCCTGGATCACGTAATCGGATTGCGCCTGCGCCAGCGGCGCTGCATGGCCCAGCGCAAACGAGGTGTCGGCACGCGCCAGCACCGGTCCGTCGTTGAGCCCGTCGCCCACCATGGCCAGGCGCAGTCCGCGCGCTTGCAGGCCGATCACCTCGGCCAGCTTCTGTTCCGGGGTGGCGCCGGCGATCACCTGGTCCACCCCTACCGCCGCGCCGACCCGCTGCGCGGCCGCCAACCGGTCGCCCGACAGCAGCCAGGTCTGCACACCCTTTTCGCACAGCGCTCCCACCGCCTCCCTCGCGTCCGCCCGCACCCCCTCCGCCAGGTGGATGGTGGCCAGCCAGCCGCGCTCGTCGGCCAGGTGGGCACGAGGTGAGTCGGCGTCTCCCCCGTCGGCAGGCGCCGCGCTCAGGCCACAGAACGCGGCAGAACCCAGTCTCACCCAGCCACCACCCAGCCGCTCGGCCTGCATGCCCTGGCCGGCCCGCTCCTGCACCGATGTCAGCGCGGGCACCACGCCGCCGCCCTGCTCCGCCGCGGCACGCACGATGCCGCGCGACACCGGGTGCAGCGAGCCGGACGCCAACGCGGCCGCCAGCGCCAGCGCCTCGGCGTCCGAACTGCCGGGGCGAACCACCACCGAGGCCAGCGCCAGCCGGTCGTGTGTCAGCGTACCGGTCTTGTCGAACACGACCGCGTTGATCCCGGCCAGGGTCTCGAACGCTTGCAAGCGACGCACCAGAATGCCCCGGCGCGCCAGCGCCCCTGCCGCGCTCAGCATGGCCGCCGGCGTGGCCAGCGAAAGCGCACAAGGACAGGTGACGATGAGCACCGCCACAGCAACCGACAGCGCCTTGGTGTGGTCGATCTGCCACCAGTACCAGCCCGCCAACGCCGCGGCCAGCAGCACCAGCACCAGAAACGGCGCCGCGATGCGATCGGCCAGCACCGCCAGGCGCGGTTTCTCGGTCGAGGCCTTTTCCATCAGCGCCACGATCTGTGCAAAGCGGGTCTCGCGCCCCAGCCGCTGAATACCCACCAGCACCGGACCGCCCAGGTTGTAACTGCCCGCCACCACCGCCTCGCCGCGCAGCCGCGTCACCGGGTGCGACTCGCCGGTGAGCAAGGCCTCGTCCACCGTGGCGCTCTCGCTCTGCACGGCACCGTCCCCCGGAAACGCCTGGCCGGCCTGCACCCGCACTGTGTCGCCCACCTGCAGCCGGCGCACCGAGACGGTCTGGAAGCTACCGTCAGGGGTCTGCTGGTCGCAGGTCTGCGGCAGGCGGTTCATCAGGCTGTCGAGCGCGCCGGCGGTGCGATCGCGCGCCTTGAGTTCCAGGTAACGCCCGCCGAGCAGAAAGAACACGAACATGGTGAGCGAATCGAACCAGACCTCGTGCCCCCAGGGACCGGCGGGATCGAAGGTGGCTGCCGAACTGACAAGGAAGGTCACCAGAATGCCGACCGAAACCGGCGTGTCCATGCCCACCCGGCCGCGCTTGAGGTCGAGCCAGGCGCTGCGAAAAAACGGGCCGCTGGCAAAGAACACCACCGGCAGACTGAGCACCCAGCTGGCCCAGCGCAGCAGCTGCACGATGTCGGCCGGGATCTCGCCGGGCTCAGCCACGTAGGCGGGCCACGCGTACATCATCACCTGCATCGCGCAAAAACCCGCTACGAACAAGCGCCACAGCGCCTGGCGCGTCTCGCGAAGCCTCTCGCTGACCGACAAAGCCTGCGCCATCGGCAGCAAGCGGTAACCAGTCCCACCCACCACCTGGGCCAGATGCGACAGGCGTGCGAGCGAGGGATCCCAGCGCAGGATCAGGCGGCGCGTGGCGGCGTGAACCTGCGCACTCTGCACACCGGGCAAGCCTTGCAGCGCGCACTCCACCGTGTCGGCGCACGCGGCGCAGTACATACCCTGCACCATCAGCACGGACTCGGCGCAGGCCTGGCCGTCGGTGTCGCTGAAAGTGGTGAAATCCTGCTGCTCGACCGGATCGTCGAGCACATCGAAGTTGTCGGTGACGGTGAGCGGCCCGCGATGCGAACCAAAAATACCGGCTGCATCCGACCCCTGGCGCGCAGCAGGTTCGGCGATGGACGACACCACCGGGGGGTCGGTGACGGCCTGGTTCATGTGATGAGGGTAGTTCAGGTCGGATTTCATGCGCTTGATTTAAGTCAACCGGGCGGCCATGTCCTTTGATACGCTAGCCTAGGAGACTGCAAAAACCCCCATCCACTTCATCGGAGAAAACCATGTACAAGCGCATTCTTGTTCCCACCGACGGCTCCAAACTGTCCAACCTGGCGGTGGAACACGCCCTCGAACTGGCCGACATCACCGGGGCCGAAGTGATCGCACTCAAGGTGGTGCCGCGCTATCCACAGACGTATTTCGAAGGTGGCATGGCCTTGGCTGCGGCGGAGGTGACCCGCATCGAGAAACAGTGGAACGAAGATGCGCTGGCCGCGGTGAACGCGGTCAAATCCGCCGGGCAGCTGCGCGAGGTAAAGGTCAAGCCGATCACGGTGAAGTCCGATCTGATCGCCGAGGCGGTGATCGCCGCAGCCAAGCGCAACAAGTGCGACCTCATTGTGATGGCGTCACACGGTCGGCGCGGCATCAAGCGCCTGTTGCTCGGCAGCGAGACACAGCAGGTGCTGACACATTCGCACATTCCGGTGTTGGTTCTCAGGTAAATACTCCCGCGCCGCGCCTTCGGCACGTCACCGCCCAAGCGGGGCAGTGCTGGCGGCCCGGCAGAGCCGGTTCCGCCGCGCTCTCGAATGGTGGCACGCGCTCCGGTGATTTCTTCGGGCTGCACCTATTTCAGACGAACGCGTTCTTGTACTGCTCTCGCAGCAGGTTCTTCTGTACCTTGCCCATGGTGTTGCGAGGCAGGTCGGTCACAACGACGCAGCGTTTGGGAATTTTGAAATTCGCCAGCTGTTGTTTCAGGGTCGCGAGCAGCTGTTCGGGGTCGGGCATGGTGCCGGGTGTGGCGACCACCACCGCCACACCGACTTCACCAAAATCGGGGTGCGGCACACCAACCACCGCACTCTCGACCACACCAGGTGCTTCGTTGAGCACGGCCTCGATCTCTGCCGGGTAAACGTTGTAGCCGCCGGAAATAATCAGGTCTTTGCTGCGGCCGACGATGGTCACATAGCCACGCGCATCAATCTTTCCCACATCACCGGTCTTGAAAAACCCGTCGGTGGTGAATTCTTCGACGGTTTTCTCCGGCATGCGCCAATAGCCCTTGAACACGTTGGCGCCACGCACCTCGATGCCACCGACCTCGCCCGCTGGCAGCCGCCGGCCTGCGTCGTCGACCACACGCAGATCCACACCAGGCAAGGGAAAACCCACTGTGCCACCGACCCGCTCGCTCGTGCCGCCATAACGCGTGTCCGGGCCGCAGGGGTTGGAGGTCAGCATGACGGTTTCGCTCATGCCGTAGCGCTCCAGAATCGTGTGGCCGGTGCGGGCCTGCCAGGCCTGGAAGGTGTCGATCAGCAGCGGTGCCGAGCCCGAGATGAACAGGCGCATGGTGGCCGCATGGGTCTTGGTGAGAGCCGGCTCGGCCAGCATCCGCACATACAGCGTGGGCACACCCATGAACACGGTGGCGCGTGGCAGCAGGCCAACGGTGGTGGCCGCATCGAAGCGGTTCAACCACAACATGGGGCTGCCGTTGATCAGCGCGCCATGGATGGCAACAAACAGGCCGTGCACGTGAAATATCGGCAGCGCATGAATCAGCACGTCACCGGGCTGCCATTGCCAGTAATCGTGCAGGGTGCGGGCGTTGCTGAGCATGTTGCCGTGCGTGAGCATGGCGCCCTTGCTGCGACCAGTGGTCCCACTGGTGTAGATGATCACCGCGAGGTCGTCGGCCGCCGAGTCGACCGGCCGTTGGTCGCGCCGCTGGTGGGTGGCGCGCTGCAACAGGCTGCCACCGCGCTGATCGTCCAGGGTGAACACGTGGCGCGTGCCGGCGTTGAAGGCGATTTTGGAGACCCAGCCAAAATTGGCCGGGCTGCACACCACCACCGCCGGCTCGGCGTTCTCCACAAAGTACCGGATCTCGGCACTTTGGTAGGCCGTGTTGAGCGGCAGAAAAACGTGGCCCGAGCGCAGCGTGGCCAGGTAAAGCATCAAGGCCTCGACCGATTTTTCCACCTGAACCGCGATACGCGAACCCGGCGGCAACGCCAATCCCTCGAACAGATTGGCCAGCATGGCACTCGCCTCGTCGAGATCGCGCCAGCTGTAGCGCAGCACCGGCTCCGTCCCGCCCGCGGTCTCGATGGCCACCGCATCGAGATCGGCGGGGAACGCCGCGCGCAGCGCGACATACAGGTTGTGGTTGTCTTGTGTCATGGTGCGAAATCCTCAAACTGCGGTGGCCGCTTGGCCATGAACGCGGCCACACCTTCACGGTGCTCGGCACTGGGCGCGTAGCGGTAGGCATTCGCGAGCAGCTCGGCCGGTGGTCCGCTGCGCAGTGCGCGCAGGGTCTGCTTGTTGAGCCGCGCCGCCTGAGGCCCGAGATCGCTGATGCGATCGACCACCAGCTTCACCGCGTCGGCCAGGTGGGCGTCGGGGCACACCTGGCTGAGGAAGCCACGCGACTTCATCTCGGCCGCATCGAACACGGTTGCCGCCAGCAGCATCTCGCGCGCAGTGAGCTCCCCCAGCGCCTGGGCCACCAACTGCGCCTCGCGCGGGGCCATCGGAAAACCCAGCTTGGCGATCGGTGCGCCAAATCGGGCGGACGCACCCGCCAGGCGCAGGTCGCAACAACTGGCGATCTCGACCCCGGCGCCCATGCAATGGCCGCGGATCTCGGCGACGACGGGCAGATCGCAGGCCAGCATCGCGCTGAGCGCGCCCCAGACATCGTTTTCGTGGAAATCTCGCAGCGAAGCCTCTTCAAACCGGAAACCGCTGTATTCCGAGATGTCCCCACCCGCGCAGAAGTGCCCGCCGGCCCCGGCCACCACCGCACACCGCAGACCGGGCTGATGGGCAAGACCCTCGAACACCGCGCGCAGCTCGCGCCACATGGCCCGCGACATCGCATTGAACCGGGTCGGGCGGCTCAGCGTCACCCGGGCCACACGGCCTTCGATCCGGCAGGTCACCTGAGCCGCCGGATCACCGGCCACCTCGCTCACCGCGTGGCTCCAGCGCCTCCGTGGCGCCCGGCCCACCACCACAGGCCCGCGCCGCCGAGGATCATGGGCACACACAGCCACTGGCCCATGCTCATGCCCAGCGACAGCAGGCCGAGGTAGGCGTCCGGTTCGCGGAAGAACTCGGCGATGAAGCGGAACACCCCGTATCCCAGCAGGAACACCGCCGCCACCTGGCCCTGTGCCCGTTCACGGCGGGCGTACAGCCAGAGCAGCACAAACAGCAACAGCCCTTCCATCAGGAACTGATAGATCTGCGACGGGTGGCGCGGCAGCTCACCGGCGCCGGGAAACACCATGCCCCAGGGCAGCGAGGGATCGGCCACACGGCCCCAGAGTTCGCCGTTGATGAAGTTGCCGACGCGCCCGGCGGCCAGCCCGGTGGGCACACAAGGCGCCACGAAATCCATCACCTGCAGAAACGGGCGCTGGCGCGAATGCGCGTACCAGACCATGGCCGCCATCACACCAAGCATGCCGCCGTGAAAGCTCATGCCACCCTGCCAGACCGCAAAAATCTCCAGCGGGTGCGCCAGGTAGTAGCCGGGTTTGTAGAACAGGCAATAGCCGATCCGTCCACCGAGCACCACGCCCATCACACCGAGAAAGAGAATGTCTTCCACATCGCGCCGGCTCCAGGGCGTGGGCGCGGTGATCGAGGCAAACGGCGGATGGCGCAGGCGCAAGTTCGCCAGCAGCATGAACAGCCCGAAAGCCGCCAGGTAGGTCAGCCCGTACCAGTGAATGGCCAGCGGACCGAGCTGCAGCGCGACGGGGTCGATGTGTGGATGGAGCAACATGGCTTGCGATTGTGCATGCAGGCGCTGCGGGCTCACAGTGCCAAGCACTGACGCCCCGCGACCTGGTCCACCCGGACATTGGCCGCGGCGGGACCCGCGTGGTTCAGTCGCCCAGCAGTGAAAGGTCGCGCACCGCGCCTTTGTCGGCCGACATGGCAAGCAAAGCGTAAGCCCTGAGCGCGGCCGAAACCTTGCGCTGGCGCGGCTGGGCCGGCTTCCAGCCGAGCGCGTTCTGCTCGGCGCGGCGACGGACCAGTGTTTCGTCGGACACCAGTACGTCGATGCGGCGGTTGGGGATGTCGATGCGGATCCGGTCACCGTTGTGCACCAGGCCGATCGCACCGCCGGCCGCGGCTTCGGGTGAACAGTGGCCGATGGACAGGCCCGAGGTGCCGCCCGAGAAGCGACCGTCGGTCAGCAGCGCGCAGGCCTTGCCCAGGCCTTTGGACTTGATGTAGGAGGTGGGATACAGCATTTCCTGCATGCCCGGGCCGCCCTTGGGGCCTTCGTAGCGCACGATGACCACATCGCCTGCCTGCACCTGATCGTCCAGGATGTGGGCCACCGCTTCGTCCTGCGACTCGGTGATGTGTGCCGGGCCTTCGAACACCATCAGCGCATCGTCCACACCCGCGGTTTTGACCACGCACCCGTCGAGCGCGATGTTGCCAAAAAGCACGGCCAGGCCGCCTTCCTGCGAAAAGGCGTGGGCGGACGAGCGGATGCAGCCGGTGGCGCGGTCCAGATCGAGGCTTGGCCAGCGGGTGTCCTGGCTGAACGCGACCTGGCTCGGCACGCCGGCGGGGCCAGCCAGGTAAAAGGTTTTCACCGCGCCCGACGGCTGTCGGGCAATGTCCCACTGGTCGAGCGCGGCCCGCATGGTTTTCGCGTGCACGGTTGGCACATCGGTGTGCAGCTTGCCGGCGCGGTCCAGCTCGCCCAGGATGGCCATGATGCCGCCGGCGCGGTGCACGTCCTCGATGTGGTATTTGTCGGTGTTGGGCGCGACCTTGCACAGCTGGGGCACCGTGCGCGAGAGGCGGTCGATGTCGGCCAGGGTGAAGTCGATCTCCGCCTCCTGGGCGATGGCCAGAATGTGGAGGATGGTGTTGGTCGAACCACCCATGGCAATGTCGAGCGTGACGGCGTTCTCAAACGCTTTGAAGCCCATGGAGCGCGGCAACACCGAGGCGTCGTCCTGCTCGTAGAAGCGCTGGCACAGCTCCACCACAAGGCGACCGGCCCGCTTGAACAGCTGCTCGCGGTCGGCGTGGGTGGCCACCACCGTGCCGTTGCCGGGCAGCGCCAGGCCCAGGGCCTCGGTCAGGCAGTTCATGGAGTTGGCGGTGAACATGCCCGAGCAGGAACCACAGGTCGGGCAGGCGGACCGCTCCACCTCGGCCAGTTCGGCATCCGAGACCTTGTCATCGGCCGCCATCACCATGGCGTCGATCAGATCGAGTTTCTTGAACGAGATGGTCTGCGTGTCCGACGAGGACAGCCGCACCTTGCCGGCCTCCATCGGGCCACCCGAGACGAACACCACCGGAATGTTCAGACGCATCGCAGCCATCAGCATGCCCGGGGTGATCTTGTCGCAGTTGGAAATGCACACCAGCGCATCGGCGCAGTGGGCGTTGACCATGTACTCGACCGAATCGGCAATGATGTCGCGGCTGGGCAGCGAATACAGCATGCCATCGTGACCCATGGCGATGCCGTCGTCCACCGCGATGGTGTTGAACTCTTTGGCCACGCCGCCCGCTGCCTCGATTTCGCGCGCCACCAGCTGGCCCAGGTCTTTCAGGTGCACGTGACCGGGCACGAACTGGGTGAATGAGTTGGCAATGGCGATGATGGGTTTTTCAAAATCGCCGTCCTTCATGCCGGTGGCACGCCAGAGTGAGCGGGCGCCGGCCATGTTGCGGCCGGCGGTGGAGGTTTTGGAGCGGTAAGCGGGCATGGCGTGCAGGTTCGGGAGGTGGGGTCAAACAGCAAAAACGCAGTCCGGGATTATCGCCGAGCGCCCTGGGGACTTGGCCCCCGCGCTATAAGCGTCCCTGACGCACCCGACCCTGCAACCGCCACACAGAGAGACGCCATGACCGAACCCAAGACCATTGCCATCCGACCCGTCAACGCACGCAGCGCCCACATCACCCAGGGCAAGTCGCGCGCGCCCAACCGCTCCATGTACTACGCGATGGGCTACGAGGCCGGTGACTTCATCAAGCCCATGGTGGGTGTGGCCAACGGCCACAGCACCATCACACCCTGCAACTCGGGGTTGCAGAAGCTGGCCGACGCAGCGGTTGCCGGCATCGAGGAAGCCGGGGGCAACGCCCAGGTGTTTGGCACACCCACCATCTCCGACGGCATGGCCATGGGCACCGAAGGCATGAAGTACTCGCTGGTGAGCCGCGAGGTGATCTCCGACTGTGTGGAGACCTGTGTACAAGGGCAGTGGATGGACGGTGTGGTTGTCATCGGCGGTTGCGACAAGAACATGCCCGGTGGCCTGATGGGCATGCTGCGCGCCAACGTGCCGGCCATTTACGTGTACGGCGGCACCATTCTGCCCGGGCGTTACCAAGGAAAAGATCTCAACATCGTGAGCGTGTTCGAGGCCGTGGGCGAAAACGCCGCCGGCAAACTCAGCGACGAAGACCTGCTGGAAATTGAAAAACGCGCCATTCCCGGCACCGGCTCCTGCGGCGGTATGTACACCGCCAACACCATGAGCTCAGCCTTTGAGGCGCTGGGCATCTCCCTGCCCTACTCGTCCACCATGGCGAACCCCCACGACGAGAAGATGCACTCGGCGAAGGAGTCGGCCAAGGTGCTGATCGAGGCCATCAAGCAGGACATCAAGCCGCGCGACATCGTCACCCGCGAATCGATCGAAAATGCGGTGGCGGTCATCATGGCCATCGGTGGCTCCACCAACGCGGTGCTGCACTTCCTGGCCATTGCGCATGCCGCAGAGGTGGCATGGAGCATCGACGACTTCGAGCGCATGCGCAAAAAGGTGCCGGTGCTGTGCGACCTCAAGCCCAGCGGCAAATACCTGGCGGTCGACCTGCACCAGGCCGGCGGCATTCCGCAGGTCATGAAGATGCTGCTCAAGGCCGGCCTGCTGCACGGCGACTGCCTCACCATCACCGGCCAGACCATGGCCGAAGTGCTGAATAATGTGCCCGATGCACCTCGCGCCGACCAGGACGTGATCCGCCCCATTGATCAACCCATGTACGCCCAGGGCCACCTCGCCATCCTCAAGGGCAACCTCAGCCCCGAAGGTTGTGTGGCCAAGATCACCGGCCTGAAGAACCCGGTGATCACCGGCCCCGCGCGCGTGTTCGACGACGAGCAGTCGGCACTGGAAGCGATCCTGGCGGGCAAGATCGTGGCCGGCGATGTGATGGTGCTGCGCTACCTCGGCCCCAAGGGCGGCCCCGGCATGCCCGAGATGCTCGCGCCCACCGGTGCGCTGATCGGTGCCGGCCTGGGTGAGAGCGTGGGCCTGATCACCGACGGCCGCTTCTCCGGTGGCACCTGGGGCATGGTGGTCGGCCACGTGGCGCCCGAGGCGGCCGTGGGCGGCACGATCGCTTTTGTGCACGAGGGCGACAGCATCACGATCGACGCGCGCCAGTTGCTGCTGGAGTTGCACGTATCCGAAGAAGAAATCACCAGACGCCGCGCCGCATGGACGGCGCCAGCGCCCCGCTACACGCGCGGCGTGCAGGCCAAGTTTGCGTTCAACGCCGCCAGCGCCAGCAAAGGTGCGGTGCTGGACAACTACTGAGCGCGGGCCTGATACGGACGGGTGGCGCGAAGGCCCAGATGGTCTCAGCGCCGCTTGGTCTTGATACCGAGGGCGTCGCGTTGGCGGTCGATGCGGTCCTGCTTTTTCTGGTCCATCTTCTCCATCGCCTTGCGCCGGGTGTAGCCCGATACATCGGCCCAGGCCCACCAGGCCACCGCCAGCGCAAACGGCGACAGCACCCACCACCAGGACAGACCGGCCACAAAACCAATCTCCAGGTACTTCAAAATCAACAGGCCCAAGCCCAAAATCAGCAAATACATCACACCCTCCGGTAAAGCGGCGATAAAGCGGGCAAGAATCCGTAACGTTTCGTATCCCGGTCACCGCGGCGGATAAAATGAAACCGTTCCATTCCCACCAACCTCACGAGGACTTAAATATGAAACGTGCTCTGCTGATTATGGCTGCGATGGCCACCCTCTCCGCTCCGGTTCTGGCCGACGAAGCGCTGGCCAAAAGCAAGAACTGCATGGCTTGTCACGCGATCGACAAAAAACTGGTCGGCCCGTCCTACAAGGACGTGGCGAAGAAGTATGCCGGTGACGCCAAGGCGGTCGACATGCTGGCCACCAAAATCGTCAAGGGTGGCTCGGGCGTCTGGGGTGCCATTCCCATGCCCGCCAACCCACAGGTAAGCGAGGCCGACGCCAAGAAACTGGCGACTTGGGTGCTGAGCCAGAAGTAATCGGCGACACGTCCCAACAAAAAACCCGCTGAAATCCAGCGGGTTTTTTGTTGGGTGATTGCCGGACTCTGGCCCGGCCGTCCATCAATTGTTTTCAGACAATTGATCCAGGATCGCTGGGTTCTCCAGGGTCGAGGTGTCCTGGGTGATTTTTTCGCCTTTGGCGATCGAGCGCAGCAGGCGGCGCATGATCTTGCCCGAGCGGGTTTTGGGCAGGTTGTCGCCAAACCGGATGTCCTTGGGCTTGGCGATCGGGCCGATCTCCTTGCCGACCCAGTCGCGCAATTCCTTGGCGATGGCCTTGGCTTCGTCGCCGGTGGGGCGCGAACGCTTGAGCACCACAAACGCCACGATGGCCTCGCCAGTCACATCGTCCGGGCGCCCAACCACCGCCGCTTCGGCCACCAGGTCTGTCTTGCCCACCAGGGCCGATTCGATCTCCATCGTGCCCATGCGGTGACCCGACACGTTGAGCACGTCGTCGATGCGGCCGGTGATGCGGAAATAACCGCGATCGACACTGCGCACTGCGCCGTCACCCGCGAGGTAGTAGCCCTTGAGTTCTTCGGGGAAATAGCTTTTCTGGAAGCGCTCGGGATCGCCCCAGATGGTGCGGATCATGGCTGGCCAGGGCTTTTTCACCACCAGAATGCCACCCGAACCGTGGGGCACGTCCATCCCAGCCTCGTCGACGATGGCCGCATCAATGCCCGGCAATGGCAGCGTGCAGGACCCTGGCACCAGCGGCGTGGCGCCCGGCAAGGGCGTGATCATGTGGCCGCCGGTCTCGGTCTGCCAGAAAGTGTCCACGATGGGACAGCGCTCACCGCCCACGTGTTTGTAGTACCACATCCAGGCTTCGGGGTTGATGGGTTCGCCCACCGAACCGAGGATGCGCAGGCTGGTGAGATCGGAGCGCGCCGGGTGTACTTTCTCGTCAGCCTCGGCGGCTTTGATCAGCGAACGGATGGCGGTGGGGGCGGTGTAGAAGATGGTGCACTTGTGACGCTCGATCATCTGCCAGAAACGGCCCGCATTCGGGTAGGTGGGCACACCTTCAAACACGATCTGGGTCGCGCCCGCAGCCAGCGGACCATAGGCCACGTAGGTGTGGCCGGTGACCCAGCCGATGTCGGCGGTGCACCAGAAAACGTCGCTGTCCTTCAGGTCAAACGTCCATTGCATGGTGAGCTTGGCCCACATCAGGTAGCCGCCGGTGCTGTGCACCACGCCTTTGGGCTTGCCGGTGGAGCCGGAGGTGTAGAGCACGAACAGCGGATGTTCGGCGCCCACCATCTCGGGCGGGCAGTCGGTGGACTGCGCCGCCATCACTTCGTGCATGAAGCTGTCGCGTCCGGCAACCATGTTGACCGCGGTGGGCGTGCGCTGGAACACGATCACGTTTTGGACGGTTTCGCAGCCACCCAAGGCAATGCCCTCATCCACGATGGCTTTGAGCGGCAGCTCCTTACCACCACGCAACTGGTAGTTGGCGGTGATCACCGCCACCGCGCCGGCACCCTGGATGCGCTCCTGCACGGCTCTGGCCGAGAACCCCCCGAACACCACGCTGTGGGTGGCACCAATGCGTGCGCAAGCTTGCATGGCCACCACGCCTTCAATCGTCATGGGCATGTAGATGACGACTCGGTCGCCCTTCTTCACGCCACGCGCTTTCAGCGCGTTCGCAAACTGTGACACCTTGGCCAGCAATTCCTTGTAGGTGACTTTGGTGACCTCGCCACCGTCGGCTTCGAAAATGATGGCCGTCTTGTTCTCGACCGGCGTGCCCATGTGGCGATCCAGGCAGTTGAATGAAGCGTTGAGTTCGCCATCCTCAAACCACTTGTAGAACGGCGCCTTGGACGAATCCAGCGTCTTGGTGAAGGGCTTGTTCCAGACCAGTGCTTCGCGGGCGCGCTTGGCCCAGAATCCCTCGAAGTCTTTGTCCGCCTCGTCGCACAGCGCCTGATAGGCTGCCATGCCCGAAATATTGGCCGACTCGCTCATGGCTTGCGAGGGTTCAAACACGCGGTTTTCGACAAGCGTGGACTGGATGGCATTCGACGGTGCGGACATGTTTGTCTCCTGAGAGTTTTGCGGAATCAAAGCTTCGGACGACTGTGCGCAAAGGCTCTTACGAGCCACTTACACAATCGAGCCACGCGGGTAAGCCGCGCGGCAAGCCGTCGCAAGTTCATAGAATAAGCGCTCATGCCGCACGCCCTATCGTCCCCGCGGCTTGGTGTTTGCGAGGCCACGGCAGCATGCGTTCAGGCGCCCGGCCAACCCTGCTTCGCTCCAGTCCCATCCAGAGAGAAACCCACCCATGACCACCATCCGCCAGGCCGATCTGATCGAATCGGTTGCTGCCGCTCTGCAGTACATCAGCTATTACCACCCGGCCGACTACATCACCCATCTCGCACGCGCCTATGAGCGTGAGCAAAGCGCGGCGGCAAAGGACGCGATTGCGCAAATTCTGACCAACAGCAAGATGAGCGCCACCGGGCATCGCCCGATCTGCCAGGACACGGGTATCGTCAACGTGTTCCTCAAGGTGGGCATGGACGTGCGCTGGGAGGGCTTCACCGGCAGCCTGGACGACGCAATCAACGAAGGTGTGCGCCGCGGCTACAACCATGCTGACAACACCCTGCGTGCCAGCGTGGTGGCCGATCCGCTGTTCGCCAGAAAGAACACCAAGGACAACACGCCGGCGGTGATTTTCACCGAGATCGTGCCGGGCAACCAGGTCGACGTGACCGTGGCGGCCAAGGGCGGCGGCAGCGAGAACAAGAGCAAGATGATCATGCTCAACCCCAGCGACTCGGTGGTCGACTGGGTGCTCAAGACCGTGCCCACCATGGGCGCGGGCTGGTGCCCGCCGGGCATGCTCGGCATCGGCATCGGTGGCACGGCCGAGAAGGCGGTGCTGATGGCCAAGGAAAGCCTGATGGACGACCTCGACATGCACGAGCTGCAGGCCAAGGCGTCCAAGGGCGAAAAACTCAGCCAGGTGGAAGAGTTGCGACTGGAGCTGTTCGACAAGGTCAATGCCCTGGGCATCGGCGCGCAGGGCCTGGGTGGCCTGACCACGGTGCTCGACGTGAAGATCAAGCTGTACCCCACCCACGCGGCGAGCAAGCCGGTGGCGATGATCCCCAACTGCGCCGCCACGCGCCACGCGCATTTCGTCATGGACGGCAGCGGCCCGGTCTACCTCGACCCACCCAGCCTCGACCTCTGGCCCAACGTCAACTGGACACCCGACACCGAAAAAAGCCAGCGCGTCAATCTCAACACCCTCACCAAGGCCGAGGTCGCGAGCTGGAAGCCCGGCCAGACCCTGCTGCTCAACGGCAAGATGCTCACAGGCCGCGATGCCGCCCACAAACGCATCCAGGACATGCTGGCCAAGGGCGAAAAACTGCCGGTGGACTTCACCAACCGCGTCATCTACTACGTCGGCCCAGTCGACCCGGTGGGCGACGAAGCCGTTGGCCCGGCCGGCCCGACCACTGCGACCCGCATGGACAAATTCACCGACATGATGCTGGAGCAGACCGGGCTGATCGCCATGATCGGCAAGGCCGAGCGTGGCCCGGTGGCGATCGAGTCGATCAAGAACCACCAGAGCGCCTACCTGATGGCCGTCGGTGGCGCCGCCTACCTGGTGTCCAAAGCGATCAAGACCGCCAAGGTGGTCGGCTTCGAAGACCTGGGCATGGAAGCCATCTACGAGTTCGATGTGGTCGACATGCCGGTGACGGTGGCGGTGGATGCCGGTGGCACCAGCGCGCACATCACCGGCCCGGCCGAGTGGAGCCGGCGCATCGCCACGGGCGAGTTCAAAGGCATCGCGGTCGCAGGCGCCTGAAGCCGCGGCCTTGATCACCGTCGGCGTTTTCGACAGCGGCGTCGGCGGGCTCAGCGTGCTGCGCGCGCTGCGCGCCGAACTGCCGCAGGTGCACTTCGTCTACCTGGCCGACAACGCCCACGCGCCCTACGGCGAGCGCTCACCCGCGCGGGTCGTGGAGTGGTCGCAGCACATCACCGAGCGGCTGCGGCGCTCGCACGGCATCCAAGCCCTGGTGGTGGCCTGCAACACCGCCACCGCGCTGGGAATCGATGCGCTGCGCCACACCCATGCCGACCTGCCCATCATCGGTGTGGAGCCCGCGCTCAAGCCTGCAGCGGCGATGACCCGCACCGGGCACATCGGCGTGCTGGCGACCCGGCGCACGTTGGAAAGTCCGCGATTTGCCGTCCTGCGCGAACGGGTGCTGTCCGACGCGGGTCGGCCGCTGCAGATCAGCAGCCAGGCTTGTGACGGTCTTGCAGATGCCATCGAACGCGGTGACCCGGCCGACATCGCCGAGCGCGTTCAGCACCACATGGACCTGCTGCGCCAGCGTACCGGCGGACGGTGTTCCGTCGACACATTGGTGCTCGGTTGCACCCACTACCCCTTGATCAGCGGGATACTGCAAGCGGCGTGTGGACCCCAGGTGCAGCTGGTGGAAACCGGCACTGCGGTCGCACGCCGTGCGCGAGCCATGCTGGGCTTGCTGCCGGCTCACCACGACGAGGCCACCGGCCAGCTGACCTTGATCAGCACGGGCGGTACCGATCCGCTGATTCGCGCCGCCACCCGCTGGCTCGATGGGTTGGCGCTCGCCCCACCCAGTGGCGTCTGACTCAGACTGGGACCGGGACAGCCATGTCGCTGTCAACCAGCGCGGCGCGCCGACCACGCGCCATGTTCACCGGCAGCAGCAACAACAGACCAACCAGGAACAGCACTGTGGTGAAACCGATGGCCAGTCGCTGGTTGCCATCGGTGGCCCAGGTGATGGCGCCGTAGCTCAGCGGGCCGATGATGCTGGCCAGGCGGGTCGCGAAGGTCCACAGTCCGTAGAACTCGGCGAGCTGGGTCGGCGGCGCAAACAAGCCTGCCATGGCCCGGCCCGCCGACTGGCTGCTGCCCATGCACAGGCCGGCAATCGCCGCCGCATACCAGAAGCCGCCTTTGGTGGTGGTGAGCGCGGCGATGATGCAGGTGGCCATCCAGCCCACCAGCGTGATCCCCAGCGCCAGCTTGTGGCCCAGCCGGTCCTGCCAGTAACCAAACGCAAACGCACCCACCGCCGCCGCGATGTTGAGCACAAAGATGAGCACCATGGTCTCTTGCTGTACAAAGCCGATCACCTGTTCGGCGTAGATCGCCGCCAGCGTGATCGCCACCGCCACCCCGCCCTGATAGGCCACGGCGCAGGCCAGCAACCACATGTAGTCGGTGTAATGGCGCGCCCGGTGAAACGTGTGCCTGAGTTGCAGCAGTGCGTCGACCGCCCCGTGGCGGCCCACCCGCGGGTTGGGCACCGCCCGCTCACGCAGCAGCGCCAGGGTCACCAGCGCCGCTGCGGCAAAGATGCCAGCCGTGATCAGCATCGTGACCGGCACGAACTGCGCCGCTGACCGCCCCTGCCCCTGGGCCCAGATCACGTAAGCCAGACTCAGCCCCAGCGCCAGCATGCCGCCCAGGTAGCCAAAGCTCCAGCCCCAGCCGCTGACCCGGCCCATGGCCTGCGGCCTGGCGAGTTCGGGCAGAAAGGCGGCGATCAGCGACTCACCCCAGGCAAAACACAGGTTGGAGAGCACGATCAACACCATGGCCAGCGCCACCGCGCCCGGTTGCACCAAGGCCAGTGCGGCGGTGGCGAGCACACAGCCCACCGTGCTGAGCAGCAGCAACCGCTTCTTGGCTCCGTGCCGATCGGCCCAGGCCCCAAGGGCGGGCATGGTGAGCATGACCAGCGCGTGCGAGACACTGAGCGCCAGCGTCCAGGCGAAGGTTGCCCAGGACGCACCGCCCGCCACCGCACCCACGAAGTAGGCGGCAAACACCGCGGTGAGCACCACGGTCGTGTAGCCCGAGTTGGCGAAGTCGTACATGGCCCAGCCAAACACCTCGCGCTTGCGCACCCCAGGGTTGAGGGCATCCGTGCTGAACATCGCCATGGACTCTCCAGACCGGCAGCGGCACCGGTTTGCGCGCAGTCTAGCGCGCGGCCAAGACCAGACGAAAAGGTTGGGAGATCAGTGCAGGTGGCGCGGCTTGCGCCCACCACCATGACCGGACGAACCGCCATGGCCGCGTGGCGGCTTGCCCAGGTGCAAGGAACTCACCAGCGCGTCGAAGCGCTGCGTGAACAGCAGGTCGATGGCGCCGACCACACCACCGAGCTCGCTGGCGTCGAAGTGGCGCTCCATGATATGCACCACGTCCTGCACCAGCAGATCGCGCTGAACCTGCAGGATGGCGGCGGGCGTGGGCCCCACAAAACACATCATGAAGTCGTCGCGCGCCTCGTCTGCGTCATCCGACTGCGGTGTTTCTTCTTCGTCAAATTCGGTGTCGTAGAACGACACCTCCAACGGTGCCCCCGCCGATGCGAGCTCGTTGAGACCCATGCAGGTTTCTTCCATCACCTGGCGAAAATCTTCGTCGCCAGGCACGGTCCAGCAGATGTTGAGCACATGGGTCCCCGCGTCGAAACGGATGCCCGGCTCGTCTTCGTAGGCGCTCTCGGCCGCAGCCGCCAGCGACCGCGCGCCGGCGTATTGCCACATGGGTTTGAGCGCGTCCTGGATCTGGGTGAACACCACATCGTCACGCATCGGCACATCGCCATGCACATGGATTTCGAAGGGCGCGTTGTATCGGGTCATGAAAGTCACTGTACCGTTGAAGGCAAAAATCGCCTAGAGCCGCCTGGTGCCTCGAACCGGGGTCGAACCGGTACGCCCCCTTGCGGGTGAGCGGCGGATTTTAAGTCCGCTGTGTCTACCAATTTCACCATCGAGGCGCAGGGGGATTGTGGCAGGTCCGGCAATGCCCGCAGCCCGGACACCTGAATGAAAATGCCCCGCACGGGGCGGGGCATCAAGTGACTGGAGGCGCGATCCGGAGTCGAACCGGACTAGACGGATTTGCAATCCGTTGCATAACCGCTTTGCTATCGCGCCACAGGCATGAGCCCTTGGGCCCTTCACTGCTTTACCGACAAAAAAGGGAAGCTGCGCTTCCCTTTTTCTAAACTGGAGCGGGAAACGAGACTCGAACTCGCGACCTCAACCTTGGCAAGGTTGCGCTCTACCAACTGAGCTATT
>CAYRIT010000062.1:0-18899 GCA_964424415.1 uncultured Hydrogenophaga sp.
TCAAGGAGCGAGCGCCAAAGCTGGTAGAGATGCTTGGGGCGCGGAGAATTATTGAGCGCCTGTTCAATTCTTCCGCAATCGGTGTTCGACTTGCCAACGCGGGCTCACCTCGATTCCGTTCTGAAGACAGCGACTTCATGCTTCCGGCAGTTGGAGCGATTTATGTCCATCAATGCCTCTACAAGGGCCTGAATCTGCGAGAAAAGCGTGCTCGCGATGATCATCAGGTCGAAGTGCCTGGCTCGGATGAAACTGGGCCTGAAGTGGTCGGTTAAGAGGGAAGATGGGATTCGAGCATCGAGGAGTTTGCTTCTGCGGCCTAACGAATGTAGATCGTCGCCTAATCTGGGAAAACCAGATTAGGCGATGGGGTAAACAAAGATAGATGTGCAACGATCATGGAGCGCGCAGCGCTGGACGACTCTTGACACCTGAGCGCGGCCAACGGTACTGCATTTAGG
Source organism: uncultured Hydrogenophaga sp. (assembly GCA_964424415.1). Lineage (GTDB taxonomy): Bacteria > Pseudomonadota > Gammaproteobacteria > Burkholderiales > Burkholderiaceae_C > Hydrogenophaga. Next base: position 462 of record CAYRIT010000062.1, read on the forward strand.
CACATATGGAAGTTTCGCCATGAAACCAGTCGCCTATCCTGCCCAATCGCCACGCCTGTTGGCTCAGTTGCGTGAACTGATTCGTTACAAACACTGTAGCCTCGAGACAGAAGAAGCCTGTCTGTATTGGGTTCGCTTTTTCGTTCGCTGGCATGGCCGCTCTGGCGTGATGGGCGGTATCCGCGTGAAATGGGTGCAAACGAGGTCCAGCAGTTTCTGCAGATGTTGGCCAACGCGCGCCGGGTTTCGGTGCCCACGCACAACCAGGCGCTGAGTGCGCAGTTGTTCGTGCAAACGATGCTCTATACCCATGTCCTGACAGTGGCGGCGGGCGGTGCGACCAGCCCGCTGGATGCACTGACTTCACAGGTCTGACCGGCCACCGCGCGCAAGGCCTCCATGGGCACGAGCCCGGGCGCGAGATCGCTGAGTGGCCGCAATACAAAGGCACGCGCCCACATCCGCGGATGCGGCACCGTCAGCCTGGGTGAAGCGATGCGGGCACTGCCGTACAGCAGCACATCCAGGTCCAGCGTACGCGGTGCGTTGATGTAGGGGCGCTCTCGCCCGGCGGCCTGTTCGATGGCTTGCAGCGCGGCGAGCAGGTCGGGCGCGGTCAGGGTGGTGGCAACTTCGGCCACGGCGTTGATGTAGTCGGGGCCGCTGGACTCGACCGGGGCGCTGCGGTAAAGGCTGGAGGCTTGCACCACGCGCACCCCGGGCGTGGCGCCGAGTCGATCGATGGCGCTGCGCACCGCCTGCGGGGCATCGCCCAGGTTGGCGCCCAGGCCGATGTAGGCGGTGACTTCGGCTCGCGCCGTCATGGCAGGGCCGCTGCGGCGGAGCTTATTCGCCGGCGCCGGTGTCGGGCGCAGCGGCACCGCCACCGGCGGGCTTGCGGCGACGGCGGCGGCGTTTTTTCGGGGCGGCTGCGCCTTCGCCACCTTCGTTGGCGCCGGGCGCCAGGCCTTCGTCGTCACCACCGTCGTCTTCCGGCTCGGCATCGTCTTCGCGGAAGCGCGGGTCGGGCTGGGGGGTGCCGGCGGTGTTGCTGGCGCTGGTGCCGGCGGGCGGGCTGGCCGGGTGGTCGGCGTCGCTGCGTTTCACGCGGCGTGCCTTGCCGGCGCCGGAACGGCCTTGGCCGTCCTTGCGCTGCGCGTCGATCATGTCCTGGCGCATGTCGTCGCTGACGTTCTGGAAGGTCTCCCACCAGTGGGCCAGTTCTTCCTCGATTTCACCGACCTGGGCGCGCAGGCGCAGAAAGTCGAAGCCGGCGCGAAAGCGCGGCTGGTCCACCAAGCTGTAAGGGCCATTGCCCGTGCGCCTGTCAAAGCGCGGCTGCATGACCCAGATCTCGCGCATGTCGGCGCCGAGCTTGCCGCGGCCGGACACGTCGCCGATGCGGCTCTCGAACACCTCGTCCACCGCGTCGAGCAGGGCCGCCACCGGCGCGGGCGGGCGCTGGTTGCCGCGTGGCTGCAAGCGCTGGCTCCAACCGGTGCGCACATCGGCCCAGAGCACACAGGCGAGCAAAAAGCTCGGCGCCACCGGTTTGCCTTCGCCGACCCGGCGGTCGGTGTCTTGCAGGGCGAGCTGGACAAACGGGTCGTCGGCGCGCTGCACCACCACGTCGAGCAGCGGGTAGATGCCGGTGTTCAGCCCGACCTCGCGCAGCTTGGCCACGCTGGCCAGCGAATGGCCGGTCTGCAGCAGCTTGAGCATTTCGTCGAACAGGCGGCTTTGTGGCACATCGGCCAGCAGGTTGCGCGACGAGGCCAGCGGCGACAGCGTTTTGGCGTCGAAGGTGAAGCCGAGGTGGCTGAGCTTGGCGCCGAAGCGCACCGCGCGAATGATGCGCACCGGGTCTTCGCGGTAGCGCGTGGCGGCATCGCCAATCATGCGCAGCGTCTTTTTCTTGGCGTCGCGGATGCCCTGGTGGAAGTCGACCACGATCTGCGACTCGGGGTCGTAGTACATGGCGTTGATGGAGAAGTCGCGCCGCGCGGCGTCCTGCTCGATCGGGCCCCAGACGTTGTCGCGGAGCACGCGCCCGCTGGCGTCCACCGCGTGCGTCATGCCGGCCAGCTGGCCTTTGCTGGTGCGCTCGTTGCCCTTGACCTGATCGGCATCGGCCGAGTCGAGGTAGGCGCGGAAGGTGGAGACCTCGATCACCTCGTGCTCGCGGCCGCGGCCGTAGACCACGTGCACGATGCGAAAGCGCCGGCCGATGATGAAGGCGCGCCGGAACAGGCCCTTGACCTGCTCGGGTGTGGCGTTGGTGGCCACGTCGAAGTCTTTGGGGCGCAGGCCGAGCAGCAGGTCGCGCACCGCGCCGCCGACGATGAAGGCCTGGAAACCGCCCTGCTTCAAGGTGTGCACCACGTCGAGTGCGCGCTGGTCGACCAGGCTGCGGTCGATGCCGTGTACCTCGACCGGTACGTCTTCGCGCTTGCCGAACTTGGCCGGCTGGCGGCTGCCGCTGGATTTGCCCAGCAGCTTGTCAATGAATTTTTTGATCATGCAAATAGAGTGAGGATGGGCCAGCCACGTTCGGTGGCGATGGCGCTCAGGCGCTCGTCCGGGTTGGTGGCCACCGGCTGGTGGACCTTCTCCAGCAGCGGCAGGTCGTTGATCGAGTCGCTGTAGAAGCTGCTGTGTGCCACGCGGTCCCAGGACAGGCCGCGGGCAGCCAGCCATTGTTCCACACGCGCGACCTTGCCTTCGCGAAACGAGGGTGTGCCCCGGATCTCGCCGGTGGGCTCACCCTGTGCATCGCGCTCGAGCTCGATGGCAATCAGCTCGTCCACGCCGAAGGCCTGGGCGATCGGGCGGGTGACGAACTCGTTGGTGGCGGTGACGATCACCACCGTGTCGCCCGCCCGCTGGTGCTCGCGCACCAGCTCGAGGGCCTCCGGGCGCAGCGCGGGGCGGATCACCTCGTCCATGAAGCGGGCATGGGCCTGGGCCGCACGCTCGCGCCCATGCTCGCGCACCGCGCTGGTGGCAAAGCGCACGTAGTCGGCGATGTCGAGCGTGCCGGCCTTGTACTGTTCGTAGAAAGCATCATTGGTGCGGGTCTGGGTCTCGGCGTCGCGCCAGCCCAGCGCCACGGTGAATTCGCCCCAGGCGTGGTCGGAGTCGAGCGGCAGCAGGGTGTGATCGAGATCGAACAGGGCCAGGCGGATGGGTTGCAGAGGCATGAGATCAGACAAAGGGGGCACGAAAGCTGGGTGGTGAAGGCGCGAATCGGGCGCTCATTCGGCATCCAGCATGGATTTGATCAGCGGAATGGTGACCGCACGCTGGGTACGCAGCGCGTAGGCGTCGAGCTGCTGCAGCAGCTGCATCAGGCTGGCGAGGTCGCGCGCGAAACGGGTGAGCATGTAGTCCATCACCTCGTCGCTCAGGAACACACCACGCGCGTCGGCCGCACGCCGCAGCACCGAGCGCCGCTCGGCCTCGCCCAGCGCGTGCAGCTGAAACACATGGCCCCAGCCGAGCCGGGTGCGCAGGTCTTCGCGCAGCGGCAGATCGGCCGGCGGACGGTCGGCCGCGGCGAGCACCCAGCGGGCTCGGCCGTGGGCCGGATTCTGGGCGTTGACAAACCAGTTGAAGGCCGCCGCCTGCTGCTCGGCGCTGTAGCGCTGGCAGTCGTCGAGCAAGACCGCGTCCCAGCGTTCGTCGAACTCGTCGGGCGCGCGGGTGCCGGCGTCGAGCCAGCCGACGCGCCCGCCCTGCTCCTGCAGCGCCTCGCGCACCGCGCGCAGCAAATGGGTCTTGCCGCTGCCGCTCTCGCCCCACAGGCAGGTGGGCACCGGCGAGCGCAGGGGGTTGCCGGTCCACAGCCGCAGGTGCTCCAGCGCGGCTTCGTTGCCCAGGGGCACAAAGCTCTCCAGCGTGGGCACCGGGGCCAGCCCGATGTCCAGCGCCATCTGTTTCATCGGCGACACGGGACCGCTCATGCGGCATCACCCCGCTTCGCGACCGGCCTTGGCGCGGCGGCTGGCGCGGGTGCTTCTAGATACAGCGCGCTGCGCAGGTAGCTGGCCTTGGCGCGGCGAATCGCCACCAGCAGCACCGCGCTGGCGGGCAGCGCAATCAGCACACCGACAAAACCGAACAGCTGGCCAAACGCCATCAGGGCAAAAATCACCGCAATCGGGTGCAGACCGATGCGGTCCCCGAGCAGACGGGGCGTGACGTACATGCTCTCCACCACCTGCCCCACCGCAAACACCCCGCCCACCAGCGCCACCCCGAGCAGGCTCTGGAATTGCAGCACCGCCGCGAGCAGGCCCATGATGAGGCCCAGGCCAAAGCCCAGGTAAGGCACAAACACCGCCAGGCCGGTGAACACGCCGATCGGCAGCGCCAGTTTCAGCCCCACCAGCGCCAGGCCCACGGTGTAGAGCACCGCGAGCAGGCCCATCACCACCAGCTGCCCGCGCAGGTACTGGCCAAGCACCGCATCGGTGTCGTCCAGGAAACTCTGCACGCTGGGGCGCCAGCGCGGGGGAATCAGGCCTTTGGTGCGCTCGATCAGGCGCGCCCAGTCCAGCAGCAGGTAGTACGCCACGATGGGCGCCAGCACCAGGTTGCCAAACACCGCGGCCAGCGCGCTGCCGCCGATGCGCAGCGACGACAGCAGGCCGCCGATCAGGTCGCTCTCGTGTTCGGCGATCAGTTTGCGCAACCACTCGCGCACCTGGCCCACGTCGATCTGCAGGTCGATGCCGAAGCGCCCGGCCAGCGGCAGCAAGGAATCGTTGAGCCGGTCCAGCAGCAGCGGCACCTGCTCCTTGAGCAGCGGCACCTGCTTGGTGATCACCGGCACGATCAGCAGAAACACCGCCGACAACACCAGCATCAGCAGGAAAATCGCCAGACCCGCGCCCAGCCAGCGCGGAATGTGCCGGGTGTGCAGCCACTCCACCAGCGGTTGCAACACATATGCCAGACCTGCGGCGAGCAGAAACGGCATCAGCACCGGCGCCAGCAGGGCGAGCAGCAGCCAGCAGACCAGGGCAATGGCGGCCCAGGAAGCGGCGCGGATCTGGTTCGGGGTGAAGGTCATGGATGGTTGGACGGGAAGCCGAGGGCCGACGCGGCCTTTAAAATCTCGGGCAAATTCTATTCCGCGCCCCCCAGAGCGCTCCGCAACCGGTTCCCAGGAGCCGCATCCCCGCATCCGGCCCCCCCGCCACCACCGTTGCCATCCCCGTACATGACCTCCAACAGCACCCAACCCCTCTCGTACAAAGACGCCGGCGTGGACATCGACGCGGGTGACGCCCTGGTCGAGCGCATCAAGCCCCTGGCGAAGAAAACCATGCGCGAAGGCGTGATGGCCGGCATCGGCGGGTTTGGTGCGCTGTTCGAAGTGCCCAAACGCTACAAAGAGCCGGTGCTGGTGAGCGGCACCGACGGCGTGGGCACCAAGCTCAAGCTGGCGTTCGAGTGGAACATGCACGACACGGTGGGCATCGACCTGGTGGGCATGAGCGTGAACGATGTGCTGGTGCAAGGCGCCGAGCCCCTCTTCTTCCTCGACTACTTCGCCTGCGGCAAGCTCGACGTGGACACCGCCGCCGCGGTGGTGGGCGGCATCGCCACAGGTTGCGAGCTCAGCGGCTGCGCGCTGATCGGCGGCGAAACCGCCGAGATGCCGGGCATGTACCCGGCCGGTGAATACGACCTGGCGGGTTTCTGCGTCGGCGCGGTGGAAAAAAGCAAGATCCTCAACGGCCAGGGCGTGAAGCCCGGCGACGTGGTGCTGGGCCTGGCCTCGCACGGCGTGCACTCCAACGGCTTCTCGCTGGTGCGCAAGTGCATCGAGCGCGCCGGCACCCAGTTGCCCGCAACTCTCGACGGCCTGCCGTTCCGGGAAGCGGTCATGAAGCCCACGCGCCTGTACGTGAAAAACGTGCTGGCCGCGCTGGCCAAACACCCGGCAGCCGGCGATGCGGCCTCAGGCGGCGGCATCAAGGCATTGGCCCACATCACCGGCGGCGGCCTGCTGGAAAACATTCCGCGCGTGCTGCCCGAGGGCACGGCGGCGCAGCTGAAAAAGGGCAGCTGGCCCCAGACCGAGCTGTTCGCCTGGCTGCAGCAGACCGCGGGCATCGACGACATCGAGATGAACCGCACCTTCAACAACGGTATCGGCATGGTGGTGGTGGTCGACGCCACGGCGGCGGCCGCCTGCGCCGCCACACTGCGCGAACTCGGCGAGACGGTGTTCGACATCGGCGTGATCGCCGAGCGCGGCACCGGCGCTGCGGTCACCGTCGCCTGAGCGCCTTCAGCTGATGTCTTCGGACATCACCACCCGCACCCCCGGCTGGGCGGCCAGCGCGGCCTGCAGCAGGTGGTGGGCGATGCGCTCGGCGGGCACCACCCGGTAGCGCGCCGGCAGCAGCGGGCGCAACCACTGCGAAACCGCCACACCGATCTGTTCGCCGGGCCGCGTCTCCTGACGCTCACCACCAATCAGGCCAGGCCGCACGAAGGTGAGCGATGAATAGCCCAGGGACTGCAGATCGCGCTCCAGCTCACCCTTGGTGCGGGAATAGAACACCCGCGAGTCCGCGTCGGCGCCCAGCGCCGAGTTCAGCGCATAGGCTTTTGCGCCATGTCGCAAGGCGATCTGCGCCACCTGCAGCGGATGGTCATGGTCGACGCGGCGAAACGCGGCCTGCGAGCCGGCTTTCTTGATCGTGGTGCCCAGGGTGCAGATCACCGCGTCCACGGCCCACCAGCCGGCCTCGGTGGGCAGGGCGTCGAAGTCCACCACCGGGTTGATCAGCCTGGCGTGCGGCGGCAGCAACCGCCGCGTGGGCGCAATCACCTGCTGGACCTGCAGGTGCTTGAGCGCCTGGCGCAACACACTTTGCCCCACCAGACCGGTGGCCCCGACCAGCATCACTCGCGTCATCGTGTGTCCTCGCTACAAAGGGATGATTGTGACCTTGTGCCCGGACGCCGACAGCGACACACCCGACCGTCGTTTGCCCATAAAAAAGGCCTCCCGCAGGAGGCCCGTTCTCATGCGCGAGCGGCGTTCACTGCTTGCGCGCAGCAATCGCCTTTTCGGCCTTGTTCACCAGGTCGTTGCCGATCTGGGCTTTCCACTTGTTGTAGACCGGCCGCGTGGCCTTGACGAAGGCTTCGCGCTCGGCTGGGCTCAGCTGTGTCACCGTCACGCCCATGGCCGCAATGTCCTTGAGCAGCGGCTGGCCGGGCTCGATCAGACCCTTGCGGGCGATGACAATTTCCTGCTTGCCGGCTTCGACGGCGGCTTCACGCACGATCTTCTGGTCGGCAGGCGTCCACGACGCCCAGACGTCCTTGTTCACCACAAACACCAGCGGGTCGGCCACGTAGCCCCACATGGTCACGTTCTTCTGGCCCACGTTCTGCAACTTGGCGGCGGTGAAGATCGACATCGGGTTTTCCTGGCCGTCGACCGCACCGCTGGCAAACGCCGGTTGGGCATCGGCCCAGCTCATCTGTGTGGGGTTGGCGCCCAGCGCGGTGAATGTGTCGAGGAACAGCGGCGAGCCGACCACACGGATCTTCAGGCCCTTGATGTCCTCGGGCGAGCGCACCGGGCGCTTGGAGTTGGTCAGCTCGCGGTAGCCGTTTTCGCCCCAGGCCAGCGGCACCACGCCGGCCTTGTCCAGCGTCGTGAAAATTTCCTTGCCCACGTCGCCCTGGGTCAGCGCGTCGATCGCAGCGTAGTCGGGCATCAGGAAGGGCAGCGAGAACAGGTTGAGCTGCTTGACCTGGGGCGACCAGTTGATGGTCGAGCCCACGGCCATGTCGATCACGCCCTGGCGCAGTGCGCTGAACTCGCGCGTCTGGTCACCCTGGATCAGCGAGACACCCGGGTACAGCTTGATGTTGATGCGGCCTTGGGTGCGCTCCTTCACCAGGTCGGCCCAGATCTGGCCACCCTTGCCCCAGGGGAAAGCGGTGCCGACCACCAGCGACATGCGGTACTCGGACTTGTAAGGGGCCTTCTGGGCCACCGCGGTCGCGGGCAGGGCCGCCATCAGGGTGGAAAGACCGGCAGCGGCCAGTGTGGCCAGCAGGGAACGACGCATCTTCATGGGAACTGTCTCCTTCATAGGTGATAAAAAAAGCAGGAACGCGCGGAAAGCAATGTACATCGATCAATAACCCAGACGCGTGGGCAGCCACAGCGCCAGCTGCGGCCACATCAGCACGGCCATGATCACCACAAACATGGAGGCCACCAGCCACTTCACCCAGCGCACCGTCTCTTCCATGCCCACGCGGGCAATCCGGCACGACACCATCAGGTTGACCGCAATCGGCGGCGTGAACTGGCCGAGCGCCACCAGCAGCGTGAGCAGCACCCCGAACCAGACCGGGTTCCACTGGTAGTGCTGCATGATGGGCCACAGCAGCGGCACAAAGATCAGGAAGATGGAGACCCCGTCGAGCACCATGCCGACAACGATCAGCAGCAGGATCAGGAGCATCAGCACGCCGTATTCGCCCAGTCCCGAGGTCACGATGGCGTGGGTGACCGGATCGATCACACCCAGCGTGGAGAGCGAAAACGCAAAAATGCCCGCCAGCGCCACCACGATCAGAATCACCGCCGACAGCTCGCCCGACTCGCGCAGGATGCCAAACAGGTCTCGCACCCGGATGGTGCGGTGGATCACCATGCCCACAAACAGGCCGTAAAACACGGCGACCACCGCCGCTTCGGTGGGCGTGAACCAGCCGGCGCGCATGCCGCCCAGAATCAGCACCGGCGCCACCAGCCCCCAACTGGCCTCGCGCAGGCTGCGCCAGAACGGCGGGCGCGGCAGCTGAGCTTCCAGCTGGCCCATGCCGTGGCGCCGCGCCAGCCAGAGGCTGGGCAGCATCAGCGCCAGACCGACCATCACGCCCGGAACCAGGCCGGCGGCAAACAGCGCCGGCACCGAGGCGCTGGGCACCAGCACCGAGTAGACGATGAAGGCAATCGAGGGCGGGATCAGGATGTCGGTGGCGGCTGCCGCACCGACCACGCTGGCAGAGAACGCGGCCGGGTAACCGGCCCGCGACATGGCCGCGATCATCACGCCGCCCACCGCCGCCGCCGTGGCGGGGCCCGAGCCGGAAATGCCGCCCATGAACATGGCAACCGCAATCGCCACGATCGGCAGCATGCCCGGGCCGCGGCCGACGATGGCGATCGCGAAGTTCACCAGCCGCGCCGCCACACCGGAGCGATCGAAAATCGAGCCGACCAGCACGAACATCGGGATCGCCAGCAGCGGGTATTTGCCCAGGCCCGCGTAGAAGTTCTGCGGCACGGCCAGCAGGCCAAACCATTGCGCATCGGCATTGGCCAGGGCGATGCAGGCGGCTCCAGCCAGGCCCATGGCGGCGCCAATCGGCACCCCCGCGAGCAGCATCACGGCGAAGGCGACAAACAGCAGGGTGGCGATCATGCGGTCTGCACCTTCTCGCGCCAGCGCCGGACCAGCAGGCCGAGGGCTCGCAGCGTGATGGCCGAGGCAATGATCGGCAGCCAGATCGAATACCACCATTGCGGGACACCGATACCGGGTGAGGTTTCACCGAAGCGGTAGTCGTCCCAGACCAGGCGCACGCTCAGCACCACCATCAGGCCAAACAGCAGTGCCACCATCGACGCACCAAGCAGCGCCAGCCGCCGCTGGCGCACGGCAGAGCCGCTCTCGGAAAAAAATTCGATCCGGATGTGGCGGTCCCGCGCCACCGCCGCCGAGCCCGCCACCATGGCCAGCACGATCATGAGGAAGACCGAAAACTCCTCGGTCCAGGCGAAGGAGCTGTCGGTGAAGTAGCGCACCAGCACGTTGGCAAAGGTGATGCAGGCCAACAGCGCCATGATGATGACCGTGGCCCAGTCTTCGATCTTCAGCGGCACGGCGGTGGCCACGTCCTGCACATCGGGGTCGGGCACGTCCACCGGCAGGTGGGGATGAACAGGGGTTGGCTTCATGAAGGCGGTCTGTGGATGGGATCGGCGTGGCGCGCGAGGGTGCGCCTTCAGCGCAGCATGGCCCGCACGGTGGTGGCGATCGCGTCGGCGCCGATGCGCGACTGCGCCTCCAGCACCGGCGCGTACCCGACCGGTATGCGCGGCGCGCCCAGGCGGCGCACGCGGCAGCCGGTGGCTTCGGCGGCGGTGGCGGCGATCTCGGCACCGAAGCCCCCCGCCTGCACCGCTTCGTGCACCACCAGCAACTGACCGGTCTTCGCGCAGGAGGCCAGCACCTGTTCGCGGTCCCAGGGCCAGATGGTGCGCAGGTCGATCAGCTCGACATCGAGGCCTTCAGCAGCCAGCGTTGCGCAAGCCTGTTCGCAAATCAGCACCTGGCGGCTCCAGCTCACCAGGGTCAGCGCGTTGCCCGGGCGGCGCACCGCGGCTTTGCCCAGGGGGATGTCCAGCGTCTCATCCACCGGGCCGGTGCTGCCCCACAGCGTCTTGTGCTCGATGTGGATCACCGGGTCGCCGCACTGCATCGCCGCGCGCAGCAGGCTGTGGTTGTCCTGCGGTGTGGACGGGCACACCACCACCACACCGGGCAGGTGGGCAAACCAGGCCTCGAGCGACTGCGAGTGCTGCGCCGCCGACGCGTCCCAGATGCCACCGGGCATGCGTGCCACCAGCGGCACCCGGCCCTGACCGCCAAACATGAAGCGGTTCTTGGCCGCCTGGTTGACGATTTCATCCATGCCGCACAGGGCGAAATCCACCACCCGCATCTCGACCACCGGCCGCATCCCGGCCAGCGCCATGCCCACGCCAGCGCCCATGATCGCGGCCTCGCTGATGGGCGTGTCGATCACGCGCTGCGGCCCGAATTCACCTTGCAGGCCCAGGTACTGGCCGAAAATGCCGCCCCGACCCACGTCTTCGCCCAGCACCACCACGCGGTCGTCCGCCGCCATCTCGCTGCGCAGGGCGCGCACCGCGGCCTGGGCGTAACCGATCTCTTCCACCATCGCTCCACTGCTCGTTTTCAAAACCATGTGCCCGCCCCCGTGGTCTGCACGTCGGTGAACGCGGCCTCGGCATCGGGCCAGGGCGCGGCGTTCGCAGCGTCCAGTGCCGCCTGCACCTCTGCGGTGGCGGCGTTGTCCAGCGCATCGAGTTCGGACACGCCGTGGCCCAGCGATTGAACGTGTTCGCGCAGGCGCGCGATGGGATCGGTCAGCAGCGCAGCCGCCAGCTCCTGCGGATCGCGGTAGGTGGCCGGGTCCACCGACACATGGCCTTTGACGCGGTAGGTCCTGGCGTGCAACAGCAGCGGCCCCTGCCCGGCACGCACCTGCGCCACCAGGGCAGCAGCCGCCGTGTGCACGGCGATTGCATCGTTGCCATCCACCTGGGTGGCGGTGATGTCCATGCCGAGCGCGCGCGCCGAGGCGCCGGCGCCGGCCGTCATCGGGCCGCTGGCCGTGGTGGCGCTCCAGCGGTTGTCCTCGCAGACGAACAGCACCGGCAAGTTGTAGACCCGGGCCCAGTTCAGCGCCTCCAGGAACGGCCCGCGGTTGATCGCGCCGTCGCCAAAAAAGCAGACCGTGATCGCATCACCCGGCGCTTCACCCACGGCCTGGCGCTGCGCCTGCTGAATCTTCTGTGCGTGGGCAGCACCCACGGCGATCGGCAGGCCAGCCGCCACCACGCCGTTGGCGCCCAGCATGCCGACGGAAAAATCCGCGATGTGCATGGAGCCGCCCTTGCCGCCGTTGAAGCCGGTGGCCTTGCCGAACAACTCGGCCATCATGCGGGCCAGATCGGCCCCTTTGGCCAGCGTGTGGCCATGCCCGCGGTGGGTGGACGTGAGGTAGTCGTCGGGGCGCAGGTGGGCACACACGCCAGCCGGCACGGCTTCCTGTCCGGTGGACAAATGCAGCGGGCCACGCACCTGGGCGGCACCGCCTGCGCTCTGGCCGTAGGCGCTGACGCCACCCTGGCTGGCGATCTCCGCTGCGTTTTCAAAGGCCCTTATGCGCACCATCGTGCGGTACAGGCTCGTCAAGGTTTGGATATCGACCATGGGCTATCGGCAAAACGCTCAAGGTCCAACCGAAGACCTTGCAAAAATGAGCCGGGATCGTAGCACTGGCGCGGCCACCGCTGCGTCGCAGACCGGTCACGAAACCCGCTATGGCAGGGCGTGGCCCAACGCCAATGCAACGACGCCGCGACAAGCGCCGCGTGGCGCCGCGCGGCGGTGTGCTGCCTGGTCGCGGTTCCGCTGCCATCGCATCGGGTGCGGCGACCGGGTCAGCGCGCACCCTCGGCGATGCGGCGCTGCAGGTGCTGGTAGTCCTCCAGCCTCGGACCGCCCAGCGCCACCGCACGGACGATGGCGATGGCGGCACCGGGGAGGTCACCGAGCTCCAGGCGCACCTGGGCCAGGTTGTTCCAAGCATCGGCGAAGTCGGGATGGGTCTGCGCCGCGGCCTGGTAGGCCGCCGCCGCATCAGCCCGCTGCCCCTGGGCGTAAGCGGCATTGCCCAGACCCAGCAGGCTGATGCGGTGATCGGGCCAGCGCGCCAAAGCGCTCTGCCAGGCCACGCGGGCGGCGGCCGGGTCCACCCGCTCCAGCGGCGCCACCGCCGCCGCCCAGCGATCCGCTTCGGCGGTGGCGGGCAGCCGGTTCGGCGCAGCCACGCGCACCGCCCAGCGGCCCGATCGCGCCCACGTGTGTTCAAAGGTGGCGAGCGGCATCGGCAGGCGCGGCGTGGTGCCCGAATGCAGCAGCACGGTTTGGGTGGCCCGGTCGTAACCCACGACCACCGCGTAGTGCCACTGCGGGGCGAACGGCAGCGAGAGGTTCTGCAACACCAGCACCGGCTCGCCGGCAGCCACTTCGCGCACCAGCTCCGCCAGGCTCGGCCGCAGCAGATAAGGCACCATCCCTTGCCGGCGCGCCGCCGCCAGCATCTCCACCTGCAGGCTGCCCTGGCGCCCGGGCAGGTAGACCTGTGCCGTGAGGGTCTCGGGCATCACCCGGCTGCCCGCAGCCTGCGCCACCATGGCCAGCGAAGCAGGACCACACAGCGTGTCGTCCTGCGGAAAAAATGGCACCTGCTCCAGCAGCACGCGCTCGGGCCATTGGGCCGACCATTGCTGCTCGAACACCGCGCGCGACGGCGCCGTGGCACAGCCCGCGATCAACAGCGGGACAGAAAGCAAAACCCCCGCCAGGGCGGGGGTGCAACGGCGCAACACGGACGGCGCGCTGCGGGCTTCAGCGGATCGCACGGGTGAACGGGAACACCTTGGTGAAGCCCAGGATGTCGGTCACCAGCAGGATCACAAAGATGGTGAACAGCACACCCACCACACCGGCACCGGCGGGGGCCTGGTCGACCCGCTGGGCAAGCTGGGCGACTTCGGCGTCTGACATGGCCTGCACGCGCACCAGCGCATCGTCGGCGCTCACGCCCTGGGCCTGCAGCTCGGCACGCACATCGTCGCGCTGCAGAAAAGCCGTGACCCGCTCGCGGCTGGCCTCGCTCTGCGCACTGACGGCCTGGGCCTCCAGGGCTTGCTCGGTGGAGACGATGCCGGCCTGCGCCATCAGGGGCGTACCGACCAGGATGAGGCTGGGGATGAGCGCGGTGGCCATCAGGCGTTTGAAGGTGGTGGTCATGGGTGGCAGCAAGAGGTAAGGGTTTGAACAAGCCCACACACAGGGGGCCCCGGGGCGCAGACCGGCCGATGATCTGCAATCTTCTGCACCGCGTCAACGGGGCTTACAACCGGAAACCGCAAGGTGTCAGTTGGGCGCGCGCCGCAGCGTGCGCAGGCGCTGCGCGATCGCCTCGCGGTCCAGCGCATCGTCGGTGTGTGCCACGTAGATGTCGAGGTCACTCACCGCGAGCCGGTTGTCGCCCATCTCGGCCCAGGCCAGGCCGCGGTCGCGGTATTCGACCCAGGCGTCGGGCAGCAGAATCAGCAGACGGTCCTGCACCGCGATCAGGCGCAACCAGTCTTCCTGGGTGCGGTGCAATTCCTTGAGGTTGCGCAGCATGCGCGCCAGGATGTCGCGCGGCTGCGCGGCCTGCAGGTACAGCCCCACCGGCACGTCAAAATCGTCAACCAGACCGCTGCGCCGCTGGTACGGTTCCAGCCGCTCAGACAGTTCTTCGCGGCTGAGCGACTGGCCGGTGAACGGGTCGATCACCACCTGCCCGTTGGGCAGGTTGACCTTGACCATGAAGTGGCCGGGGAAGTTGACGCCGCGTGCATTCAGACCCAGGCCCTGGGCCAGTTCCAGCCAGAGCACGGCCAGGGTGATGGGGATCGCGCGCCGCGTCCTGAGCAGCACATGGAGGTAGCTGTTGTCGGGGTCGTAGTAGTTGTTGACGTTGCCACCAAACCCCATGTCGCGGAAGAAGAAGTGGTTGAGCAGGCGCAGGCGCTGCAGCGGGTCGGTGGTCTCCTGGCTGCGCCGCTTCACCCGCGCCAGCAGCTGGTCCACATCACCGAGCACCTGCTGCAGGTCGAGCTCTGGGTATTCGTCCTGCGCAATCGCGGCGGCCGCTTCCAGCAGCGGCAGGTGGTGGTCGTCGCTCACCAGGGCCGCGAAGTAGCCCAGTGGGGTGGTGGACGACCATTCGAAAGAGTAGGACATGGCAACAAGTCCGTGGACCGGGCCGCGAGCGGCCCTACTTGCGAACGAACTGGCGCAGGTTCACGCCAGACAGCAGCAGGGTGAGGAAATACACCACCACCGCCACCAGGACAGACAGTGCCAGCAAGCCTACACGCTGCAGCGCGTGTCCGTCAAAGTCCAGCCAGTTGACCTGCGACGCGACCCACATCAGAAACACCGCAAGCAAGGCGCTGGCCGCCACCACCTGCAGCGCAAAGCGTGCCCAGCCCGGCGACGGTGTGTAGGCGCCACGGGCCTTGAGTCCGAGCAGCAGCCACAGCGCGTTGACCATCGCACCCAGCCCGATCGCCAGGGCCAGCCCGGCGTGGGCCAGGTGGGGCACCAGCAGCAGGTTCAGGCACTGGGTGAGCACCAGCACCACAATCGCAATTTTCACCGGGGTGCGGATATCCTGGCGCGCGTAGAAGCCCGGCGCCAGCACCTTGATCGCAATCAGGCCGATCAGGCCCACGCCGTAGCCCATGAGCGCCACCGCGGTCTGTTGCACATCGCCATTGCTGAAAGCGCCGTAGTGGTAGAGCACCGCCACCAGCGGCTGCGCGAAGGTGAGCAGCGCCACCGCACAGGGCACCGCCAGCAGCACCACCAGACGCAGCCCCCAGTCGAGCAGTCCGCTGTACCGGGCGCTGTCTTCAGCGGCCTGGGCCGCGGCCAGTTGCGGCAGCAACACCACGCCCAGCGCCACACCCAGCATGGCGGTGGGGAATTCCATCAGGCGGTCGGCGTAGGTCAGCCAGCTCACGCTACCGGCGGTGAGGTGCGAGGCGATCTGGGTGTTGATCAGCAGCGAGATCTGGGCCACGCTCACACCGAGCAAGGCCGGCAGCATGAGGGTGGTCACGCGCCGGGTGCCGGGGTGGTTCCAGGCACGCTGGAGGTCCGACCACCCCAGCCGCACCCGGGGCAGCAGGCCCAGCCGGTGCAAAGCGGGAATCTGCGCCCCCAGCTGCAGCGCGCCGCCCAGCAACACACCGCCGGCCATCGCGTAAATGGGCGGGATGCCCAGCGTCTTGAACCAGGGCGCACCCCAGTAGGCCGCGCTGATCATCGCCACATTGAGCAGCACCGGCGTGGCCGCGGGCACCGCAAAGCGCTTCCAGGTATTCAGAATGCCGGCCGAGAGCGCCACGAACGACATGAAGGCGATGTAGGGGAACATCCAGCGCGTCATGAAGACGGCGGCCTCGAAGCCCTCCGGGTTTTGTTTCAAGCCACTCGCCATGGCCCACACCAGCACCGGCGCTCCGGCCACACCGATCACGCAGGTGATGGTGAGCGCGAAGGCCAGCACGGTGGCGATCTGGTCCACCAGCTCGTGGGTGGCGGCGTCGCCGTTTTTTTCACGCGCCGCGGCGAGCACCGGCACAAACGCCTGGCTGAACGCGCCCTCGGCAAACAGGCGGCGCAGCAGATTGGGGATGCGAAAGGCGACGTTGAACGCGTCGGTGAGCGCGCTGGCACCGAAGGTGGCTGCCATGAGCAGCTCGCGGACCAGCCCGGTGATGCGCGATGCCAGCGTCAGCAGCGAGACCAGGGAGGCGGATTTGAATAATGACACGGGCGCCAGTGTAACGACGGCCCTGTCAAGGTCCCGGCGCCTGCGGCCTGCGTCGCACCCGGACCGGCCACCCAAGCGGCGCTGCGTGCTAAAATCGCTGGCTTTGCTGGCATCATCTCCAAACACCGAAGGAATCACATCATGGCAACCAAGCCGAAGAAAAAGAACCCCCGACTCGCCTCGGGCCGCAAGCGCGTCCGTCAGGACATCAAACTCAACGCAGCGAACACCTCCCTGCGCTCCAAATACCGCACCGTGGTGAAAAACGTCGAGAAGGCCGTGCTGGCCGGCGACAAGGTAAAAGCCACCGAACTGTTTGCCAAGATGCAAAAAGTGGTGGACACGGTGGCCGACAAAGGCATCTTCCACAAGAACAAGGCAGCGCGCGACAAGAGCCGCCTGTCCAGCAAAGTCAAGGCCCTGGCCACCGCAGCCTGAGCCCCCTCGACCAGGCCGCAGCGCCTGGTCACCAGCCCGGACCCGCCAGGGTCTGCCGTTTGAAACGGGTGCGCTGCCAGCAAAAAAAGCAAAAAAGCCGTCGCAAGACGGCTTTTCTGTTTCCGGACGCCCTACTTGGCGTCCGACCTCTTGGCCTTGTCCTTGACCATGAAGGTCACCTTCAGGGTCACCCGGTACTCGACCACCCGGCCTTTTTTCACCACCACATGCTGGTCCTTCACCCAGGCACCGGTGACCTGGGTCACGCTGTCATTGGCGCGTGCAATGCCCTGGCGCAGGGCATCGTCAAAGCCCTTCTTGCTGCCCGAGATGATTTCGATGATTTTGGCGACGGCCATGGTCCGAACTCCTGAAGCGTGAATGGGCTTCTCTTATAGCAGCCGCCACGCCGGCGGCCAAGCCGCGTTCAGCGCGGACGTTCAGGCAGCAGGCAGCCCTCGGCCACCTGGAGCTGGTTGTCGCGCGCGAAGGCCATCACGAAGTCCCAGGCCATGGGTTCGGCCTCGCGCAGATCCGTGTGGACCACCACGCACTTGATCCCGTTGATGGTGTTGGGCACACACCAGGGCGAGTAGCTGAGGTGGCTGCCAGGGCTTGCTCCTCCCGGCCGAAACGGGCTCATCACGCCGGCCAGGCGCTCGGACCAGTCGCTGGGCCTGAAGGTGCGGCCGCTCTCGGTCACGCCCTGGATGAACACTTGTTTGACTGCGGGTTGGGCCATCGTGGGGAAGCCTTCGGATGGAGGGCGATGGAGGGAAATTCAGGCCGGGTTGCGGGGAGGATCGCCCACCCGGAACCGCTCAGGTATTCTATCTTATATAAGACTTGAGACAAGGGAAAACCCGAGGTACAAGCCGCTGCAAGGCAGTGATGCCCAAGCCGCAACAGTGCCTGGGCACACTGCCCCTAGAATCGCTTTTCAGCGGCCCAGCCTGCTTCTGGCAAGGTTGGGCCGCGTTGTTTCGCCACGCTTTTCCGGAGCCCTGCATGACCGCTGCCCCCCACCCCGCCGCTTCGCCACATGTGATGAACACCTATGGCCGCCTGCCGATCGCGCTCTCGCACGGCAAGGGCTGCCGCGTCTGGGACGTCAACGGCAAGGAATACCTCGACGCGCTGGCGGGCATCGCCGTCAACACCCTGGGGCACGCACACCCCAAGCTGGTGCCCGCGCTGCAGGACCAGGTGGCCAAGCTGATCCATTGCTGCAACTATTACCACGTACCCGACCAGGAGCGTCTGGCGGCGATGCTGGTGGAGCGCTCGGGCCTGAGCAACGTGTTCTTCTGCAGCACCGGGCTGGAGGCCAACGAGGCCGCGCTCAAGCTGGCGCGCAAGTTCGGCCACGACAAGGGCATTGAGCGCCCGGAGATCGTGGTCTACGAGAAAGCCTTTCATGGCCGCTCGATTGCCACCCTCTCGGCCACCGGCAACCCCAAGATCCAGGCCGGCTTTGGCCCGCTGGTGGAGGGCTTCATCCGGGTGCCGCTGAACGACCTGGCGGCGCTGGAGCAGGCCACCGCGGGCAATCCCAACGTGGTCGCCGTGTTCTTCGAGGCGATCCAGGGCGAAGGCGGCGTGAACCCGATGACGACGGACTACATGCAGGGCGTGCGCGCCCTGTGTGACGCCAACGACTGGCTGATGATGATCGACGAGGTGCAGTGCGGCATGGGCCGCACCGGCAAGTGGTTCGCCCACCAGTGGGCCGGCATC
>CAYRIT010000063.1:0-9210 GCA_964424415.1 uncultured Hydrogenophaga sp.
CGCAGCAGATTCTTGCGCACCACATACACCTGCTCAGCCAGTGCCTGCGACAGGTCCACGCTGACCAGCAGGCGCGAACCATCTTGCACAGGCAAGGAACCCAGCAACCTCGTCTGTTCAGATACATACCGGGTCTGAATGCTTGGGTGGTTCGTGCCGAGCAAGGGCTGGAAGAGCATCTGTCGCTGCCCCGTCAGCTCTGAGAACGATCGTCCCAGATCGGTTCGCGACAAAGAAGCAGCAATCTGGCCATCTGCCTTGACGAGATAGGCCTGGTCCAGTCCCTGGAACAGACCGAGCCCGGTCACCAGGCGACCCACCAGCAGCGAATTGCCCATTCCGGACTCCACGTCCAGCCGATGTTGCTCTGGGCTGAGTCGCTCAAGGAGCAGCTGCTCTGCAGCCTGCACCAATGCGGCTTTTTGTGAACGGATTTGAACGGCATAGTTGACGCTGGACGCCAACAGCGCCAGGGCTGCCAGCATCAGGGGAACCAGCCAGCGGGCCGGCATGCGCACCAGAACATTCAATGCATTCACGGGGTCTCCCGTTCGCCCAGCACGCGACGGGCCGGCTCAGGATCGAAAAGCTGGTTCCAGCCTGGCACTGTTCGCAACAATCCAGCGTCTTGCAGCGTGTGCGCCAGAGCTTTGCTCTTGAGCTGTATCGGTGGCGGCGAGCCCGAAAGATAGGCCAGGGATTCTGTGGGCTGAAGGAATGCCAGCCCAGCGTGGGTTTGCACGTATTCCTCCACTGACATGCCGGTGGCTGGCGCCAATGTTCGGGCGGCACCGGAGATGTCCGAACTGAATGCTTCGAGACCCGCGTTCCATGCCCGGACCAAGACCTCCACATCGCGCGGACGACGAAGCAGGACATCGGCACGAACGACCAGCACATCGAGGATTTCGCCATCCATGCTTGCGCTGTCAAAAACTGAAGCAAAACCAGCCAAGCGCATTTGTGTGGCCAGGGGCTCGTAGCTCACGACCGACACGACACGCCCTGCCTGCAAGGCCGGCAAATGATGGGATGCCTCCAGCTGCACCACCGTCACATCCGCAGGCGTCATGCCGGCAGATTCCAACATGCGAAGCAGCACCAGCTTTCCCACCGTGGAAGGCTCGACTGCGATGCGTTTGCCTCGCAGATCCTGCACCGCCTGAACCTTCGGAGAGGCCATCACCACGTCCGCTCCGTGCGAGCTATCCAGCACAGCCACGATACGCAAGTCCATGCCTTCATCGACCAGACCCAACGTCTGGTCCAAGGTGATGGGCGCTGCATCCAGCAGCCCATTGCGAAAGTGCCGCAGCACCTCGGCATTGGTAGAAAGATCCACCACCTTGAGCCGAGCTGGATCGACGCGGCCCTGCTCGCGCATCAGCACCAGGGGTCGTAACCCACCCAGGGGTTCAGCCCCACCATCAGCGGAGGCGGGGGCGGTTGACAACCCGCCAGAGCCAACGCGCTCACCACAAACACCAGCAGCGGGAACAGACGTGCCCCGGCCCGGTCCAGCCAGACCCCTGCCGCGGTCCGGCAGGCGGGGACCGCTGACAGTTGCTCATCGGGCAACGGCGTGAAGCGACCGGCATTTCGTGACATCAATGCAATATTCCGGAATTTCTGTGACCCCGACGGGGCCTCGCCTGAAACACCGAAGAAACACCCCAGCGTTGCCGATAACCATGTCACGGTGGCCAGGGATATGTTGTTGTCGACCAACAAAGGGGCTGCTGACAGCACGGCAGCAGACGACACATCGTCGGATGCAGGCCGTCCGGTCAGGGCTTGTCCCGCAACCAGGGCAACAGGGCTGCACCGTCCAGATCGCCCCGCCCGGCGGCACGCACCGGTGCAAAAACGCGAGCGGTGGCCTTCGTCCAGCGGGCCGGCGAAGCCAGCCGCTGCAGCAGCCGCCAACGCCAAGCGGGTGTCCTTTTCCAGCAGGGTGACTTGGGCACACGAAACGAGGACCCCGGTCAGCGCACGGCGCACGCGGTCCGAACCGATCCCGCTCTGTCCGCTGGCTAGCTTGATCGCGCCCAGCGTGGCGGCCAGATCAAACCCGAGCCGCTCGGCCAGCGCCAGCGCCTCGGCCGCCGCCACCAGATTGATGCCAACGAGCAGGTTGTTGACCAGCTTGGTCTTCGCCCCGTCGCCCACGCCTTCGCTGATGCGAAACACCTGACTGGAAAGGGCCACCAGCAGCGCCTGGTGTCGCTTCAGCACCTCGCGAGGCGCGGCCACCATCAGGCTCATGCAGCCATCTCTCGCGCGCGCCGGTCCGCCCGACATCGGGCCTCAATGCAGGTAACGCGCCGCGCGGCCAGGACTCCGGTGGCGTGCGGTGCGATCGTGGGGCACAGCATCCCGCCTGGCCAGACCACATCGCGACAGCGGCCCCGTCCGGGCCCCACAGCACAGCTCGCGTCTGCGTCGCGTCGACCACCCAGACAATCAGCAGGCCGTCTTTCGCCAGGGCGTTCGCCGCCATCTCGGGCGTTCCGGCCCGGTGGCCACCGGCTCGCACCGCCTGCTGCTGTCGCGTGGGATCGATGCCGCACACCGCCACGGTCCATCCCTGGTCGCACAAGCGCGCCACCATGGCACCCTCCATGTTGTCCGCCCCCACAACCGCCACATGGCAAGGCGGGAGACTCACGACTGCATCAGCCGCTCGGACTTCGCCACCGACATCAGAATGCCCAGGCCCACGCCCATGGTGATCATCGCGGTGCCCCCGTAGCTCACGAACGGCAGTGGCACGCCCACCACCGGCAGGATGCCGCTGACCATGCCCATGTTGACGAAGGCGTAGACAAAAATGTTGAGCGTGACCGCACCGGCGAGAAGGCGGGCAAACATGGTGGGCGCATCCAGCGCAATCATCAGCCCGCGCACCACCAGGAAGATGAAGGCCAGCATCAGGCCCAGCGTGCCCAGCAGGCCGAATTCTTCGGAGAACGCGGCGTAGATGAAATCGGTGGTGCGCTCGGGGATGAACTCCAGGTGGGTCTGTGTGCCCTGCATGAAGCCTTTGCCCCAGACGCCTCCCGAGCCGATCGCGATCATGCCCTGGATGATGTGAAACCCCTTGCCCAGCGGGTCCTTGGACGGATCGAGCAGGGTGCAGACGCGCTGGCGCTGGTACTCGCGCAGGATGTGCCAGTCCACATCGGGCGCGCACCAGCTCGGCTCCATCACGATCAGCACCACCACACCGATCGCGACCAGCAGCATCGGCGGGATGATGATCTTCCAGCTCAGACCGGCAAAGAAGATCACAAACAGGCCCGAGGCCACCACCAGCAACGTGGTGCCCAGGTCGGGCTGCTTCATGATGAGCGCCGCCGGCACCAGCAGCAGCAGCAGCGCCACCCCGAAGTCCAGCTTGCCGAGCAGGCCTTCGCGGCGCTGGAACCACCAGGCCAGCATCAGCGGCATGGCGATCTTCATCAGCTCGCTCGGCTGGATCACCAAACCCACGTCGAGCCAGCGCCGCGAGCCCTTCTTCTCGATGCCGAACAGGAACACCGCCACCAGCAGCGCCACACCCACCGTGTACATCGGCACCGCCAGCGACATGAGGCGCTGCGGCGGCACCTGCGCCACCAGAAACATCACCCCCGCAGCCAGCAGCATGTTGCGCCCATGGCTGGCAAACCGGCTGCCGTGGTCATATCCGACCGAATACATCGTCACCAGCCCGATCCCCGCCAGCAGCAAGACGGCCACGAACAACGGCCCATCAAAACCCTGGAAGATCGGGACGATGCGTTGCAGGAGACGGGGTTTGTCGAAACTGACGGCCATGGCGCGATTATCCTTCCCGCCATGCCACATCCCGAGCGTCCCAGCACCACCCACCTGCTCTACCTGCACGGTTTCCGTTCCTCACCGCAGTCCATGAAGGCGCAGCAAGTGGCGGCCCGGGTGGCGACCGAACACCCGGGCGTGTGCTGGTGGTGCCCGCCATTGCCGCCCTCGCCTGCGGCGGCCATGGCGATGCTGAAAGACGGCGTGCGCGACTGGTCGCCGGAGCACATGGCCGTCGCAGGCTCGTCGCTCGGTGGCTTCTACGCGCGCTGGCTGGCGCTGGAGACAGGCTGCGCCAAGACAGTGCTGCTCAACCCGGCGGTGTTCCCGGCGCGCGACCTCTTGAAATACGTGGGCGAGCAGACCGCGTGGCATGACCCGGGCGAGCGCTTCATCTTCCAGCCTGGCTACGTCGACGAGCTGCGCGCCATGGAGGCCGACATCCAGCGCCTGGCGCCGTTGCAACCGGCCACGCCGCAGCGGCAGTTTTCCATCGTCGCCCAGGGCGACGAGGTGCTGGACTGGCGGGAAATGGCGGCTTTCTGCGCGGGTGGGGAAACCCGGCTGCTGCCCGGCAGCGACCACGCGATCAGCGATTTTGATCAGCACATCGACGCCTTGTTCGATTACCTGTGGCCCCCACGCTCTGCCGCTGCGCGGGTCGCTGCCCCCCGAGGGGGCTGATCCCGCCTTGGGGGCGGCCCGGCGGCGTGATCGCCGTGGCCCCCACGCTTCGCCGCTGCGCGGGTCGCCCCTTGCAGGGCGCGACACCGTCAGAGCCGGTGTCTCTTCGTCCCGTCCAAGCCTGCGCGGGCAGGCTTGGAGCCGAGGTCCTCAGCCCCCCGAGGGGGCTGATCCCGCCTTGGGGGCGGCCCGGCGGCGTGATCGCCGTGGCCCCCACGCTTCGCCGCTTCGCGGGTCGATTCCGGGGCGCGTGGGACAATTCCGCCCATGCACATCCTGTTCGACGACGCCGGCAAACTGCTGACCGGCCGCCTTTTGTCCGAAGCCGAAAACTCGCTGCAGGTGGAGCTCGATTCGGGCAAGCGGGTCAAGGTGAAAAGCGCCCACGTTCTGCTGCGCTATGAGAAGCCCGCCCCGGCCGAGCTGATGCCGGCCGCCGCCGCAGTGGCCGAGACGATGGAGTTGGAGCTGGCCTACGAATTTGCGCCCGAAGAGGAGTTCGGCTTCGCCGACCTGGCGCACGAGTACTTCAGCGACAAAGCCAGCACCACCGAGCAGGTGGCCGCCCTGCTCTGCCTGCAAGGCGCGCCGCACTACTTCCGCCGCGCCGGCAAGGGCCGCTACAAGAAAGCGCCACCCGAGATCCTGGCGCAGGCGCTGGCCGCGATCGAAAAAAAGCAGCAGGTGCAGGCGCAGATCGAAGCCTGGGCCGCGGAACTGGTGGCGGGTGTCTGCCCGGCGCCGGTGAAGGAACAGCTCTACAAGATCCTGTTCCGACCCGACAAAAACGCGCCCGAATACAAGGCCGTGGTGGAGGCCGCGCGCAGCAGCCACACCGCGCCGCTGGCCCTGCTGGAGACCGCGGGCGCCATCACCAGCGCCTACCAGTTCCACTGGCAGCGCTTCCTGTTCGAGCAGTTTCCCAAAGGCACCACGTTTCCACCATTGCAGGCGCCGGCGATCGCCGACGATTTGCCGCTGGCGCCGGTGCAGGCGTTCTCTGTGGACGACTCGCACACCACCGAAATCGACGACGCGCTTTCGATCCAGGGCCTGGGCACCGGCACGGTCACGCTGGGCATCCACATCGCCGCACCCGGCCTGGCGATAGCGCCCGAGAGCCCGATCGACGCGGTGGCGCGCCAGCGCCTGTCCACCGTCTACATGCCGGGCCACAAGATCACCATGCTGCCCGACGAGGTGGTGCAGGCCTACACGCTGCAGGCCGGGCGCGACTGCCCGGCCGTGTCGCTCTACCTGACGCTCGACGAAAGCAGCCTGGCGGTCACCGACAGCCGCACCGCGCTGGAGCGGGTGCCCATCGCGCTCAATCTGCGCCATGACCAGCTCGATGCCTTGATCACCGAAGCCTGGCTGGCTGGCGAGGCACCGCCGGTGCCCGCGCCGGCCGAGATCGCGGCGCTGCAACCGCAGCTGGCGTTTTTGCTGCGTCTGGCCAACCACCTCAAGGCGCAGCGCATGGTGGTGCGCGGCAAACCCGAAACCATCAACCGGCCCGACTACAGCTTCCGCCTGCAAGACATGGCCGGCGACGAGCCGGACGGCAGCGAGACGGTGGTGATCACCACCCGCGAACGGGGCGCACCGCTGGACCTGATGGTGGCCGAAGCCATGATCCTGGCCAACAGCACCTGGGGCCAGTGGCTGGCCGCCTGTGGCGTGCCCGGCATTTACCGCAGCCAGGCCAGCCTGGCGCCGGGCGTCAAGGTGCGCATGGGCACCAAGGCCCAGCCCCACGCCGGCATCGGCGTGCCCGCCTACGCCTGGAGCACCTCGCCGCTGCGGCGTTATGTGGACCTGGTCAACCAGTGGCAGATCATTGCCTGTGCGCGCCACGGCAAGACCGCCGCACTGGCCGCGCCGTTCAAGCCCAAAGACACCAACCTGTTCGCGGTGGTCAGCAGCTTCGACGCGGCCTACACCGCCTACAACGGCTTCCAGCACGGCATCGAGCGCTACTGGACGCTCAAACACCTGGAGCAGGCGGGCATCACCGAACTCACCGCCACCCTGTTCAAGGACAACCTGGTGCGCGCCGACACACTGCCGCTGGTGCTGCCGGTGCTCGGCACCGAAGGCCTGCCGCGCGGTGCGCATGTGCGTGTGCGCCTGGGCGAGATCGACGACATCTCGCTGGAGGTGTCGGGCACGGTGATCGAGCGGCTGGACGGGCCGGTGGACGACAGCGAAGGCGATTCGGACGAAGGCGAGGAAGACGACAGCCTGGCAAGCCCGCTGGCACTGGCGATCGACCTCGACGACAACGGGACCGGACCGCCCGCCGCGCCCACCAGCCAGTCCGTCGCCGAGAGCTGATTCGAGCCGCGCCACACGGATAATCGCCGCGTGAAGTCTGTTCTTGCTTATCTCAAGACCCTGGGCACGCTGCAGCTGGCGCTGGGCATTTCCCTGGCCCTGCACGCCGCGCTGCTCACTGTGCGCTTTGTGAATCCGGAAGGGTTCAACCGGGTGTTTCAGGACACGCCGCTGGAAGTGATCCTGGTCAACGCCAAGAGCAACGAGCGGCCCGACAAGGCGATGGCCATCGCCCAGGCGTCGCTGGCCGGCGGCGGCGAAGCACTCAAGGGCCGTGCCACCTCGCCGCTGCCGTCCACTGCGGTGGCGAGGATCGGCGACACCACCGAGCAGGACGAGCAACAGATCGAAGCGCTCAAGGAGCAGCAGAGTCTGCTGCTCGCGCAGGTGCGCAAACAGCTGGCCAACATGCCGCCGCCCGAACTCGAAGCGGTGAACCCGAGCCAGCAGGCGGTCGAGCGCGAAGCGCGGCGGCGGGCGCTGGTGAAGATCCTGGCCGAAATTGAAAAGCGCATCAGCGAAGAGAATGCCCGACCGAAGAAGCGCTACATCAGCCCGGCCACGCGCGAAGCGGTCTACGCGATCTACTACGACGAGCTGCGCCGAAAGATCGAAGACCGCGGCACCAGCAACTTCCCAGAGGCCGGCGGGCGCAAGCTCTATGGCGAGCTCACCATGATCATCACGGTGAATTTTTCCGGTGAGGTGCTGCAGACCGAGGTGGTGCAACCGTCGGGCCAGGCGGTGCTGGACCGGCGCGCGCAGGCCATTGTGCGTGGCATGAACTACGGGCGCTTCAGCGACGCGATGCGCCGCCAGGCCGACCAGATCGTGGTGGTGTCGCGCTTTCGCTTCACCCGCGACGCCACCCTGCAAACCCAGCTATCCAGCCAATGAGAGCCTTGGGTCGCTGGCTGCTGTGGCTGCTGCTCGCCGGGCTGGCCTTGCAGATCTTTTTTGTGGGACGCATCGCCCTGATGGTGGTGATCGATCCGCAAAGCACCGCCTTCATGCGCTCGGAAGCCTGGCGCATCGCCGCGCAAAGCCGGCGCACCGACAAACCGTGGCGCTGGTCGGCCCGATGGGTGGCCTACGACGAGATCAGCCCCCACCTCAAGCGCGCGGTGATGGCCTCGGAAGACGCCGGTTTCATGGATCACGGCGGAGTGGACTGGGAAGCCATCCAGTCGGCCTGGCAAAAGAACGAGCGGCGCCAGGCGCAGGCCGATAAGCGTGCCGAGCAGATCGGGCGCCGGCTGGCCAGCAAACCCGACGCAGCCGAGGCGGCGGTCAAGGCGATCCAGCCACCCAAGATCGTCGGCGGCTCCACCATCACCCAGCAGCTGGCCAAGAACCTGCTGCTCTCGGGTGAGCGCAGTCTGCTGCGCAAGGGGCAGGAGCTGATGCTCACGCTCGCACTTGAAACCCTGCTCTCCAAACAGCGCATCCTGGAGATCTACCTCAACAGCGTGGAATGGGGCGAAGGCATCTTCGGCGCCGAGGCCGCCGCCCAGCGCTATTTCAACAAGCCGGCCGCCAAGCTCAGCGCCTACGAGGCCGCGCGCCTGGCGGTCATGCTGCCCAGCCCCAAATTTTTCGAGACGCGCCAGGGCTCGTCCTATCTGGCGCGCCGCACCAGCACCATCGTCGCGCGCATGGGCAGCATCCAGGCACCATGAACCTGCGCGCCAAGGCCATGAGTCTGTTTCTGCTGGGACTGGTGCGCCTGCTCACCGGCGCGCAGGCCCGCTGGTACGGCTGCCCGCCCAAGGCTGAACAGCGGATCTACTTCGCCAACCACCAGAGCCACGCCGATCTGGTGCTGATGTGGGCTGCGCTGCCCCAGGAGCTCCGCAGCATCACCCGACCGATCGCCGCCAGAGACTACTGGACCGCGTCCGCTTTCAAACGCTGGATCACCACCGCGGTGTTCAACGCGGTGTATGTCGAACGCGAAAAAAAAGGCGACGAAGACCCGTTGCAGCCGCTGATCAACGCCTTGGAGAGCGGCGACTCGCTGATCCTGTTCCCCGAAGGCACACGCGGCTTCGCCGAAGACCCCCAGCCCTTCAAGTCGGGCCTGTACAACCTGGCCCGGCGTTTTCCCGAGGTGGTGCTGGTGCCGGCCTGGATCCACAACGTGCAACGTGTGATGCCCAAGGGCGAGGTGGTACCGGTACCGGTGCTGTGTTCGGTGACCTTCGGCGAACCCATGGCGCTGGGCGCCGATGAGCCGCGGGCCGACTTTCTGGCGCGCGCGCGCGCCGCAGTGATGGCGTTGCGGGAGGTCTGACATGACTGACCCCCACGTTCGGCACTGCGTGCATTCACTGCCCCCCGAGGGGGCGTGGCCTTCCCTTGGGGCGG
>CAYRIT010000063.1:9310-18886 GCA_964424415.1 uncultured Hydrogenophaga sp.
ATGCGCACCTTCTTACGCAACCTCACCCCGGAGCAGCAGGTTGGCCTGCTGTTCGTGCTGCTGTTCGGTTTGCTGGCCCTGGTCACCGTGGCCGGCATTCTGGTCTCGCTGCGGGAAAACAGAGACTCGGCCACCGATGACAGCGGGCGCGCACAGCGCCTGCACGATCGCCAGGTGCTGCTGCGCACGGCCTGGGTGATGGCGCTGGTGTTCTGGGTCGGCTGGGCGGCCGGCGACGGGGTCGCCACGGTGCTGTTTGGATTTGTGTCTTTCCTGATCCTGCGCGAATTCATCAGCCTGTCGCCCACGCGGCGCGGTGACCACCGCAGCCTGGTGCTTGTCTTTTTTTTCGTGCTGCCGCTGCAGTACACGCTGGTGTGGACACGCCACTTCGACCTGTTCACCGTGTTCATCCCGGTCTATGTGTTCCTGGCCATCGCAGCGGTGAGCGCGCTGGCCAACGAGCCGGCGCAGTTCCTGGAGCGCAACGCCAAGCTGCAGTGGGGCATCATGGTCTGTGTCTACGGCATGAGCCATGTGCCCGCACTGCTCATGCTCGACTTCCCCGGCTTCGACGGCAAAACCGCCTTCCTGGTGTTTTTTCTGGTGGCCGTGGTGCAGACCTGCATGCTGGTGCAGCACCTGAGTGCGCGCCGCCTGCTGCGCCCGGTGGCGCCCGCCATCAGCGAGGTGTTTCACTGGCGCAGCTGGGGCTACGGCCTGCTCGCGGGCGGCCTGCTGGGCGCGTTGCTGGCCGGCATCACGCCGTTCAAGCCGCTGCCCGCCCTGGCGATGGCACTGGTGGCCTGCGTCGCCGGCACGCTTGGCCACCTCGTCATGAAAGCCATCAAGCTCGACCGCGGCGTGACGCACTGGGGCGCGGACGGTCGCTCGGTCACCGGCACCAGCGGCATACTGGACCGGGTGGACGCTTTGTGTTTTGCCGCGCCGGTGTTCTTCCACTCGGTGCGCTGGACCTTCAATTTATGAGCCACTCGACATGAGGATTCTCGGCATCGACCCCGGCCTGCAGTGCACCGGCTTTGGTGTCATCGACACCGATGGCCCCGAGATGCACTACGTGGCCAGCGGCACCATCCAGACCAGCCCGAAAGACGGCGCGCTGCTGCCAGCGCGCCTGCGCATCCTGTTCGACGGCATCAACGAGGTGGTGGCCCGTTACCAGCCGGGGGTCGCGGCTTGCGAGATCGTGTTCGTCAACGTCAACCCCCAGGCCACGCTGCTGCTCGGCCAGGCGCGCGGCGCCTGCCTGACCGCACTGGTGGCCAACGACCTGGGGGTGGCGGAATACACCGCGCTGCAGCTGAAAAAAGCGGTGGTCGGCCATGGGCGGGCCGACAAGACGCAGGTGCAGGACATGGTCAAACGCCTGCTCAAATTGCCCGGCCTGCCCGGCAAAGACGCCGCCGATGCGCTCGGCCTGTGCATCACCCACGCCCAGGTCAGCCGGACCGTGGCCGCAATCAACAAGGTGAGTCCGTTGCAGGCGCGCACACACGCGGCGTACAAGGGCGGGCGGAGCTACTGAGCCCCACGCCTCTCCACTTGGTGCAGTGGCTGCGCCGCTTGCACTCCTGGGAAAACCCCATCCTCCGCCCCTGTCAAACCTGACAGGACGGCGACCGCCTCCCAACAGGCAAATAGTTACCTTTTTCTGGAGATTTTTAACGAATAGCATTTCGTAAAAATGTCAAGGGGCCAGGGATGGATGCAAGCGTTGCGAGCATGGATCGGCAAGAGGCGTGTGCGCCTGAGGCGCCCACGTCTCGGGAGGAATCCACTGCCGACGGCCCTCCCAGTCACCCCCCAAGCCCCCTTCAAGCCCTTTGCCTGATCGCCCGGCTGCACCAGGTGGCCGCCGATCCCGCCACGCTGGCGCACCATCTGGGCCTGAGCGCCAGCGAGCCCTTCTCCAGCGCCGACCTGCTGCGAGCGGCCAAGCACCTTGGCTTGAAGGCCAAACTCAGCCGCAGCAGCGCCGAGCGCCTATCGCTCGCACCCCTGCCCGCGCTGGCGCTCATGCATTCCGCAGACGGCAGCCTGCGCGTGGCCATCCTGGCCCAGTGCGACGGCCAGCGCGTGCTGTTCCAGGCGCTTGCGGATGGCGATGATGACGGGCCGGCCAACAGCCACCCCACCATCGAATCCATCGAGGTCTTCGCCGCCCAGTGGACCGGCCAGCTCATCTTGATCAGCAGTCAGGCCAGCCTGGCCGGCGAACTCGCCAAATTCGACTTTTCCTGGTTCGTCCCCAGCCTGGTCAAGTACCGCAGGCTGCTCGGCGAGGTCTTGGTCATCAGTTTTTTCCTGCAGCTCTTTGGCCTGGTGAGCCCCTTGTTCTTCCAGGTGGTGATGGACAAGGTGCTGGTCCACCGGGGCCTGACCACGCTCGATGTGCTGATCATCGGCCTGGTCATCGTGGTCGTCTTTGAGAGCGTTCTGAGCGCGCTGCGCGCCTACGTCTTCAGTCACACCACCAGCCGCATCGACGTGGAGCTCGGCGCGCGCCTGTTTCGCCACCTGGTGCAGCTCCCGCTGAGCTACTTCCAGGCGCGCCGCGTGGGCGACTCGGTTGCCCGCGTGCGCGAGCTGGAGAACATCCGCAGCTTTCTCACCGGCAACGCGCTCACCGTTTTGCTTGACGTGTTGTTCTCGGTCGTGTTCATCGCAGTCATGCTGTTCTACAGCGTGCCGCTCACCCTCATCGTGCTGGTCAGCCTGCCGCTGTACTTCGGCCTGAGCCTGGCGGTGGTGCCCGTGTTGCGCCAGCGGCTCGATGTCAAGTTCGCGCGCGGCGCCGAGAACCAGGCCATGCTAGTGGAGACCGTCACCGGCATCCAGACGGTTAAAGCCTCGGCGCTGGAGCCGGGGTTCAGCCGGCGCTGGGACAACCAGCTCGCGGCCTACGTCTCGGCCAGCTTCAAAACACAAAACCTCGCCACCGTGGCCCACGAAGGCGTGAACCTCATCGGCAAGCTGGTGAACGCCGCCACGCTGTGGTACGGCGCGCACTTGGTCATGGACAGCCAGCTCACCGTGGGCCAGTTCGTCGCCTTCAACATGTTTGCCCAGCGCGTGGCCCAGCCCATCATGCGCATGGCCCAGCTCTGGAACGACTTCCAGCAAACCGGCATCTCGGTGGCGCGGCTGGGCGACATTTTGAACACCCGCACCGAAGTGCCGCCCAGCAGCACGGCGCAGCTGCCCCTGCTCAAAGGCCGCATCACGCTCGACGGCGTCACCTTCCGCTACCGGCCCGAGGCCGCGCCGGTGTTGAGCGGCATCGTCCTGGACGTGAAACCTGGCGAAGTGATTGGCATCGTCGGGCGGTCGGGCTCGGGCAAGAGCACGCTGACCAAACTGGTGCAACGCCTGTACGTGCCCGAGGCGGGCCGCCTGCTGGTCGATGGCATCGACATCAGCCTGATCGACGCCGCTCAGCTGCGCCGCCAGGTGGGTGTGGTGCTGCAGGAAAACCTGCTGTTCAACCGCAGCGTGCGCGAGAACATCGCCATCACCGACCCCGCCGCGCCCATCGAAGCCGTCATGCGTGTGGCGCAGCTGGCTGGCGCGCACGAGTTCATCAGCGAGTTGCCCGAGGGCTATGACACCGTGGTGGGCGAGCAAGGCTCGTCGCTCTCGGGCGGGCAGCGCCAGCGCATTGCCATTGCGCGCGCCCTGTTCACCAACCCGCGCATCTTGATCTTCGACGAAGCCACCAGCGCGCTCGACTACGAGAGTGAAGCCATCATCCAGCGCAACATGGCCCACATCTGCCAGGGCCGCACCGTGCTCATCATTGCGCACCGCCTGAGTGCAGTGCGCCGCGCCCACCGCATCATCGTGATGGACCGGGGCTGCATTGTGGAAGCTGGGCCACACGATGCGCTGGTGGCGCAACCCAAGGGGCTGTATGCCTACCTTTGGCGCATGCAGGATGGGGCTGGTACGCCGGAGGGGGAAGTGGTATGAATATGCGCACCACCTCAGACCGCAGCGTTTCATCCACCCAAGCGGGTCAAGATGCTGCGAACGCCGCACCCCCACTGCGCAACGCCACCCGCGAGCTGCTGTCCCGCTACAGCGCCGTGTTCCGCGCCGCCTGGGCGCACCGCAGCGAGCTGGCCGGCCCCAAGCGCCTGGGTGATGAAGCCGCTTTCTTGCCGGCCGCGCTCAGCCTGCAAGAAACCCCGGTGCACCCCGCGCCGGGCCGTTTGGCCTTTGGCCTCATCGCCTTGTTTGTGCTGGCCGTGGTGTGGGCCATCTTCGGCAAGGTCGACATCGTGGCCGTGGCGCCCGGGCGCATCATCGTCAGCGAACGCACCAAGCTCATCCAGCCGCTGGAGGCCAGCGTGGTCAAGCGCGTGCTGGTGCAAGACGGCGACCGCGTGAAGGCCGGCCAGGTGCTGGTGGAGCTCGATCCCACCAGCGCCAGCGCCGACAAAAGCAGCGTGCAACAACAGCTGGCCGCGGCCTGGAGCGAAGAGCGCCGCACCACCGCCCTGCTCAAAGCCCTGGCGAGCAACACCGCGCCCGGGCTCGCCGCACCGCCGGGCGCTCCTGGCGCTCCGGGCCAGACCATTGAACCCGCCGAAGCCTCGCACGCCGAAGCCGTGCGCACCCTTCTGCAAGCCGAGTACCAGGACATCCGGGCCAAGCTCTCCAAGCTCGACGCCGAAACCGCCCGCCGCAACGCCGAGCTGCGCACCGTGCAAGCCACCATCAACAAACTGCAAGCCACCCTGCCCATGGCCCAGTCCCGCGAGGCCGACTTCAAACGCCTGGTGGACCAGGGCTACATCTCCGGCCACGCCACCCAGGACCGCACCCGCGAGCGGGTGGAAATGGAGCAAGACCTGGCCACCCAGCGCGCCCGCCTGGCCGAGGCCCAGAGCGCCCTGCAAGAAGCCGCGCAAACCAAGGCCGCCCTGCAAGCCGAAATCCAGAGAACCCTGAGCGACCGCCAGGCCCAGGCCAGCACCCAGCGTCAGCAAATGCAGGCCGAGCTCATCAAAGCCGACCAGCGCGAACGCCTGACCCAGCTCACCGCGCCAGTCGACGGCGTCATCCAGCAACTCGCCATCTATTCAGTGGGCGGCGTGGTCACCAGCGCCCAGCCGCTCATGGTGGTGGTGCCCGATTCAACGGAACTCACCGCCGAAGTGCGCGTGGCCAACCAGGACATCGGCTTTGTCAACCCCAGCCAGATCGCCAGCGTGAAGCTGGAAACCTTCCCGTACACCAAATACGGCACGGTGGACGCCCAAGTGAAGCTCGTCACGGCCGACGCCGTCACCGACGAAAAAACCGGCCAGTCCCACTACCCCACGCTGCTCACCCTTTCGCGCAAGACCATGTCGGTCGACGGCAAGACCGTGCCCATCAGCCCGGGCATGAACATCACCGCCGAGATCAAGACCGGGCAGCGGCGGGTGATTGAGTTCTTGTTGTCGCCCGTGCAGCGGGCGGGGAGTGAGAGTTTCCGTGAACGCTAAATCAAGGAGCCGCATGCCAAGTCTGAACAGACGCATCACCCAGTCCACCATTGTCGGCCAGGCCATGACCGCTACCAGCCCCGCAAGCTGCATTGAATGGAGACAAAGCGCATGAAAACCCGCCTCACCCCCTGGCTGATCGCCGGGCTTTGTATGAGCTTGCTCAGTGCTTGCAGCAAGACGGTCACTTGGCAAGAAGAGGTGCCGCTCAACACCGGGGAGGTGATTTGGGTTGAGCGCAGTGTGGACTATTCGATTCAAGGCGATGCAGGCAACCCGATGGATTTGGCTTGGCGGCCCAGGAAAGAGCAGACCTTGGTGTTTGAATGGAAGGGCAAGCGTTACCGGTATGGGGGGGATGCTTGCCTTCGGGTCCTCGCAATTCACAATGATTCTCCAGTTTTAATCGCCGGAGCTGGATGCCACGGATGGAACTGGACACACGCGTACGATAAATGTCAATCCTACGTCCAATTAAATTCGGATTACCCCAATAAATGGACATGGCCTCCCTCTCCTGACGATTGGATTTATGGGCTCAAAACCAATTTTGTGATTGATTTCACCTACTCTGATCGACTAAAAAATAAGATAACCGCTGAGATGCGAGAACGATACAAGACCAGAGATCCCCAACTGAAGTTTTTGACTGAATTAGTCAAACCTAGCGGTAAGTATTTTCAAGAATGCAAAAAGGGGAGTGAAAAATGATTGCAAACGAGACTTATGCTCAATTGGCGTTACGAGTTTATTCTTCTGAACTATTCGATGAGGCTGCTAACAAGAGTAACCGCCCCAGAGTCCCCGCCGGATGGGAAGAGGTTAACTGGCAGACCGACAATGCCGCTGGATTTTCCTACGGCGTCTATCGCAACAACGCGTCGGGCGAGGTGGTGGTGTCATACACCGGCACCAACGAATTGGCTGATTGGGCAGAAAACCTCAACATCGGCAACTTCCAGCTAAGGCAGGCGGCGCAAGTCGCTGCGCAGGCCATCGCCACCTACGGCGCCGACAAGGTGAGTTTCACCGGCCACAGCCTGGGCGGCGGCCTCGCCTCACTGATGGCCGTGTGGTTCGACCAGCCGGCCACCGTGTTCGATCAGCGTCCAATGGAGTCCTTCGCCAAAGACCTCCAGCTCAAGACGTTGACCTATCTCGACGTAGTGGGAGCTGGCCTGACAAACGCCGCCTTTGGCATCTATTTCCCCGGCATCGACTTCGCTGTGCGCGAATTGCGCGTCAACCACGTTCACACCGAAGGCGAAGTGTTACAGGCGCTGCGCGCACTGGTGGCGCCGATTGAGGGCGCCGGGCAGGTCACGGCGGTCCAATTCGGAGCAGAACAGCTCAGTGGCGGTGCCATTGGCAACTCCATCACCCTGCACTCCCAGGCTCTACTCACCGCGGGCCTGATGAGCGACAGCTTTCGCCAAGCCACCGTCAAGGTGCAGGCCACTCTGCCGGTGATGCTGGACGGTGAGCTCTACTCCTACGACACCAAAGGCAGCATCCAGCGCAACTTCCTAATCGACCTCATCCGCAGCGAACAGGCCAACGCCGGCAACGGCAAGCTCAGCCACTTCGCCGCCGATCTGCACCGCCTGGGGCAGGACATGACAGGCCTCAACGAAGCCGCCCAAAAGGCCATCGTGGCCCAGGGCGTGGAGTGGTACTACTGGCAAGGCATCGACTACGCCGGCCAGGAGTTCTCTACCCGCAGCGGCGCCTTGCTGCAATACAGCAGTGCCCAGGGCGCCAACCTGCCTGGCGCGCAGGACCGCGCCTCAAGTTATGTGCGCCCCTGGCTTGACGAGCTTTACACCGCCAACACCGGCGACACCCGGTTTGCGCCCATGGGCACGGGCTTTGCGCAATGGAACGTGGCCACCAGCGCCACCACTGGCACGGTTGCACTCGCGCGCGACCTGGACCAAACCCAGATGTTCATTGGCCAGGGCGGCGCCGACACGTTCAATGGCGGGCACAGAACCGATGTGATGTTTGCGGGGGCGGGCAACGACGCAGCCCGGGTCGTGGCCTGGCGCGATGGGATTCATTGCGATGGAGATGCGGCAGCAATTCCAACCAACGAAGCTGTTTGGAGGCTTTCGGCATGAAGCTGCTCACCAAAAACTGGAAGTTGCTGCTTGGCCTGATGGCCATCGGCGCAATGATTTACATCAGCCAGAACGGCATCTATCCCCGATATTTCGATATCGCGTGGGATGAAGAGGTGCAATTGCACGATGGGCGGGTGATTGTGGTGCATGTGAAACGGACATATGAGCGTTTAAAGAACGAATTGGAAAGATATCCAAAACATCCGCGCCTCGTCTCAATGAGCTTTAGTTTCGACAAGGGAAACAAAACAATGTTTCAGCATACATTTAAAGGCGGCACATTGAATTTTTTAGATGAAAAAGATGGAAGGTGGTACATTGGTTATCACGCAGACTCAGGCGATCCCTCGGTTGAAATTGGCACCCGATTACTGTATCCGCATGTTGCCATTCTAAATGGTGATGGCTCAATTACCAGACCTCAAAATTGGGGGGGTATCCCTGCTGCAATTACGAGGGCAAATATTCTTCCGGCCACCCCCAATCCAAAGGTGATTGCTAAATTTCAAGGCAAAACTATCACGATCGAAGAAAAGATGGCGCATTGGAATGCATACCCCACGGGGGCTGGATGGGGTACTATTCATAGGATTACACCGTTACCGATCAATCAAGGGGAGAGAAAATGAGTATTCAATCTGATATGGCGTTAATGGCCGCTGGCTCTTATTGGGATGTGCGGGGTACTGATCAAACAGCATTAACCGAATCTAATCGTGCCCCACTCCCCGAAGGCTGGGTTGTCGTGCCGGGATACGAACCCAGCGAGTCGGGTGCCAACGCAGGCAGCGGCTTCAGTGCCCGCGTCTATCAAAACATCGCAAGCCGCGAGATCGTCATCAGCTTTGCGGGCACCGAGTTTTCTTTTGACTCCATCGCAGGCATTCCATGGCCCAGCGCGGGATTGTTGACCGATTTCTTCACCGGCAACATTCCGCTGGCATTGGGGAAATTCGAAGAGCAGGCGATGCAGGCCGCTGCGTTGTACCAGCGCGTAAAGGCAGACCCTGCCTTGAGCGACAACATCACCTTCACGGGCCACAGCCTGGGCGGCGGGCTCGCTTCGGTCATGGCGGTGTGGTTTGACCAGCCGGCCTATGTGTTTGCGGCCGCGCCCTTTCAGGCCAGCGCCGACGCGAGCCAGACGACCAGCACGGTGGTGGCCTACGCCCTGCAGAGCGTCATGCAGATCGTTCGCTCGCGTCTGGACAACGTCGACCCGAGCTTCGCCAGCTACAACCCCGCCACCGATTTCGCCAGCCGTGAGACCAACGTTCAGGCCTGGGCCATCCAGGGTGAACTGCTCGAAGCCAATCTGGGCATGTTCAACTGGATCGAGGCCGGTAACGGCACACCGTTGTTCACCGACAGCGCGATCACGCTGGATGAGGGCAACAAACACAGCATCGATCTGCACATTGCCGGTTTGCTGGTGACTTCGTTCCAGACGCAGGCAGGCCGGGTACCGCACGCGTTGACGGTTCTGATGGACAAGAACCTGTACGGGGGTGATGTGCTGGGCAACCAGCAGCTGATCATCACCAAACTGGTTCGCAACGAAGTGGGCGTGCGAGCCGATACGGGCAACGTGCTGCTGGCGGCCAACGGCATGCTCACGCATTTCACCAACGACCTGCAGAAACTCGGCACCGATATCACCGGCCTCAACGAAGCCGCCCAAAAAGCCATCGTGGCCCAGGGCGTGGAGTGGTACTACTGGCAAGGCATCGACTACGCCGGCCAGGAGTTCTCTACCCGCAGCGGCGCGCTGCTGCAATACGGCTCGGCTCAGGGAGACAACCTGCCCGGCGCGCAAGACCGGGCCTCCGCCTACGTGCGCCCCTGGCTCAATGCGGTGTACACCGCCAACACGGGCGATGCCCGCTTCGCGCCCATGGGCACCGGCTTTGGGCAATGGAACGTGGGCACCAGCCAGG
>CAYRIT010000064.1:0-7768 GCA_964424415.1 uncultured Hydrogenophaga sp.
CCGCGCCTGAAAACGCTCAAGGTCAGCGAGCCGCCCAAGCGCGGTACCGGCATCATGGTGCCCGACGTGGCCACGCTGGTGGACAAGCTCAAGAACGAAGCGAAGGTCATTTGACTCCCCCCGTGGCGCCTGTGGCGTCACTCCCCAGGGGGAGAATCCTGCAGCCCGGCAAAGCCGGTTCTGCGGATTCTTCGGTTTAAGACACGCCTCTCCGAACTTATTTCTGGAATTTGATCATGACCTCTCTTGTTATTGCTGAACACGACAACACGTCCATCAAGGGCGCCACGCTCAACACGGTCACCGCGGCTGCGGCCTGTGGCGGGGACGTGCATGTGCTGGTCGCTGGCCACAACGCTGGCCCTGCGGCGGCAGCCGCTGCGCAGATTGCTGGCGTGAGCAAGGTGATCCACGCCGATGCGGCTTACCTGGAGCACGGCCTGGCCGAAAGCATGGCGGCCCAGGTGCTGGCGATCGCGTCGAGCTACAGCCATATCCTGTTCCCCGCCACCGCCAGCGGCAAGAACATCGCGCCGCGTGTGGCGGCCAAGCTCGATGTGGCCCAGATCAGCGACATCACCAAGGTCGAGTCACCCGACACCTTCGAGCGCCCGATCTACGCCGGCAACGCCATGGCCACAGTGCAAAGCGCCGATGCCACCAAGGTGATCACGGTGCGCACCACCGGTTTCGATCCGGCCGCTGCCAGCGGTGGCAGTGCTGCGGTGGAAACGGCTGCGGCCGTGGCCGACAACGGCAAAACCGCGTTCCTCGGCAGCGAGATCGCCAAGAGCGACCGGCCCGAGCTCACCGCAGCCAAGATCATCGTCTCCGGTGGCCGCGCCCTGGGCAGCGCCGAGAAGTTCGACGAAGTCATGACGCCGCTGGCCGACAAGCTCGGTGCGGCGCTCGGCGCCAGCCGCGCCGCCGTGGATGCGGGTTACGCACCCAACGACTGGCAGGTCGGCCAGACCGGCAAGATCGTGGCTCCCCAGCTCTACATCGCCTGTGGCATCTCGGGCGCGATCCAGCACCTGGCGGGCATGAAGGACTCCAAGGTCATCGTGGCGATCAACAAGGACCCCGAGGCCCCGATCTTCTCCGTGGCCGACTACGGTCTGGAAGCCGATCTGTTCACCGCAGTACCCGAGCTGATCAAGGCGCTGTAAACCGGTCGCCATCCCGACAGGGCATCGTTTGCGATGCCCTTTTTTTCTATCTGCACCCGCCCATCGGAAACGAAAAATGAGCTACACCGCACCGCTGAAAGACATGCTGTTCAACATCGAGCACCTGGCACGCATCGACCAGGTGGCTGCGATGCCGGGCTTTGAAGACGCCGGGCTGGAGACGGCGCAGGCGGTGCTGGAAGAGTGCGCCAAGCTCAACGAAGGCGTGATCTCGCCGCTGAACTGGGAGGGTGACAAGAACCCGTCGTCGTTCAAGGACGGTGTGGTGACCACCACGCCCGGTTTCAAGGACGCGTTTTTGCAGTACACCGAGGGCGGCTGGCAGGGGCTGCAGCACCCGGTGGACTTCGGCGGCCAGGGCCTGCCCAAGACCATTGGTGCGGCTTGCGGCGAAATGCTCAACAGCGCCAACATGAGTTTTGCGCTGTGCCCGCTGCTGACCGACGGTGCCATCGAAGCGCTGCTGACCGCCGGCAGCGACGACCTGAAAGCGATTTACCTGGAAAAGCTGGTCAGCGGCCAGTGGACCGGCACCATGAACCTCACCGAGCCCCAGGCCGGCAGCGACCTGGCCGCGGTGCGCAGCCGCGCCGAGCCGCAGCCCGACGGCAGCTACAAGGTCTTTGGCACCAAGATTTTCATCACCTACGGTGAGCACGACATGGCGGAGAACATCGTGCACCTGGTGCTCGCGCGTGTGACCGGAGCGCCCGAGGGCGTGAAAGGCATCAGCCTGTTTGTGGTGCCCAAGTTCCTGGTGAACGCCGATGGCACGCCGGGCGAGCGCAACGATGTGCACTGCGTCTCCATCGAGCACAAGATGGGCATCAAGGCCAGCCCCACCGCGGTTTTGCAGTACGGCGACCACGGTGGCGCCGTGGGTTACATCGTGGGTGAAGAAAACCGCGGCCTGGAGTACATGTTCATCATGATGAACGCCGCGCGCTACGCGGTCGGCGTGCAGGGCATTGCGATTGCCGAGCGGGCTTACCAGAAGGCGGTGGGCTACGCCCGGGATCGCGTGCAAAGTCGCCCGGTCGACGGCTCCATGAGCGCCGCTGCGCCCATCATCCACCACCCCGATGTCAAGCGCATGCTCATGACCATGCGCGCCTCCACCGAGGGTTGCCGCGCGATGGCAGCCGTGGCTGCGGCGGCCTACGATGCGGCGCACCACCACCCCGATGCGGCGGTGCGCAAGGAAAACGCGGCGTTCTACGAATTCCTGGTGCCGCTGGTCAAGGGTTACAGCACCGAGATGAGTCTGGAGGTCACCTCGCTGGGCGTGCAGGTGCACGGTGGCATGGGCTTCATCGAGGAAACCGGCGCCGCGCAGTACTACCGCGACGCCAAGATCCTGACCATTTACGAAGGCACGACCGCGATCCAGGCCAACGATCTGGTGGGTCGCAAGACCGCGCGCGATGGCGGCACCGGAGCCAAGGCGATCGCAGCACAGATCCAGAAGACCGAGATCGAACTCGTGAAGCGCGGCAGCGCGCAGTCGCTGGCGGTGGCCAAGCGGCTGACGGCGGCTCGCGAGGCGTTTGTGGACGTGGTCGAGTTCATCGCCGCCAACACCCGCTCAAACCCCAACGCCGCGTTCGCTGGCAGCGTGCCGTACCTCATGCTGGCAGGCAACCTCATGGCAGGCTGGCAGCTGGCACGCGCCCTGCTGGTGGCCGAAGATCGGCTGGCCAACGGCACTGACGCGGTCTTCATGCAAAGCAAGATCACCACCGCGCGTTTCTACGCCGACCACATCCTCAGCCGCACACCGGGCATGCGCGACGCCATCGTCGAAGGCGCCGAAGCGGTCACCGCCCTGGCGGCCGAGGCATTCTGATTCCCGCCTGACCCAGCCACCCGTGCTGTCGCCGCATCGACACGGCGGGCAGTTCGCTGCGTCCAGAATCCACCGCAACATCATCCTGGAGTCACCATGACCGCACCCGCGCGTTACCTGCCCCCCGTTCTCAAAAACATCAAGTTCCCCGTCATCGGTTCGCCACTGTTCATCATCAGCACCCCTGCGCTGGTGATTGCCCAATGCAAGGCCGGTGTGGTCGGCTCCATGCCGGCGCTCAACGCGCGTCCCGCTTCGCAGCTCGATGAATGGCTGGCCGAGATCACCGAAGCGCTGGCCGCACACGACAAGGCCAACCCGGACAACAAGGCGGCGCCGTTTGCCATCAACCAGATCGTGCACAAGAGCAACGACCGTTTGGAGCACGACATGCAGGTGTGCGCCAAGTACAAGGTGCCGATCATCATCACCAGCCTGGGCGCGCGCGAAGACGTGAACAAGGGCGTGCAGGCCTGGGGCGGCGTGGTGCTGCACGACGTGATCAACAACGTGTTCGCCCACAAGGCGATCGAGAAGGGCGCTGACGGCCTGATCCCGGTGGCGGCCGGTGCCGGTGGCCACGCCAGCGTGAAAAGCCCGTTTGCCATGGTCCAGGAAATCCGCGAATGGTTCGGCGGCCCGGTGGCCCTCTCGGGCTCGATTTCCTCGGGCGGCGCCGTCCTGGCGGCGCAGGCCATGGGGGCCGATTTCGCCTACATCGGCTCGGCTTTTATTGCCACCGCCGAGGCGCGCGCGGCCGACGGCTACAAGCAGATGATCACCGAGAGCAACTCGGACGACATCGTCTACAGCAATTTCTACACCGGCATCCACGGCAACTACCTGAAAGGCAGCATCCGCAACGCCGGCATGGACCCCGACCACCTGCCCGAGAGCGACCCGAGCAAGATGAACTTCGCCACCGGCGAGGGCGCCAACAACGCCAAGGCCTGGAAAGACATCTGGGGTTGCGGCCAGGGCATCGGCGCCATCCGCGAGGTGGTGCCCGCAGCCGATCTGGTGGCGCGTTTCAAGCGCGAATACGCCGAAGCGAAGGCCCGCATCTGCGCGGGCTGATGCCGGCCTTCGTCGGCAAAAAAAGAGCTGGCCGCCGAGCCAGCTTTTTTTCGCCTG
Organism: uncultured Hydrogenophaga sp.; assembly: GCA_964424415.1. Lineage (GTDB taxonomy): Bacteria > Pseudomonadota > Gammaproteobacteria > Burkholderiales > Burkholderiaceae_C > Hydrogenophaga. Next base: position 4,171 of record CAYRIT010000064.1, read on the forward strand.
TTGCCGGTCAGGGTGTGGTGTTCAGGGCTTGAACCAGTCCTTGATCGTGTCGAGCAGCGTGGGAGGGCCCGCGTAGGCGGTGCCGTTGCTGTCCGAGATGGCGGCCACTGCGCCGCCGTTCTGCCACTCGCTGTAGAGCCAGTCATCGTTCTCGCGCATCAGGCCCGCGGGTGGCGGTCCGGGTGACGCCACCGGCACACCCTTGAGGGCGGATGCCATGTAGTCGATCCAGATCGGTAGCGCGAGGCGCCCACCCGATTCGTGATCGCCCAGGCTGCGCGGCTTGTCGTGGCCGAGCCAGACCACGGCGGCCAGTGTCGGCTGGTAGCCGGCGAACCAGGCGTCGACCACGTCGTTGGTGGTGCCGGTCTTGCCGTAGATGTCCGGGCGCTTGAGCGTGGCCTGGGCGCGCGCCGCGGTGCCCACGCGGGCGACGTCGGACAGCAGGCTGTTCATCACATAGGCGTTGCGCGCGGAGATGGCGCGGTTGTCATCCGTCAGTGGTGCCGGCGGTGGCGCTTCGAACAAGACCTTGCCTTGTGCGTCGGTGATCTTTTCGATCACCACCGGATCGACCCGCCAGCCGCCGTTGGCCAGCGTGCCGTAGGCCTGTGCCATCTGCAGCGGCGTCACCAGGCCGGTGCCGAGTGCCAGGGTGAGGTTGTCGGGCTGTCGCTGCGGGTCCAGTCCGAAGCGCGCGGTCCAGTCGCGCGCACGTTCGGTGCCGGTGTGCTGCAGCAGGCGCACGCTGACCAGGTTGCTCGATCGGGTGAGCGCCTGGCGCACGGTGATCGGGCCAGCCGCCGTGCCACCGCTGTTGCCCGGACTCCAGCCGTTGGCTGCGGTGAAGGGCAGGTCATCGACCACGGTGGCGGGCATGACGCGTGCTTCCAGTGCGGCCGACACCAGCAGCGGCTTGATGGCCGAGCCGGGCTGGCGCCAGCCCTGGGTGGCGTGGTTGAAGGGCTGGCGCGTGAAATCAAAGCCGCCGACCAGCGCGCGCACGCGGCCTGTGCCCGGATCGAGTGCAACCAGCGCGGCCTCGGTCTCGGGCCACTGGGTGAGGGTCCAGGTTTTGCCGCTGGCCATCACGCGCAGCACCGACCCGCGCTGGATCTTGAGCGCCGCTTTGGTCTTGGCCGAAAGACCGCTGGCTGCCGGACGCAGACCGGCGCCCTGGATCGTCACACGTTCGCCATTGGCCAGTTGCACCTGCACCGCCCTGGGGGACGCGGACAGCACCACCGCGACGCGCAGCAGGTCGTCGTCGCGCACGTCTTTCAGACCATCGGCGATCGCGCTGTCCATCGCGGCGCCATCGGCCTTGGGCAGGTCGATCTGGTCTTCGGGGCCGCGCCAGGGGCTGCGCGCCTCCAATGCCATGACGCCGCGCTGCACCGCGGCCACCGCGGCGCGCTGGTCGGCCGCGCGCAGCGAGGTGGTGACGCGGTAACCGCTGGAATAGGCCTCGGTGCCAAACCGGTCGACCACCGCACGGCGTGCCATCTCCGCCACGTGCTCCGCCTCCACACTGCGCTGGCCCGGCTCGCGGATGGCGAGCTTCTGCGCACGCGCGGTGGCCAGTTGTTGCTCGGTGATGGCGCCCACCGCGCGCATGCGCTCCAGCACCACCCGCTGGCGCGCGGTGGCGCGCTTGAGGTTGGTCACCGGGTTGGCGTAGTAGGGGTTCTGCGGCAGGCCGGCAAGCATGGCCGCCTCGGCCAGCGAGAGCTGGTCCATGGACTTGCCGAAGTAGGTTTTGGCGGCAGAGGCAAAACCGTAGGCGCGCTGGCCGAGAAAAATCTCGTTGAGGTAGATCTCCAGGATGCGGTCTTTGCTCAGCGCGTCCTCGACCTTGAACGCCAGCAGGATCTCCTTGGCCTTGCGCTCCACGGTGCGCTCGCGCGTGAGCAGCATGGTGCGCACCAGCTGCTGCGTGATGGTGCTGGCGCCCTGAGTGCGGCCGCCGGTCAGCATGGCCAGCGCGGCGCGTGCCATGCCCCGGGGGTCGATGCCGTTGTGCTCGCGAAAACGTGCGTCTTCCACCGCAAGCACCGCGTCCTGCAGCAGCTTGGGTGTGCGCGACAGAGGCACATATTCGCGCCGCTCGGCACCGAATTGTGCGATCTCCACACCGTCGGCGGTCAGCACCTGCAGCGGCAGCTTGGGCTGGTAGTGGACGATGCGGTCGATCGACGGCAGGTCCACCAGGGCGGCCGTGGCCGGCCCGGGTGCGGTGACCACCAAGGTGGTGGAGAGCAGGGCCAGGGCAAGGATCGCGCGACGTGGGATGGACAACAACATGGGGCGGAATTATCCCGGCCCTGTGTGAAGCGGGTCTGTGGCAGGGTCACCCAGCTGTAACCGGCTGTGCGGCCGCGGGGGTCTCTTGCCTGTGGATGAAACGCTTCGTTTCTTTTTTCGGCCCGTCGCGCCCGGATGGCAGCGCAGGGTCGGCAACAGGGTTTCGGCGACCGGCAGGCGCGGATGCGATGCCGCCACCTTCCCGGGGAAGGAACGGCAGAATTCCCCGGTGTCGCGCCGCACCACCGCGCCGCCCCGGTGCGGCGCTAGGATGCAGCGGCGCATCTGCGCACCTTTGCTCTCAACCCCACCCCATCGCCATGGACCGTCTGCAGACCGAATTTCACCGCCTCTACCTGCCCGATCCGGCCGCGAGCGGCGACACGAACACCGCCCCCCGGCTGATCGGACCCCACGGCGAGGTGCGTGCCCTGGTGCTGGAGCTGGGGCGCCCCGCGCAATGGGCGCCCATGGCCCGGGTGTGGGAGGGAGTGCAGAGCGAACTGGGCTGGCCGGCCCCCGCCATTGCCGTGACCGGTGTGGACGCCTACCAGCTGTGGTTTTCGCTGGCGGAGCCGGTTGCGGTGGCGCAGGCAGAACAGTGCCTGGCGAGCCTGCGGTGGTGTTACCTGAACGAGGTGGCGCCCGAACGGATCGGGTCTTACCCCAGCTTGTCCCAGGCGGCGCCCGAGGCGTCCACCGCCGCGCAGGCGCTGCATGCCCACGAGGTGCCAGCGCAGCAGCCTGGCACAGAGCGCTGGTCGGCGTTCCTGTCGCGGGATCTCGCCACCCTGTTTGCCGAGGAGCCGTGGCTGGATCTGCCCCCCGGCGCAGAGGCACAGGCGGAGTTGCTGGCAGGCCTGGGCAGCGTGTCGGCGGCCGATTTTCATCGCGGCCTGCAGACACTGCTGGCACGACAGCAGGCCGCGGAGGGTATGCGTGGCGGAGCGGCCGCTGCACCGCATGGGCGCCCACCGAGTCCGGCACAGGGGCAGGCCGGTTCCCCGGCAGAGCGCCCCGCGCTGTGGCCGATGCTGCCCGGCGGGTACGTCGATCCCCAGCTTTTTTTGCGGGATGTCATGAACCACCCGGAGGTGGCGCTGGCCCAGCGCATCGAAGCCGCGAAAGCCCTGCTGCTTCACACCACACCGGCCAGCCGCTGAGGGCTTGCACGTCGTGGCCAATCGTGGCCACAGACCCGCGCCGAGATGCCGAGCCCAAGGCGGCGCGCATCGAAGCCAGCCCGTTGCCCGCCGAGACACCAGGCCGTCTGCTCGACCGGTTTTTTTCAGCC
>CAYRIT010000064.1:7868-18660 GCA_964424415.1 uncultured Hydrogenophaga sp.
CAGCCCGTTGCCCGCCGAGACACCAGGCCGTCTGCTCGACCGGTTTTTTTCAGCCCCGCGCCGCCATCGCCTGGGCCATCGTCTTGCCCAGCTCCACGCCCCACTGGTCGTAGGCGTTGGTGCGCCAGATGGCGGCCTGGGTGAACACCTTGTGTTCGTAGAGGGCGATCAGCGCGCCCAGGCGCTGCGGGTCCAGGTGATCGAGCCAGAGGATGTGGCTCGGGATGTTGCCTTCGAAGCTGCGGTGCTGCGCCATCGCCTCGGCGTCGGTGGAGGTCATGCCTGTTTTCAACAGCAGGGTGCGGGTATCGGCGACGCTGCGGCCCTCGGCCATGGCCTGGGCCTGGGCGCGCAGGTTGAGGTTGACCAGGCGGTGGTGGGTGGCGGCCAGCGGCAGTGGCGTGTCTTCGGTCAACACGCCGATGAAGTCGACCGGCACGCAGTGCCGGCCCTGGTGGATCAGCTGGAAGTAGGCGTGTTGCCCGTCGATGCCGGGGCCACCCCAGACGATGGCGCCGGTGTCGACCGCCACCGGGCGGCCGTCGAGGTGGGTGCGCTTGCCGTTGGACTCCATGTCCATCTGCTGCACAAAGGCGGTGAAGCGCGCCAGACGCGAGGCGTAGGGTGCGATGAGCTGGGTGGGGCAGCGCAGAAAATTGCGGTTCCAGATCCCGTGCAGCGCCATCCGCACCGGCAGGTTCTGCGCCAGCGGGGCGGTGCAGAAATGTTCGTCCATCGCCCGGGCGCCGGCGAGGAAGTCGCGGAACGCCTGGCCGCCGATGGCCAGGGCCAGCGGCAGGCCCAGCGCCGACCAGACCGAGTAGCGACCGCCCACCCAGTCCCAGAACAGGAAGGTGTGCTCAGGCGCGTAGCCGAGCTCGGCCGCCTGGCCGGGGCTGGCGGTGATGGCCACGCGGTGCTGGTGCAGGCGGTCGGCGGGGATACCGTGGTCGGTGAGCCAGCGCTCGCAGCTGGCGGCGTTGATCAGCGTTTCCTGGGTGGTGAAAGTTTTGGACGAGACGATGAACAGGGTGCGTGCCGCGTCCAGCCCGCGCAGCACGCTGTGCAGCGCCCAGGCGTCGGGGTTGGAGACGAAGTGCACCCGGGGCCCGCCGTGGCAGAGGTGGGCCAGCGCCTCGGTGGCCATGCGCGGGCCGAGGTCGGAGCCGCCGATGCCGATGTTGACCACATCGGTGAAAGCCTCCCGGGTGTGGCCGGTGAGAGCGCCGCTGCGCACACGGTCGGCAAATGCGCAGACACGCGCCAGCTCGCGTGCCACCTCGGCCGTGATGGTTTTCCCCCAAGGCCCCTGCTGGCCACGCAAGGCGACGTGCAGCACCGGGCGGGCTTCGGTGGAGTTGATCGGTTCGCCGCGAAACATGGCGTCGCGCTGCGTGGCCACCTGGGCCTGCTCCGCCAGTGCAAGCAGCGCCTGTTCGATGGCCGGTGTCACACGCTGGCGGCTGGCGTCGAGCGTGAGGCCAGCGGCGCTGGCGCTCAGGCGCTGCGTGCGGCCGCTGTCGCTGGCCAGCAGCTCGCGCAGGTGCGGCGGGTTCTGGCCGGCGAGCTGGCTGAGTTGCTGCCAGGCGGGCAAGGCGGTGGGGGTGTTGTGCAGCGTTGGCATGGTTGGCGTGGGCTTATGCGGTGTTGGCCAGGGCCGTGGCCTCGCGGGCCAGTTTCGTGATGCGGGCCCAGTCGCCCGCGGCGAGAGCGTCGGCCGGTGTGAGCCAGGAACCGCCGGCCATGGCCACGTTGGGCAAGGTCAGGATATCCCGCAGATTGTCGGGGCTCACGCCGCCGGTGGGGCAGAACGCCACGTCGGGCAGGGGCGCGCCCAGGGCCCTGAGCATCGCGATACCGCCGGCCTGTGCGGCGGGAAACAGCTTCATGAGCAAAAAACCCTGGTCGCGGCGCTGCATCACCTCGGCCGGTGTCATCACACCGGGAATGAAGGGCAGCCTGGCGGTGCGCACCGCGTCGACCAGCGCGTCGGTGCAGCCCGGGGACAGCGCAAACGTGGCGCCGGCGTCGATCACGCGCTGCACCTCGGCCACCCGCGTCACGGTGCCGGCGCCCAGGTGCATCTGCGGCACCGCCTTGGCCACGGCCTCGATGGCGGCCAGCGCGGCATCCGATCGCAGGGTGATCTCCATCACGTCGATGCCACCGTCGAGCAGCGCATGGGCGAGTGGCACCGCGTGCGCCGGGTCGCCCAGCACGATGACGGGCACGACGCGGGACTGGAAGGCGGGGCGGGTGAAACAGGTGGTGGTCATGGTGTGGGCGAATGAAGCGGTTCCGGATGTTTTCAGGGCCGGCGTGGAACCGGTTTTTCCCGGCTGCAGATGGCGCCGCCTGCAAGGCCCGACGAACTCGGCGCGCGGGTGTTCATGGAAGCAGCGGCGAGGCGCCCGACTCGGCGGTGCTGGCGTGGGCGCGGAACAGGCCGAACAGCTCGCGCCCGGTGCCGTGGGCATGGGCGCTCAGGTCGGGGTGCGTGATCGTGCGCGAGGCCAGCGTGGCCGCGTCCACCTCGAGTTGGAGCACGCCGCGCTCGCAGTCCAGGGTGATCCAGTCGCCGTTCTGCACCAAGGCGATCGGTCCGTTGGCCAGCGCTTCGGGGCTCACATGGATGGCAGCGGGCACCTTGCCCGAGGCGCCGGACATGCGGCCGTCGGTCACCAGCGCGACCTTGAAGCCTTTGTCCTGCAACACGGCCAGCGGCGGCGTGAGCTTGTGCAGCTCGGGCATGCCGTTGGCCCGCGGACCCTGGTAACGCACCACCGCGACCAGGTCTTTTTCCAGTTCGCCGGCGTTGAACAGCGCGAGCAGGTCCTGCTGGTCGCTCACCACCACCGCCTGGGCGCGCACCACGCGGTGTTCTGGTTTCACCGCCGAGACCTTGACCACGCTGCGGCCCAGGTTCCCCTTCAGCAGGCGCAGCCCGCCGTCGGCGCTGAAGGGATCGGCCACCGGGCGCAGCACGGCGGTATCCGCGCTCTGCAGGGACACCGGGCGCCAGGCGAGTGCCTCGCCATCGAGCCAGGGCTCCTGGGCGTAAGCGGCCAGACCGGCGCCCATCACGGTGGTCACGTCGCCGTGCAGCAGGCCGGCGGCGAGCAGCTCCTGCATCAGGTAGCCCATGCCGCCCGCCGCCTGAAAGTGGTTCACGTCGGCGCTGCCGTTCGGGTACACGCGCGCCAGCAGCGGCACCACGGCGGAGAGCTCGTCGAAGTCGTCCCAGTCGATCAGGATGCCGGCGGCGCGGGCCATCGCCACCAGGTGCATGGTGTGGTTGGTCGAGCCGCCGGTGGCCACCAGGCCGACGATGCCGTTGACGATGGTTTTTTCGCTCAGGATGTCGGCCAGGCGGATGGCGGGGCGGCCGGTTTTGCCGGTGTTCTGAATCGCCCGGCGAACCGCTTTGGCCGTGAGCGCATCGCGCAGCGCGGTGCCGGGATTGACGAAGCTGGCGCCAGGCAGGTGCAGGCCCATGATTTCCATCAGCATCTGGTTGCTGTTGGCCGTGCCGTAGAAGGTGCAGGTGCCAGGGCTGTGGTAGGCCTGCGCCTCGCTGGCCAGCAGCGCGTCGCGCCCGACCAGGCCTTGTGCGTACTGCTGGCGCACCTTGGCCTTGGCGTCGTTGGACAGGCCCGAGCTCATCGGTCCGGCGGGCACAAACACCGCGCTCAGGTGGCCGAACTGCGCCGCGCCCATGAACAGGCCGGGCACGATCTTGTCGCAGATGCCGAGAAACAGCGCGGCGTCAAACACCTTGTGTGACAGCGCGACCGCGGTGGACAGCGCAATCACGTCGCGCGAGAACAGCGAAAGCTCCATGCCCTCGGCGCCCTGGGTGATGCCGTCGCACATCGCCGGCACCCCACCGGCCACCTGGGCCGTGGCCCCCAGCCTGCGCGCCTGGTCGCGGATGCACTCGGGGTAGTGCTCGTAGGGCTGGTGGGCCGAGAGCATGTCGTTGTAGGCGGTGACGATGCCCAGGTGCGGTGCGCGTTCGGCGTGGATGGTGAGCTTGTCCTGCAGCGGCAGCGCTGCCGTGGTGTGTGCCATGTTGGCGCAGCCCATGCCAGCGCGCTGGGTGCCGCTCTTGGCGTTGTGGGCCACGGTGTTCAGGTAGGCCGCGCGCGGGCCGGCGCTGCGCTCGGCGATGCGCTGGGTGATGCGGGCCAGGGTGGGGTGCAGGGGGGTGGCCATGGGTCTGTCCTTCGAATGTCTGGGTTCGCTGCGCTGGTGGCCGGCTTCATTCGAGCCACACCTGCACCGTGCAGACGGGGTCGTTGAGCAGCAACGAGATGGGGAGGGCCGGGTTGAACGCCTTGGCGGCGGCCTGGTAGACCCGGCGCTTGGTGTCACCCGCCAGCGGCAGATGCAGGTGGCGAGCCGCCCGCAGCGTCGGCAGCGTGAGGGTGAGCCGCGCGTGTGGCGCGGTGGTGGGGCGCACCCAGGCGATAGGCCCTTCAGCGGTCAGGGCGCAATCCATGCCCGGCGCGGTGGGAAAGAGCGATGCCGTGTGGCCGTCTTCACCCATGCCGAGCACCACCACATCCAGCGGGAAATGGAGGGCGCTCATACGCCGATTGGCCGAGGCCACAAGGTCGAGCAAGGCCGTGTCGTTCAAATCGGGGGGAACGGTATCGAACAGCGGCACGAACTGGGCCGCGGCGGCCGCGCCTTCGAGCAAATGCTGGCGCACCAAAGCCGTGTTGCTGTCGGCATGGTCGTGTGGCACACAGCGCTCATCCACCAGCAGCACCGTGACCCGTGACCAGTCCAGCGCCTGCACGCGCAGCCGTTCGAACAAGGCGATGGGGGACCGGCCACCGGACACGGCCAGCGTGGCCCGGCCGCGCGCGGCGATGGCGGCGCGCAGCTGGTCTGCGATGGCGAGCGGCAGTGTGTCGGGCGTGGCGTGAAGGTGTTCAGAAATCATGCGGTTTGTGATCCGGGGTCAGCAGCGTGAGAATGTTTTGAAAGGCTCAGCGCACACGGGGTGTGGCTCGGCTCGAACACCGCAGCATGTCCGGCGCGCAGTGTCCCAAATCCAGAACGCCGTCGATCCGGCTTCGCCGGTCGACCAGCGTTGCCCCTTGAGGGGCGGAGCGACGCGACGGGGGTGGGCCAAAGCCAGGTCAAGCCTCCTCCACCCACGAACTGCCCTCGCGCGCCATCAGCGCCGAGGACGCGGCCGGGCCCCAGGAGCCGGCGGTGTAGGGTTTGGGTTTTTCGTTGAGCTGCTTCCAGCCCTCCAGAATCGGGTCGACCCAGGCCCAGGCGGCCTCCAGCTCGTCGCGCCGCATGAAGTGGGTCAGCCGGCCCTTGATCACATCGATCAGCAGGCGCTCGTAGGCTTCGGCGCGGCGCTCGGTGAAGGCGGACTGCAGGTCCAGGTTCAGGCTCACCGGGCGCAGCCGCATGCCACTGCCCGGCTCCTTGGCCATCATCTGCAGCTGCACGTGTTCCTCGGGCTGCAGCCGGATCATCAGCCGGTTGACCGACTGGCGCGGCGAGTCGGTGAACAGGCGGTAGGGCAGGTCGGCGAACTCGATCACGATCTCCGAGCGGCGCTCGGCCATGCGTTTGCCGGTGCGCAAAAAAATCGGCACATTGGCCCAGCGCCAGTTGTTGATGTGGGCGCGCAGGGCGACAAAAGTCTCGGTGCCGCTGTCGGGTGGCACGTTGTCCTCCTTCAGGTAGCCCACGGCGGACTCGCCGTCGGCGGCGCCCGCGCTGTACTGGCCGCGCACCGTGTCGCGCGCCACCTCGGCCACCGTCATCGGGCGCAGCGAACGCAGCACCTTGAGTTTTTCGTCGCGCACCGCATCGGGGTCGAGCGAGACCGGCGGCTCCATCGCCACGATGCACAGCAGCTGCAGCAAATGGTTCTGCACCATGTCGCGCAGCGCGCCGGTGCTGTCGTAAAACCCGGCGCGGCTGCCCACACCCACACGCTCGGCCACCGTGATCTGCACACTCTTGATGGTGGGGCTGCGCCACAGCGGCTCGAAGATGGTGTTGCCAAAGCGCAGCACCATGAGGTTCTGCACCGTCTCCTTGCCCAGGTAGTGGTCGATGCGAAAGATCTGCGATTCGCGGAAATACCGGCCCACTTCGTCGTTGATTTTCTGTGCCGAGGCGAGGTCGTGGCCGAGCGGTTTTTCCAGCACCACACGCGAGCCGGCGTCGATCAGACCGGCGCCCGAGAGGTGGGTGCAGATGCCGGTGAACAGGGTCGGCGCGGTGGCCAGGTAATACACCCGGTCCGAGCCCGGCTGCACTGCCTGCGCCAGCGCGGTGTATTCGGCTGGCTGGGTGGCGTCGAGGCAGACGTAGCGCAGGCGCTCCAGAAAGCGCGGCCAGACGGCATCTTCCCGGGCGGCGGTCGAGACAAAAGGCGTGACCTTGTCCTGCACAAATTCGAGGAACGCCGCCCGGTCCCAGGGCTGGCGGCCCAGCACGTGGATGGTGGTGGGCCCGGGCAGGTTGTTGTGCAGGTGCGCCATGTACAGCGCCGGCAGCAGCTTGCGCACCGAGAGGTCGCCGGCACCGCCGAAGATCACAAGATCGAGGGTCTGGGATGTGGACATGGCGTGCAGAGGCAGATTCAAATCTAATTAAGTTACGTAATCAATCGCATGTTATAGCGATTTGGTTACATGGCCGGAACTTCCCGATCCGGCCGTGTCGCCGGTCGGTCTGTGCGGCGACCGGTTCAGCCGTGGCAGCCGGTCGCGGTCAGGTGCAAGACCCGCTGCGCGCGCGCGGCCGCAGCCTCGGAATGGGTCACCAGCACCAGCGAGGCCCCGCTCTGTGTGGCCTGGTCCTGCAGTACCTGCATCACCTGGGCGGCGGTGCGTGGGTCGAGGTTGCCGGTGGGCTCGTCGGCCAGCAGCAGTCGCGGGCGGTGCACCAGGGCACGCGCGATCGCCACCCGTTGCAGCTGGCCACCCGAGAGCTCGGCGGGCAGACGCAGGCCCAGGCCGCTCAGGCCCACCGCGTCGAGCATGGCCTGCACGCGTGCCGGGTCGGGGCGCTGCAGCAGCAACAGCGGCAGGCCCACGTTTTGTGCCACGTCCAGGTGCGGCAGCACATGGAAGGCCTGGAACACGAAGCCCAGGTGCTCGCGCCGCCAGTGCGCACGTTGCACCTCGGTGAGCGTGCCCAGGTCCACGCCATCCTGCGTGATGCGGCCGGTCTGCCAGTCGTCGAGTGCGGCCATGCAGTTGAGCAGGCTGGACTTGCCCACGCCCGACTCGCCCACGATGGCCACAAACTCGCCCGGCGCAACGCTCAGGTTCACGCCGCTGAACACCGGTGTGTTGCCGTATCGTTTACCCAGGTTCTCGATCACCAGGCTCATGCCGTTTCCCCGAGCTGGCCGCTCGCCCAGCGCAAGACCCGCGCCAGCGCATCGGGCGCGTCGCAGGGCACCACCACACGCCCGGGCATGGAGCGCAGCCAGGTGAGCTGGCGCTTGGCGAGCTGGCGGGTGGCGAACACACCGCGGTCGCGCAGTTCGGTGAGCTGCGCTGGTGTGGGGTCCGCGTCGACGGTGGCGTCCAGCAGCTCCCAGGTCTGCCGGTAACCCACACAGCGCATGGATGGCAGATCGGCGCGAAGGTCGCCACGGGTGCGCAGGGCACGCACCTCGTTCACCAGGCCCTGCGCCAGCATGGCCTCGAAGCGCTGGGCGATGCGCTGGTGCAGCCAGGCGCGGTCCTGCGGCTCCAGCGACAACAGCGCGCCGGTGGCAATGGGGCTGGGCTGCGCGGTGGCGCCGCCGGTCTGGAAGCTGGAGAGTGGTCGCCCCGAGATCACATGCACCTCGAGCGCGCGCTGGATGCGCTGGGCGTCGTTGGGGAACAGGCGGGCCGCAGTGATCGGGTCCACCCGTTGCAGCTCGGCGTGCAGCGCCGGCCAGCCCAGCCGCTGCGCGCGGTCGGAAATGCCCTGGCGCACCACCGGGTCGGCGCGTGGCATGTTGTCCAGGCCCTGCATCAGCGCCTTGAAGTACAGCATGGTGCCGCCCACCAGCAGGGCGGTGCGCCCGCGCGCGGCGATCTCGCCGATGAGGCGCAAGGCGTCGGCCACGAACTCGGCCGCGCTGTAGGCCTGTTGCGGATCGCGGATGTCGATCAGGTGGTGCGCCACCGCAGCCTGCTCGGCGGCGCTGGGCTTGGCGGTGCCGATGTCCATGCCGCGGTAGACCAGGGCCGAGTCCACACTCACGATCTCCACCGGCCAGCGCTCGGCGATGGCCAGCGCAGCGGCTGTCTTGCCGCTGGCGGTGGGGCCAGCGATCGCGAGACAGGCCGGGCGGACGGCGCTCACGGTGGACGGCGCACTCAGCGGATCGGTGGAGCCTCGGCGCTCATCTGGCGCTGCGGAGGCGCGTGCGAGTCACCAAAACGCTGCACCAGTGTCCAGGCGGTGGCGGCGATCAGCACGCTCCAGAACCAGACGCCATTGGTCAGCGGCAGCACGCTGCCCTGGCCGGCCGCGATGCCCGCCAGGCTCTTGCCCAGCCAGCCGCCCATCAGGAATGCCGCGACCATCATCATGAAGCCGCTGAGCGCCGAGGCCGCACCGGCCGCGCGCGGGAACGGACCCACCGCACCACTCTGACCGCAGGGCTGGTGCACCCCGTGGCCGATCATGAACAGATAGAACGGCAGCATGATGGCCCAGACATTTTTCACGCCGAACAGCGCCATCACACCCATGCCGGTGCCGGCGATGAGCGTGCACAAGCCGGCAATGGCCACCGTGCGCCGCACGCCAAAGCGCAGCAGCAGGCGGCGGCAGATCACGGTGCCGCAGAGGTAGCTGAAGGCCATCGAGAGCATCAGCAGGCCATACACCGTCTTGCTCAGCCCGAACACCTGGATGAACACAAACGAGGACGCGGCCAGAAAGGTGAACAGGCCGCCGTAGGATGTGGTGGCCAGCAGCGCATAGGCCCAGAAAGTCGGGTGGCGCAGGATGTCGGACCAGGTGCGCAGCAGCGTGAGCGGCTGCAGCGCCTGTGGGTTCTTGCGCGCCAGCGACTCCTCGAAGCGCCAGGCCAGCACCACCAGTGCACAGGCGCCGAACACCGCCAGCGCGGCCAGCGCCACCCGCCAGTGAAACAGCTCGGTCAACAGGCCGCCCAGCGGCGCGCTGGCGCAGGCGATCACACCCAGGCCGGTGAGCCCCTTGGACATCACCCGCGCGCCCTCGCTCGGCTCGTACAGGTCGCGCACGATGGCGCGTGCGCACATCACACCGGCACCCATGGCCACGCCCTGTGCGATGCGCCAGGCAATCAGCAGGTCCATGCTGGGCGCCAGCGCGCCGCCGATGGCCGCGATCACATAGACGGCCAGGCCGATCAGCAGGATGGGGCGGCGACCGAAGCGGTCCGACAGCGGACCCCAGACCAGTTGTGAAGCACCAAACGCCAGCAGCAAGGCGGTGAGCGTGAGCTGCGCCTGCGGCATGGAGGCACCAAAACCGCCGGTGATCGCCGGCAGCGCCGGCAGATACAGATCGGTGGTGACCGGCTGCAGACCCAGCAGCAGCGAGAGCACGACCACGATCAAGGTGGGTGACATGGAAGACGGCGAAGCGGGCATCGGATCGAGGTTAGCAGATGGCCCGCCCGCCAGACTCATGCCCAGGGGCCAATGCCGCGGTGGTGCAGTTGTCCCGCCTTGCTGCGCACCGGCTGTGTCGGTGGCTGCTCGCCGCGTTCGCGGCGAGCAGCCACGGCGGGATCAGAGCACGCCCTGGGCCAGCATCGCGTCGGCCACTTTGACAAAACCGGCGATGTTGGCGCCGTTGATGTAGCTCACCTTGCCATTGGTGCCCTGGCCGTGCTGCAGGCAGGCGGCGTGGATGCCCTGCATGATTTGCAGCAGGCGCGCGTCGACCTCTTCGCGCGGCCACGACAGACGCTGCGCGTTCTGGCTCATCTCCAGGCCCGAGGTGGCCACCCCGCCGGCGTTGCTGGCCTTGCCCGGCGCATAGAGCACGTTGGCCTCTTCGAAGGCGTTGGCGGCCGCGATGGTCGAGGGCATGTTGGCGCCCTCGGCGACACAGATCACACCGTTCTTGATCAGGGTGGCGGCGTCGTTCTCGTCGAGCTCGTTCTGGGTGGCGCAGGGCAGGGCGATGTCGACCGGCACATGCCAGGGGCGCTTGCCCGCTTCGAACTTGGCGCCGATTTGCACCGCGAAGTCGACCAGGCGGCCATGCTGGTTGTTCTTGAGGTCCATCAACATCGCGAGCTTCTCGGGTGAGAAGCCCAGTTCGTCGATCAGTGTGCCGCCGGAATCGGAGACGGTGACCACCGTGGCGCCCAGCGCCATCGCCTTCTCCACCGCGTACTGGGCCACGTTGCCCGAGCCCGACACCGACACACGCATGCCCTGCAAGGACAGCTTGCGGGTCTTGAGCATCTCTTCGGCGAAATACACGGTGCCATAACCGGTGGCTTCGGGGCGGATCAGCGAGCCGCCGAAGCTGATGCCCTTGCCGGTGAAGACGCAGTCGGCGCGGTTGGACAGCTTCTTGGTCATGCCCGCCATGTAGCCCACCTCGCGGCCGCCCACACCGATGTCGCCCGCGGGCACATCGGTGTCGGCGCCGACGTGGCGGAACAGCTCGCTGGCGAAGGCCTGGCAAAAACGCATCACCTCGGCGTTGCTCTTGCCCTTGGGGTCGAAGTCGGAGCCGCCTTTGCCGCCGCCCATGGGCAGCGTGGTCAGGGCGTTCTTGAAGGTCTGCTCGAAGG
>CAYRIT010000065.1:0-18432 GCA_964424415.1 uncultured Hydrogenophaga sp.
CATGAGCTGGTTCATCTTCTCCGAGGTGATGTTCTTCGGCGCGTTCTTCACCGCGTTGTGGTGGGCTCGGACCCACTCGGTGCCGGCCCTGGGCAACATCGAAAACGCCTTGCTCTGGCCCGACTTCAGCTCGGTGTGGCCCAGCTTGCAGGCAGGCGCTACCGGTTCGCCAGCCGACACGGTCGAGCCGTTCCAGACCATGGGGCCGTTCTGGCTGCCTACCATCAACACCGCGCTGCTGCTCACCTCGGGTGTCACGCTCACCATCGCTCACCACGCCTTGCAGGCGGGGCAGCGTGCCAAGACCATAGGTTTCATGTGGATGACGGTGTTGCTGGGCATCACCTTCCTCACGGTGCAGGGCTACGAGTACTACCACGCTTACACTGAACTGAACCTCAAACTCAGCTCGGGTATTTTTGGCTCCACCTTTTTTATGCTGACCGGCTTCCACGGCTTCCACGTGTTTGTGGGCATGTTGATGCTGCTGTTCATCACGCTGCGGCTGCAAAAGGGCCATTTCACCGCCAAGAGCCACTTCGGTTTCGAAGGCGCTGCCTGGTATTGGCACTTTGTGGACGTGGTGTGGCTGGGTCTTTACATCCTCGTTTACTGGATGTGAGGCAGGCGTCTGGCGTCTCAGGGGAGCGCTGGTGCAGGCACAAAAAAGCGCCGTATGGCGCTTTTTTGTTGGAACCGAGGCAGCCGCCGCGGGGTCAAGGTTGAACGGGCAGGCCCGTGGGCTGGATCCAGCCCATCCAGTAACTGATGAGAATCACCACAAACAGCAACACCGAGAAGCCAACCCGGAACGCCAGGGCGCGCGCCATGCGCTGGCTTGCCGGGGTGCTGGCGTCGTCACGAGCGTTCCTGTCCTGGCTGCCGCCGCGCATCATGAACACCAATGCCGTGACCAGGCTGCCGATGATGGCGACAAACGCAACAATGACCAGATACTTCATGGAGCCGATTATCCCGCCCGGCATGCGGAGATCAAGAGTGCCCGCATGAGTGCCCCGACACGGCGCTTCTGGATTGTCACACTCGCCACCGTCTTCACTCTGGTGGTGACGGCCTCGCTGGGCCGCTGGCAGCTCCAGCGCGCCGACCAGAAGCTCAGCCTGCAGGCCGCCATGGACGCGCGTGCCGCGCTGTCAGCCTGGACCGAGACCGATCTGCTGCAAGCCAAGGACCCACGCGCCGCGTGGTACCGGCCGGTGCGCCTGCGGGGGCATTGGGTGCCTCAGGCCAGTGTGTTTCTCGACAATCGCCAGATGGACGGCCGTCCAGGTTTTTTTCTAGTCACGCCCTTGCGCCTGGCTGACAGCGATCGTGCGGTGCTGGTGCAGCGAGGCTGGACACCCCGTGACTTCATCGATCGCAGCCGTGTTCCCGCCGTGCCAACGGCGGGTGGCGAGGTGGTGCTGGAAGGGCGCTTGGCCCCGCCGCCGGCCAAGCTATATGAGCTGGGCGCCTCGGCACCCGGTCCGATCCGGCAAAATATAGAGTTGGCTTCGCTGGCATCGGAGTTCCGACTGGATCTGCTCGATGCCTCCGTGTTGCAGACCAGCGAGGCCGGTGACGGCCTCTCGCGCCAATGGCCCCGCATCGAAACCGGGGTCGACAAGCACCACGGCTACGCCTTCCAATGGTTTGGACTGTGTGCCCTCGCGGCCGTGCTCTACCTCTGGTTTCAACTGATTTCACCCCGCCGAAAGCGCAATGTCCATGGCCCAGATGCCCGATGAACCCCTGACCATGACGGTGCACAGCCTGCCGCAGCTCGACCAGGCCAGTGCCCGCTCGGTGGCCGCCACCCGCGCCGGCCGCTGGAAAATGCTGTTGTTGCTGGCGGTGTGTGCTGCGCCGGTGGTGGCCTCTTACTTCACCTACTACGTGATCCGGCCTCAGGGCCGCCTCAACTACGGTGAACTTATCCAGCCGCAGCGCCCGATTCCCGCCTTGTCCGGCGTGAACGCGCAGGGGCAGACGGTGCCATTGACCAGCCTCAAGGACCAGTGGCTGCTGATCAGCGTGGCCGACAGTGCCTGCAACGAGGCCTGTCAGCGGCACCTGTATCTGCAGCGCCAGCTGCGCGAAACCCTGGGCCGCGAAAAAGACCGGCTCGACTGGGTCTGGTTGCGGACCGGTGCAAGGGATGTCGGTCCGGCGTTGCGCGGCGCGATACAGGCTGCCGATGTGCTGTGGATGGACCGCGCCCAGCTCACAAGCTGGCTGGAGCCGGCCGCCGGCCAGCAGCTGGAAGACCACCTGTACCTGGTCGATCCGCTGGGCAACTGGATGATGCGTTTTCCCGCCAACGTCGACCCCAAGCAGGCCAAGCGCGACCTTGACCGCCTGCTGCGCGCGTCGGCGTCCTGGGACAAGGCAGGGCGGGCCCCGAACTGAAATGAAATCCCCACGCTTGCATTCGCTTGCTGCCGTCCAAGGCGGCTGTGGGTGCCTTGGTGACCGGGGCCCACTGACATGAACGCCCCGTCGCTCTACGACCTCGCGCCGATCGCCCGCATCATGCTGCTGGGCGTGGTGATTGCGCTCGGGCCGCTGGCCTGGGTGTGGCTGCGCAACCGGCATGCACCGCCTGCGCACCGCTTGCGTGTGCTGACCTTGGTCACGTTGTTTCTCACGTTCGATCTGGTGCTGTTCGGCGCCTTCACCCGGCTCACCGATTCCGGACTCGGCTGCCCCGACTGGCCGGGCTGCTACGGCAGCATGAGCCCGGTGGGTGCGACAACCTCGATCGCGGCGGCGCAGCAAGCCATGCCAACCGGCCCGGTCACGCTGTCCAAGGCCTGGGTCGAGATGGTGCACCGCTACCTCGCCACCAGTGTGGGCGTGCTGATCCTGGTGCTGGCTGCGGTGAGTTTTGTCGAGCGGCGCCGGCTGAGCGTGTCCCACTGGTGGCCGATGGTGACGCTGCTCTGGGTCTGTCTGCAAGGCGCGTTTGGCGCGCTGACGGTCACCATGAAGCTGTTTCCCGCCATCGTCACCCTGCATCTGCTCGGCGGCATGGCGTTGCTTGCCTTGTTGCGCGCGCAGTCCACCGCCTACGAGCTGTCCGAACCCGGTAGCGCCGGTCCGGTGATGTTGCCGGTGTTGACGCGCCGGATGCTGGTGGCGGTTTTTGGCCTGGTCTGGCTTCAGCTGGCACTGGGCGGCTGGGTGAGCACCAATTACGCCGTGCTTGCCTGTGGCGATTTCCCGACCTGTCAGGGCAGTTGGTGGCCGGCGATGGATTTCCGCCACGGCTTTGCCCTCTGGCGCGAACTGGGCTTGTCCCACACCGGCGACGCACTGCCGTTTCAGGCACTGACCGCCATCCACTATCTGCACCGGCTTTCCGCCTATGTTGTGTTCGCCGGCCTCGCCTGGCTGGCCTGGCTGCTCTGGCAGCTGCCCGGCATGCACCGCAGCGCCCGCTGGCTCGTGGGGTTGGCACTGTGGCAGTTCGCCAGCGGTCTGACCAACGTGGTGCTGGACTGGCCGCTGCCGGCCGCGGTGGCCCACACCGGTGGTGCCGCTGCGCTGGTCATCGTCATGACCGGTGCCCTCATGGGCACCCGCGGCGTGGCGCACGCGCGCCGCGCCACCTCATTCACCTTTTCGCGTTCCGCCCGATGAGAACCGCCTCCAACACCGCCGCCCCGGCCGCCCCGCCGTCCGCCTGGCGCCAGTACCACGCGCTGACCAAGCCGCGGGTGATTCAGCTCATCGTGTTCTGCGCCCTGATCGGCATGGTACTGGCGGTGCCCGGCCTGCCGAGCTGGGCCGATCTGCAGCGCGCCGCGATCGCCTGTTTCGGGATCTGGCTGGTCGCCGGTGCGGCCGCGGCGTTCAACTGTGTCGTCGAGCAGCGCATCGACGCGAAGATGAAGCGCACCGCCTGGCGCCCGACCGCGAAGGGCCAACTGACCAACGCGCGCACGCTGAGTTTTTCGGCGGCGCTGTGTGCGCTGGGCTCGACTATTTTGTATGTCTGGGTCAACCCGCTGACCATGTGGCTGACCTTCGCCACCTTTGTCGGTTACGCGGTGGTCTACACCGTGATCCTCAAGCCGCTGACGCCACAGAACATCGTGATCGGTGGCGCTTCGGGCGCGATGCCGCCGGTGCTGGGCTGGGCCGCGATGACGGGTGTGGTGGCGCCCGAAGCGCTGATCCTGTTTCTGATCATCTTCCTCTGGACGCCGCCCCATTTCTGGGCGCTGGCGCTCTACCGGGTGGAGGATTACCGCAAATCGGGTCTGCCGATGCTGCCGGTCACACACGGTTCCGAGTTCACCCGGCTGCAGATCCTGCTCTACACCTTTGTGCTGTTTGCCGCCTGCCTGATGCCGTTTGTGATGCGCATGAGCGGCTGGTTCTACCTGGTCGCAGCCGTGTTGTTGAGCATCGGTTTTTGCACCTACGCATTTGTGTTGTGGCGCGACTACTCCGACGCACTGGCGCGCAAGACCTTCCGCTTTTCGCTGATTCACCTGTCGCTGCTGTTCGCGGCGCTGCTGATCGATCACTACATTTGACGCCCGCCCGCGCCGCCTCTGGCGTCACCCCCCCCAGGGGGCTGCGTTGGCGGCCCGGCGAAGCCGGTTCCGCGGCACCCTGGGTTCAAGGCTCGGCGCGCATACATGCTTCCTGAAATGACCGACTGAGGCACTCTCATGACATTTGAAATTCCTCGTCGCACCTTCCTGGTGTCGGCTGCGGCGCTAACGCTGGCCGCTTGCGGCAAAGACGCGCCCCAGTTCACCGGCATCGACATCACCGGTGCCGACTACGCGACCGACTTTGCGCTGACCGATCACAACGGCCGGTCGCGCACCCTGGCCGATTTCAAGGGCAAGGTCGTGGTGATTTTCTTCGGCTTCACCCAGTGTCCCGATGTCTGCCCCACTTCGCTGACCGACATGGCACAAGCCAAGCAGTTGCTTGGTGCCGATGGCGACCGGATGCAGGGCCTGTTTGTCAGCGTCGACCCGGAGCGCGACACACCCGAGGTCATGAAGGCCTACATGGCCGCCTTCGACCCGAGCTTCCTCGCGCTCTACAGCAAGCCCGACGAACTGCCCGCGCTGGCCAAGGCGTTCAAGATCTATTACAAGAAAGTGCCCGGCAGCACACCCGACAACTACACCATGGACCACTCGGCAGGCAGCTACGTGTACGACCCGCAGGGCCGGGTGCGGCTCTACAACCGCTATGGCACGGGCGCACAGGCGCTGGCCGACGACGTGAAGAAGCTGTTGGCGGGTGCCTGAGGGTGCGTGACCCGGCAAGCGCTTTAAGCGGCGTCTAACCGTTGCAGCACAAGATCCTTCCGCCAACATCGGCCGATACCCAACCCATATCCCCATGAGACTGCTGCTGGTTGAAGACGACACCATGATTGGCGAGGCGGTGCTCGACCAGTTGCGCGCCGAGCACTACGCGGTGGACTGGGTGCGCGACGGCGAGATGGCCCTCACGGCTCTGCAGTCACAGACGTATGACCTGGTCCTGCTCGATCTCGGCCTGCCTCGGGTCGATGGTCTGGAGGTGTTGCGTGGGCTGCGCGGTCGCAAGCTGCGGGTGCCGGTGCTGATCGCCACCGCGCGCGATTCGGTGCAGCAGCGAGTGCAGGGGCTGGACGCCGGTGCCGACGACTACATCCTCAAACCCTACGACCTGGACGAGCTGCTCGCCCGCATCCGCGCGCTGCTGCGCCGCGCCGCGGGGCGCGCCGAACCGGTGTACGAACACAAGGGCGTGTCGATCTGCCCGGCCACCCGCGAGGTGAGTGTGCACGGCGAACCGGTGGTGCTGTCGGCGCGCGAGTGGGCGGTGCTGGAGCCGCTGCTGGCGCGCCCCGGCATGGTGCTCTCGCGCCCGCAGCTCGAAGAAAAACTCTACGGCTGGAAAGACGACATCAGCAGCAACGCGGTGGAGGTCTACATCCACGGCGTACGAAAAAAACTCGGCGCCGAGCTGATCCAGAACGTACGTGGTGTCGGCTACATGGTGCCCAAAGGTTGAGACCGTCTGAGGTCTGTTCGCACCTGCCTTAGCCGAGCCGCAAGACCCCACCATGTCCTGGCCAGCAACACATTCTTTGCGCGCCCGTCTGCTGGGCCTGCTGCTGCTGGCCATTGTGCTCACCGCGGCGGCGCAGTCGCTGGTGGTCTACCAGCAGGCGCGCGCGGAAGCCGACAGCATTTTTGACTACCACATGCAGCAGATGGCCCAGGCCCTGCGCAACGGCGTCACCATGCCCAGCCTGCCCGCGCTCGACGACGAGCTCGCCGGCAGCGACGATTTCGACTTTGTGGTGCAGGTCTGGTCGGTCGACGGTGCACGCCTGTTCCAGTCCAGTGCCAAGGGCGATCTGCCTCAGCGCGCGGTGCTCGGATTTTCCGAGATGCGGGTGGCGGGTGCGCCCTACCGGGTGTACTCGCTGCAGACCCGCACGCAGGTGATTCAGGTGGCACAGGATATGGCGCCGCGCCGTGCGATGGCGCGCACGCTGGCGCTGCGCACGGTGGCGCCCATCGTCTGGATGGCGCCGTTGCTGATGCTGCTGGCCTGGTGGGTGGTGAGTGCATCGCTGCGGCCGGTGGCGCGTGTGCGCCAGCAGGTGGCCGAGCGCCAGGCCGATGACCTGAGCACGCTGGAGGAGGCCGGGGTGCCCGACGAGATCGCGCCGCTGGTGCATGAGCTCAACCTGCTGTTTGCCCGCGTGCGCGATGCCTTTGATGCGCAGCGGTATTTTGTCGCTGACGCCGCGCACGAACTGCGTTCGCCGCTGGCCGCCCTGCGGCTGCAGGTGCAGGGCCTGCAGCGTGCACGCGATGAGGCGACCCGCGAGCTGGCGCTGGAGCGCCTGCTGGCCGGCATCGACCGTGCCACGCGCCTGGTCGAGCAGCTGCTCTTGCTGGCGCGCCAGCAGGCCAGCGTGTCCTCGGGGGAGCCGGCGCAGCCGGTGGGGCTGACCGACCTGGCGCGCGCCGCGCTCGCCGATGCGGCGGTGCAGGCTCATCAACGGCGGATCGACCTCGGGCTGGCGCAGGCTGACGCGGGCGAGATGCCTGGGCATCCCGATGCCTTGCGCATCCTGCTGCGCAACCTGCTGGACAACGCGATCCGCTACACGCCTGAGGGCGGCCGGGTCGACGTGTCGGTGCAGCGCGAAGCCGACGCGCTGCTGCTCTCGGTGGACGACAGCGGCCCGGGCATCGCCGAGGCCGACCGCTTGCGCGTGTTCGATCGCTTCTACCGCGTGCAAGGTGCGCCGGCCGGGGGCAGCGGCCTGGGACTGGCCATCGTGCAGGCGATTGCCCAGCTGCACGGAGCCGCACTCACGCTCTCCAGCGCGCCCGCGCTCGGCGGCTTGCGGGTGCAGCTGCGCTTCCCGCTCGCGGCCTGACGCGCGCACCGGCGGGTGGTCTGTCTCCCGCCCAGAAAACCCAGCCGGTCTAAGCCCGGTCTAACCACAGCGGTCCACAGTGCAGGCTTGTTCTTCACCTTCCTCGAAGGAGCTTGTATGCAAACCCTCTCTCTCACCAGGACCCGCATGGTCGTTGCGCTGCTCGCTGCGGGTGTGATCGGCGGCGCCGGTGTGGGCCTGGTCACGACCCGCCAGGCGGCGGCTTCGCTGCCCGCAATCAACCCACCGGCGATCACTGCCACCGCCACCGTGGTGGCCCCCGATTTTTCCGACATCGTGGCGCGCAACGGCGCGGCGGTGGTCAACATCAGTGTCGTGGGCAAACTGACCAAAACCCAGGCACAGGAGCCGGTCGCCGATGCCCAGTCCGACGGGCCCGGCATCGATCCCAACGATCCTTTCTATGAGTTCTTCCGCCGTTTTGGCATGCCTGGCATGCCGCAGGCGCCCGATGGCGACGGCTCACCGAGCCAGCCCTCGCGGGGTCAAGGCTCGGGCTTCATCGTCAGTCCCGACGGCCTGATTCTGACCAACGCCCACGTGGTGCGAGATGCCAGCGAGGTCACGGTGAAGCTGACCGACCGGCGCGAATTTGTGGCCAAGGTGCTGGGATCGGACCCGAAGACCGATGTGGCGGTGCTCCGGATTGCAGCCAAAGGCCTGCCGGTGGTGCACCTGGGCGGGGCACGCGATCTGAAGGTGGGCGAATGGGTGCTGGCGATCGGCTCTCCGTTCGGGCTGGAAAGCAGCGTGTCGGCCGGTGTGGTGAGTGCCAAGGGCCGCTCGCTGCCGGACGACAGCATGGTGCCTTTCATCCAGACCGACGTGGCAGTGAATCCGGGCAACTCGGGTGGGCCGCTGTTCAATGCGCGTGGCGAGGTGGTGGGCATCAACTCGCAGATATACACCCGCACCGGTGGTTATCAGGGGCTGTCGTTCGCGATCCCGATGGAGACCGTGCTGCGGGTGAAAGACCAGATTGTTGCCACCGGCAAGGCCAGCCATGCGCGGCTCGGCGTGGCGGTGCAGGCAGTGAACCAGACCCTCGCCGACTCGTTCCAGCTCGACAAACCGCAGGGCGCGCTGGTCTCCAGCGTCGAGCCCGGTGGCCCTGCCGACAAGGCCGGCCTGCGTGTGGGCGATGTGGTCCAACGCTTGGGCGACAAGCCGGTGGTGGACTCGGGCGACCTGCCCGCGCTGATCGGGCAGGCCTTGCCCGGTGAACACACGAAGCTGGGCGTCTGGCGCCAGGGCAAACCGATGGAACTCAGTGTGCAGCTGGGCGACGCCAACGAAAAGGCGGCCACCGTGGCCCAGGCCGATCCGGTGGCGGGCAAGGGAAAGCTCGGCCTTGCCCTGCGGCCGCTGACCCCGGCCGAGCAACGCAGTGCCGGCATCAGCGGCGGCCTGGTGGTCGAGCGCGTGCAGCAAGGGCCGGCGGCCCTGGCGGGTGTGCAGCGGGGTGATGTGCTGCTGGCGATCAACGGCGCCAAGGTGAAAGACCTGGCCCAGCTGCAGGCGGCGGTGGCGCACGCCAAGAAATCGGTGGCGCTGCTGATCCAGCGCGCTGGTGATCAGATTTTTGTGCCGGTGCGGCTGAGCTGATCGCCTCCGCGTTCATCAACAAAAACGGCACCCTCGGGTGCCGTTTTTTCGTGTGCTCGTTCGAGGTCAGTCCACCCGTGCGCCGCTGATCTTCACCAGCCGCTGGTATTTCGACCGCTCGCGCTGGATGAACGCGTCGAAGGCTTCGGGCGTGCTGGGCGCCGGCTCGGCCAACAGGGTGGCGAAGCGGGCTTTCACCTCGGGCCTGTTCAAGGCCTGGGTGAACGCGGTGTTGAGCTTGCGCACCGTCTCAGGCGGTGTACCGGCGGGCGCGAACAGGCCCCACCAGGTGTCGATCTCGAAACCGGGCAGGGTCTCGGCCATGGTGGGTACCTCGGGCATCACGCTGCTGCGCTGTGCGGTGGTGACCGCCAGCGCCCTGATGCGACCGGCTCGGATGTTGGGCGCGGCGGTGGCGAGGTTGTCGAAGTTGTAGTCGACCTGGCCTGCCAGCAGCGCGGTCTGTGCCGGGTTGCCACCGTTGTAGGGAATGTGCACCGCATACACGCCGGCCTGGTTCTTGAACAGCTCGCCCGCGAGATGACCGGCGCTGCCGTTGCCCCCCGAACCGTAGTTGAGCTTGCCCGGGTTGGCCTTGGCGTAGGCGATCAGGTCGGCCACCGTGTGGATGTTCAGGCGCTGGGCCGCTTCGGCGTTGACCACCAGCACGTTGGGCACCCGCAGCATCTGCGTGACCGGTGTGGTGTCTTTCACCGGGTCGTAGGGCAGACTCTTGAACAGCCAGGGGTTGATGCCGTGCGATGCGGTGGTGGCCACACCAAGGGTCAGGCCGTCGGGCGCGGCCCGGGCTGCGGCCGACACACCGATGTTGCCGCCCGCACCGGCACGGTTCTCGACGATCACCGTGCCCAGCGATCCCTTGACCGCTTCGGCCAGCACACGCGTGGTCACGTCAACCGGACCGCCGGCGCCAAACGGCACGATGATGCGCGTGGTGGTTTGCGCCATTCCGATGAGGGGCAGGGCCAGCGCGGTGGCGGCGAGCGCGGCGGTGAAGTGGCGGCGGTTGAGCATCAACAATCTCCTGGTTGGTGGGTGGTAAATCAGCGCGAAGGCAGAACATGTGGTGTGCATGGTGGCCAATATTGCGCAGCCCGTGTCACCGCGCCACGGGTGTGGCGCAGGCGGTGGGTCAAACCTTGTCTGCCGCGCTGGTGAACGAGTCGGCAAAAAATTCTTCGGGCGGCAGGCCGGCCTGCGCGACAAAGTCGGTGCGTGCGGCATCGACCACGATTGGCGCGCCGCAGGCGTAGACCTGGTGCCCGGAGAGATCGGGGAAGTCCTGCAGCACCGCGCGGTGCACAAATCCGATACGGCCATGCCAGCCGTCTTCGGGCAGGGCGTCGGAGACCACGGGCACGTAGCGCAGCTGGGGCATTTCGGCCAGCCGGGCCTCGAGCCAGGCACTCTGGTACAGATCGGCTGGCCGGCGGCCGCCCCAGTACAGCGTGGCTGGGCGGGTGATGCCCTTGAACTGCATGTGTTCGATGATCGCCTTGAGCGGTGCAAAACCGGTGCCCGAGGCCAGCAACACCATGGGCTTGTTGCTGTCTTCGCGCAGAAAGAAGCTGCCGTAGGGGCCTTCGATGCGCAGGATGTCCTTCTCCTTCATCGTGCCAAACACATGGTCAGAGAACTTGCCGCCGGGCATGTGGCGCAGGTGCAGCTCCATCTGTGGCGCGGTGGCCTGGGTGTGCGGCGCGTTGGCCATGGAGTAGCTGCGGCGGTCGCCGTCGCGCAGCAGGAACTCCACATATTGCCCGGCGCGGTACTGGAAGCTGTCGGACGCCGGCAGCTGCAGGCGCATCACCATCACATCGTGCGAGGCGCGCTCCAGCGCGTTCACGCGCACCGGCATCTTTTTGATGGGGAAAGCGCCGGCCTCGGTGACCTGGCGCGATTCGAGCACCACGTCGCTATGTGCCACGCCGCAGCAGGTCAGCACAAAGCCGGCGGCTTCTTCCTCGGCGCTCAGCGCCTTGGTCTGGTGCGGGCCGTGGACCACGTCGCCGCTGAGCTTCTTGCACTTGCAGGAGCCGCAGGCGCCGTCTTTGCAGCCGTAGGGCAGGCCGATGCCCTGGCGGATGCCGGCGGCCAGCATGGCCTCTTCGGGTTCGGCGGTGAAGCTGCGCCCGCTGGGCTCAATGGAGATGGTGAATGTCATACTGAACAAAGGATGTGAGGCGCGTACGGCGGATGGGCGGCACGGCAAAGGGACGCTGGCATTGTCGCAAATTCACAAAACTCGGAATCGGATGGTGATATGGGCTTGATGGGTGCTTTGCCTGCGCGCTTTCGGCGTGAGCGGGTGTTGATCGTGGGTTGTGGCGATGTCGGGCAACGCGCCGCTGCGGTGCTGGGCGGTGGCCGACGGCTGACGCTGCGCGCCCTCACCGCCAGCCCCGATCGTCGCGAGGCCTTGCGCGCCCAGGGCATCACACCGCTGCTGGGCAATCTGGATCAGCCGCGCAGCCTGGCGCGTCTGGCCGGTCTGGCCACGCGGGTCTTGCACCTGGCACCACCGCCCTCGGGTGAACAGGCCGACTGGTGGCTCGACCCGCGCACCCGCGCGCTGGTGCGTGTGCTGCTGCAGCGCTCGCTGCCTGCGACCCTGGTGTACGGCTCGACCAGCGGTGTCTACGGCGACCAGCAAGGGCGCTGGGTGAGCGAGTCCACCCCGGTGCAGCCCCGCACGCCGCGCGCCTGGCGCCGCGTCGATGCCGAGGCCGCGGTGCACTGGCTGGGGCGCGTCAGCGGCGTGCGCACCACCGCTTTGCGCATTCCCGGCATCTACGCCAACGACCGCGAAAACGGTACACCGCGCGCGCGGCTGGAGCGCGCCACACCGGTGCTGTGTGCGGCCGACGACGTCTACACCAACCACATCCACGCCGACGACCTCGCGCGCGCCTGTGCGCTGGCGCTGTGGCGCGCGCGGCCGCAGCGCAATGTGAACGTGTGCGACGACACCAAGCTCAAGATGGGTGACTACTTCGATCTCGCCGCCGATCTTTACCGCCTGCCGCGGCCCCCGCGTGTGCCGCGCGACGCCGCCGGCGATCGGTTGCCGCTCATGTTGCTGAGCTTCATGAGCGAATCGCGCCGGCTGCACAACCGGCGCATGAAAACCGAACTGGGCTTGCAGCTGCGCTACCCCACCGTGCGCGAGGGCCTGGCCCTTCAGGTCGATGCGGGTGCCAGTGTGCGCAGCAGCCACGCGGTGTAGGCCAGGTAGACGAGCACCAGCAGGCCGCCTTCGGAGCGGCTGATGCGACCGGGTCGTCTGAAACCCCAGCCCATCACAAACAGCAACACCGTCAGGCCCGCCATCACCGGCAGATCGCGGGTGAGCAGCGCGGGCTCGATGTCCATTGGCGCAATTGCGCCAGCCAGGCCGACCACCGCCAGCGTGTTGAACAGGCTGGAGCCCAGCACATTGCCCAGGGCAATGTCGTCCTCGCCCTTGCGAGCGGCGGCGACACAGGCTGCCAGCTCGGGCAGCGAGGTGCCGATGGCCACCACCGTGAGGCCGATCACCGCGTCGCTCACGCCCAGCGTGTGTGCAATCGCCACCGCACCCCACACCAGCAGGCGCGAGCTGACCACCAGCACCAGCAGGCCCAGCGCCAGCCAGGCGAGCGCGCGCCGCAGCGGCATGGCCCCCCGGCGCAGTTCGGTGGCGGTCTCCACCGCCAGCGTGTCGCGGCCCTGACCACGCGCGGCCGCAATCGACCAGGCGATCAGTGCCCCGAACACGGCGAGCAGCAGCAGCGAATCCCTGCGGGTCAGCACGCCGTCCCGCACCAGCACCGCGCTGAGTGCGGTGGCGGCCATCAGGATCGGCAACTCCTTGCGCAAGACCACCGACCGCACCGCGATCGGCAGCATGATCGCGGTCACGCCCAGGATCAGCGCCATGTTCAGGATGTTCGAGCCCCAGGCGTTGCCCAGCGCCAGACTGGGGCTGCCGTCGAGTGCTGTCAGCACCGAAACCACCAGCTCCGGCGCCGAGGTGCCAAAGCCCACCACCAGCATGCCCACCAGCAGTGGCGGCATCAAGAAGTGGTGCGCGGTGGCGGAGGCGCCGTCGACAAATCGGTCGGCACTCCAGATCAGGAGCACCAGGCCGGCCAGGATCGCAAGAGAAGGCAGGAGCATGAGAGGGGGGCAGATGAGGCCCCTGCGGAGGCGGTGGACGAGAATCGGTGATTCTCTCAGCAAGCCCACACCGATCCTCCCGTTACTTGCCTGCCACGATGCACCGCCCCATGCCGCCCACCTGGCCCGCGCGCTTGCGCGCCGCAGGCGTGCGCGCACTGCGCAGCAAACTGCTGTGGTCGGCGCTGGGTGCCGCACTCATGCTGATGCTGTTGTGGGTCTGGCGGCCATTGCTGCTGATTCCCGGCACCCAGCCACTCACCATGCCCGGCGGAGACCCGCACATACGCGCCCTGATGCGCACCATTTCAGCCAGCGAATCCAACGTCATGCGGCCCTACCACGTGCTGCACGGCGGTGCCTCGGTGGGCACACTGGAGCGCCATCCCAACCGATGCGAAGACATCGGACAGGGCCCCAACCGCGGCAATTGCTCCACCGCCGCCGGCCGCTACCAGCTGCTGTTCGGAACCTGGATCGAGCTGGCCGCACGCTACCACCCCGATCGCACCGGCGACGCGCTCGATGCGGTGGGCCTGAGTTTTTCGGCGCTGCACCAGGACATGGTGGTGCACGCCTGGCTGGCCGACCCGCGCGCCTGGCGCCTGGACATCGCCGCCCAGCTGCGCCAGGGTCGTGTGCAGCCGGTGCTGCGGCGCCTCTCGGGCACCTGGACCAGTCTGGGTTATGGCATCGAGAACAACAACATGAGCCGCGAACTGCCCGGCCTGTACCGCCGTCTGCTCAAAGACGAACTGGAACGTTCGTCCGACACGCAGGCAACGGTCAAACAAAAACCGGCGGGACGCTGAAGGCCCGAGCCGCCCCGGGCCGGCGCGGGCTGTTCTCCCGCACCGGTTGCCGACTTACCCCCACCGCCTGTGCCCCACCCTGTGGATAAGCGCATGAACAAGCCCGGGAAGCCGCGTCCGCATTGGGCTGCCGTCCGATGCTCAAAAATGAGGCAATGGACCCGGCGGCGCGGTGCTTGGATCGGGCCCAAGAAAAAGGCCGCACAGTCTTTCAACTGTGCGGCCTTGTTCGTGGTGCCCGGGGCCGGAATCGAACCGGCACGCCATCTCTGGCGGGGGATTTTGAGTCCCCTGCGTCTACCAATTTCACCACCCGGGCGGAAATCGGGAAGCTCGAAATTATGGCACAGTGGCGCCCATGACCTACCCCACCATCGAAGACACGATCGGCCAAACGCCGCTGGTGGCGCTGCAGCGCATTGGCGCCGCCGAACGCCGCGCGCGGGGCAATGTGCTGCTGGGCAAGCTTGAAGGCAACAACCCCGCGGGTTCGGTGAAAGACCGGCCCGCCGTGTCCATGATCCGGCGCGCCGAGGAGCGCGGCGAGATCCGGCCCGGCGACACGCTGATCGAGGCCACCTCGGGCAACACCGGTATCGCGCTGGCGATGGCTGCCGCCATCAAGGGTTACCGCATGGTGCTGATCATGCCGGAGGACCTGTCGATCGAGCGCGCCCAGACCATGAAGGCGTTTGGCGCCGAGCTCATCCTCACGCCCAAGAGCGGCGGCATGGAGAGTGCGCGCGACCTGGCCGAGCGCATGCAGGCCGAGGGCAAGGGCCGTGTGCTGGACCAGTTTGCCAACATCGACAACCCGCGCATCCATTTCGAGACCACCGGCCCCGAGCTGTGGCAACAGACCGCCGGGCGCATCACCCACTTCGTGAGCGCCATGGGCACCACCGGCACCATCACTGGCGTCTCGCGTTTTCTGAAAGAGAAGAACCCCGCAGTACGCATCATCGGTGCCCAACCCAGCGAGGGTTCGCGCATTCCGGGCATCCGCAAGTGGCCGGCCGAATACCTGCCCAAGATCTACGACGCCAGCCATGTCGACGAGCTGGTTCAGGTGAACCAGCGAGATGCCGAGGACATGTGCCGCCAGCTGGCGCGCGAAGAGGGCATTTTTGCCGGCATCTCGGCTGCGGGGGCTTGCTGGGTGGCGATGCAGGTGGCGCAGCGGGTGGAAAACGCCACCATCGCCTTCATCGTCTGCGACCGCGGAGATCGCTACCTCTCCACCGGTGTGTTCCCGGCTTGATGGCCCTCACCTTGCAAAGTCGGCACTGCGCTGCCCGGGATGAAGGTGCTGCGTGCCGAACAGGTTTCGTTTTTTGCCGATGGATGTTGTGACGAACTGCTTTGCGTTCTGCCCGGTCTGCGCAGCGCCGCTGGCCCCTGCGATCCGCCTGGAAGACAGCGGTGAGAAGGAGCGGCTGCGCTGCACCGTGTGTGACTACACCCATTGGGACAACCCCACGCCGGTGCTGGCGGCCATCATCGAACTCGATGGCCTGGTGCTGCTGGCGCGCAACGCCGCCTGGCAGCACCGCATGATGGGGCTGATCACCGGTTTCATGGAGGCCGGGGAGACGCCCGAGGAGGGCATCCGGCGCGAGATCGCGGAGGAAACCAGCCTGGAGGTGAGCGCGCTGACATTGGTGGGCGTGCACGATTTCCAGCGCATGAACCAGGTCATCATCACCTACCACGCGGTGGCCCACGGTGAGGTGCGTCTCTCGCCCGAGCTCGCGGAATACCGGCTGCTGCGCCCCGAGCAGGTGAGGTGCTGGCGCGCCGGCACCGGCCTGGCGCTGGCCGACTGGCTGCGCTCGCGCGGGCACGAGCCGGTGTTCCTGGACGCGCCGGCGGGCAACACGGAACGTGCTGGGGACACGCCGGCACCCTCGACCTGACACCCCGGCGGCATGGGTCGGCTACCTGTCGATGCGACGCTGTCGCATAAGGGCGGGCCAGCTGCTTAAAATCGGATCTTCCTGAGGAATCACCATGCACGTAGACAAAGAACTCGACGCCCGGGGGCTCAATTGCCCACTGCCCATTCTGAAAGCCAAAAAAGCTCTGTCGGAGTTGCTCAGCGGCCAGACGCTGCGGGTGGTGTCAACCGATGCCGGTTCGGTGCGTGACTTCCAGGCGTTTGCCAAGCAGACCGGCAACGAGCTGGTCGAGCAGCGCTCGCAGGGCAACGAGCACACCTCGGTGATCAAGCGCCGCTGATTCCCGGCACGGCCCAGCCTGTCTCAGCCTTCAATCCATGGACGTGCTGCTGATCGACCCGATGGTGCCCGAGGCACTGTCCTGGCTGCAGGAACGCCACGAGGTGAGTTTCCGGCCGGAGTGGGGCGATGACCCCACCGAATTGCGCCGCAACACCCACAGCACCCGGGCCCTGGTGCTGCCGCCGCATGTGATCGTGTCGCAGGCGTTTCTCGACGCCTCGCCGAAATTGCGGGTGGTGGCGCGCATGCAGATTTCCAGCGACAACACCGACCTCGATGCCTGCGCCAAACGCGGGGTGCGCGTGGTGCAGGCGCGCAGCGCCACGGTGCGCTCCAACGCCGAGTACCTGTTGTATGGCCTGCTGATGATGTACCGCCGCGGCATGGTCAGCGCCTTGCTCGGGCGAAAAATTTCGCAGATCCGCATGGGTCGGGAACTGGCTGGCAGCACGGTCGGTCTGCTTGGGCTGGCGCCGGTGGCGCACACGCTGGCGCCCATGCTCAGGAGCCTGGGCGTGCGTCTGGTGGGTTACGACCCTGCGGTACACCACGCGGCGCCGATCTGGGACAAGCTGGGTGTGGAGCCGGTGACGGTGCACCAGTTGCTGGCGCGTTCCGACGCGGTGTCGCTGCAGGTGGTCTACGCCTCGCGCTTTCGCGGCTGGATCAACGAGCGCCTGCTCAGCCACTGCAAGCCGGGCCAGCTCTGGGTGGGCGTGAGCCGCAGCGCGCTGTTCGAGCCCGAGGC
Source organism: uncultured Hydrogenophaga sp. (assembly GCA_964424415.1). GTDB lineage: Bacteria > Pseudomonadota > Gammaproteobacteria > Burkholderiales > Burkholderiaceae_C > Hydrogenophaga. The sequence goes on from CAYRIT010000065.1 coordinate 17,026, forward strand.
GCTGGCGCTGGCGATGAGCGACGGCCGCATCGATGCCTGCCTGCTTGATGGCGCCAACCCCACGTTTGCCGCGCCGGGCACACCCCTGCACGATCTGCCCAACCTGCACCTCACGCCGCGCCTGGGTTCGCACACGCGCGAGGCCAAGCTGCGTGCGAGCTGGTTCCTGGCGCACCGCATCCACGAAACGCTGTCACCGTCGCTGGCACGCGAGGAAAGTCGCCACAGCGATTTTTCGGTGCTCGACAGCCTGGACTACGCAGAGCCGCAGGACCCGCAGACGATCACACCCTCGCAGTGGGAGTCGATCGCCACCCACCAGCGCTGAGCGCGCCGGGCGCGCGATCGGCCTTGCCAGGCCTCACAGCCGCGCGAGCTGCTCGCGCACCTTGAGCAGTGTGGCGTCGAAGTCGGCCAGGCGTTTTTTCTCTTGCTCGATCACCGCTGGTGGCGCCTTGGCCACAAAAGCCTCGTTGCCGAGCTTGCCATTGGCCTTGGTGATCTCGCCCTCGAGCCGCGCCACCTCTTTGGACAAGCGGGCCTTCTCGGCCGCCACGTCGATCTCCATGAACAGGCACAGGCGCGCCTCGCCCATCACCGCCACCGGCGCGGCCTGTGCCGCCGTGGCCCATGCGGCCTCATCCTCGAACACCCGGACCTCGCTGAGCTTGGCCAGGGCTTTCAACACCGGCGCGGCCTCGGTCATGAAGCGGGTGTCGCCCAGCACATACAGCGGCAGGCGGGTGGCGGGCGAGACGTTCATCTCGCCACGCAGGGTGCGGCAGGCATCGACCAGGCGCTTGAGTTTGGCCACATGGATCTCGGCTTCGGCGTCGATGCGCTGGGGCTGGCTCACCGGGTAGGCGGCGATGCTGACCGACGCGCCCGCGCGCCCAGCCACCACCGACACCTTCTGCCAGAGTTCTTCGGTGATGAAGGGGATGACCGGGTGCGCCAGCCGCAGAAGGGTTTCCAGCGTGCGGATCAGGGTGCGGCGCGTGGCGCGCTGCCGGGCCGCCTCGCCGGTCTGGATCTGCACCTTGGCGATTTCCAGGTACCAGTCGCAGAACTCGTTCCAGACGAAGTCGTAGATCGCGTTGGCCACGTTGTCGAGACGGTACTCGGCAAAGCCCTTGGCCACTTCGGCCTCGACACGCTGCAGGGCCGAGACGATCCAGCGATCGGCTTGGCTGAACTGGAGGTGATCGTCGTTGCAGGTGGCGCCGCCTGGCTCGTCCAGCCCGCAGTCCTGGCCTTCGCAATTCATCAGCACGAAGCGCGTCGCGTTCCAGAGCTTGTTGCAGAAATTGCGGTAACCCTCGCAGCGCTTGCTGTCGAAGTTGATGCTGCGTCCCAGCGAAGCCAGCGCCGCGAAGGTGAAGCGCAACGCGTCGGCGCCGTAGGGCG
>CAYRIT010000066.1:0-18395 GCA_964424415.1 uncultured Hydrogenophaga sp.
CCACGATGGCGTCGTCCACCACGATGCCGATCACCAGCACCATGCCGAACATGGTCAGCACGTTGATCGAGAAACCCAGCGCCAGCAGCGTGGCGAAGGTCCCCAGCAGCGCAATCGGCACCACCAGCGTCGGAATGATGGTGTAGCGGATGTTCTGCAGGAACAGGAACATCACCAGGAACACCAGCACGACAGCTTCCACCAGCGTCATCGCCACCTGTTTGATGGAGATGTTCACAAAGCGCGAGCTGTCGTAGGGAATGGAATAGCTCACGCCTTCGGGGAAGAACTGCTGCAGCTGGTCCATCTTGGCGCGCACCGCCTTGGCCGCGGCCAGCGCGTTGCCGCTGGGGGTGAGCTGCACACCCACACCCACCGCATCCTTGCCGTTGAGGCGCGCCGCGGTGGCATAGGCCTGGCCACCGAGCTCGATGCGGGCCACGTCCTTGAGGTAGACCGCCGAACCGTCGGTGTTGGTGCGCAGCACGATCTTGCCGAATTGTTCGACGGTCGAGAGCTGGCCATTGACCACCACGGTCGCCGAGATGCCCTGGCCCGCCACGTTGGGCAGGTCGCCGATGGCGCCCGAGGCGACCTGGGCGTTTTGTGCCTGGATGGCGCTGGACACGTCCGCAGCGGACAGCGACAGGCCGGCCAGCTTGGCCGGGTCGATCCAGATGCGCATGGCGCGCTCGGTGCCAAACAGCTGGGCCTGGCCGATGCCGGGCAGGCGCTGCAGCTCGGGCACCACGTTGCGCGAGGCGTAGTCACCCAGCGCCACCGGATCAATCGCCGGGTTGCTGGACGACAGCATGGCAAACAGCAGGAAGTTGGCGTTGGCCTTGTCCACCCGAACACCCTGCTGCGTCACCGCCTGCGGCAGGCGCGGGGTCGCGCGCGACAGGCGGTTTTGCACGTCCACCTGCGCCAGGTCGGCGTTGGTGCCGGCCTGAAAGCTCAGCGTGATGCTGCCGGTGCCGTTGGCCTGCGCCACCGACTCCATGTAGATCAGGCCGGGTGAGCCGTTCATCTCGCGCTCGATCACGCTCAGCACGCTGTCTTCCAGCGTCTTGGCCGAGGCGCCAGGATAGGCTGCCGAGACCACGATGGACGGCGGCGCCACCGGCGGGTACTGAGCGATGGGCAGCTGTGTGACGGCCAGGCTGCCCAGGACGATGATGAACAGCGCGATCACCCACGCAAAGATGGGTCTGTCGATGAAGAACTTCGCCATGTGCCGGCTCCTTATTGCGCTGCCGCGGGGGCGGCTGCAGGGGCCTTGGCGGACGCATCCGCTGCGGGCTTGGCCGGCGCTGCGGCACCGGCAGGCTGCCAGGGCACGGGCTTCACAGGCGTGCCCGGTGGCATCATCTGCAGCTTCTGGAAACCGTCGACCATGACCTGTTCACCGGCCTTCAGACCGTCCAGCACCACCCATTGCCCGCCCTGCGACGAACCGATGCGGACCTTGCGGGTTTCTATCTGGCCACCGGTGTCCACCACCTTCACCGTGTCGCCGTGGTCGCTGCGGGTCACCGCCTGCTGCGGCAGCGTGATCGCGTTGGTGGCCTGGGCCTGTTCCAGTTTCACGCGCACGTACAGGCCGGGCAACAGCTGTCCCTGGGGGTTGGGCACCTCGGCGCGCAGCGTGATCTGGCCGGTGGTCGGGTCGACCGACAGGTCGGAGAACAGCAGGCGTCCGGGCTGCGCATAGGTCGAGCCGTCTTCCAGCACCACGCGCACGCTGGCTGCGCTCTCGCCATTGGCCTTCTTGAACTGGCCACTCGCCATGGCGCTGCGCAGCTTCATCACGTCGCCGGCCGACTGGGTGAAGTTGATGTACATCGGATCGGTCTGCTGGATCACCGCCAGCGGCGTGGCTTCGCCCTGCCCCACCAGGGCACCCTCGGTGACCAGCGCGCGCCCGATGCGGCCCGAAATGGGCGCGGTCACGTGGGCGTAGGCCAGGTTGATGCGCCCGGTCTGCACCGCGGCATTGCCGACGGCCACGTCGGCCTCGGCCTGTTTGTAGGCCGCCACCGCGCTGTCGTACTCCTGCTGGCTCACCGCATTGGCCGCCAGCAGCGGCTTGTAGCGTGCGGCCAATGCCTGCGCCTGGGACAGGTTGGCCTGGGCTCGGGCCAGCGAAGCCTGCGCGCTTTGCAAGGCCGCGGTGTAGGGCGCGGCATCGATGCTGAACAGCGCCTGACCCGCCTTGACATCGCTGCCCTCGCGGAACAGACGCTTTTGCAGAATGCCCGCGGCCCGGGCCCGGACCTGCGCCACACGCGAGGCCTCCAGGCGCCCCGGCAGCTCGGTGACCAGCCCCACGACGCCCGGCTGCACCGTCACGACACCCACTTCGGCCAGGGGCCGCGCGCCTCCCGGGGCGGCACTGGTCGGCGCCTCGGTCTTGCCACAGGCGGCCAGAACCAGGCACAGCGCCAAAACGGACATGCCCTGCCAGGGCCGCAGCGACCCCAGAGAACAAAACGGCACGGAAACGGGCGAAGCGGTCGCGGGGCATGGGGCAGACATGGGCATCCTTAGGTCGGCGCAAGGGCCAAGTGACTCGGCAAAACCCGAGACGTGCAAGGGGCTGAAGTATATATACATGCGTGAATGTATGTATAGTAGCGAAGAAAACGCCCGATTTGACCCCACACCAAAAGCAGGTTTTTCCTCCTCACACCCCACCACCATGGCCCGCCGCACCAAAGCCGACGCCCAAGCCACACGCAACAGCCTGCTCGACGCCGCGGAGCTGCTGTTTCAGGCGCGCGGGGTTTCGCGCACCTCGCTCAACGACATCGCCACCGCCGCCGGCACCAGCCGCGGCGCCATCTACTGGCACTTCAAGGACAAGGCCGCGCTGTTCAACGCGATGATGGAGCGCGTGACACTGCCGCTGGAGCAGACGCTGGCCGGCGTGGGCGAGCGGGCGGCCTCTCTGGACGATCCCGAGCTGGCCCTGCGGGTGGCGATGATCGAAGCCCTGCGCATCACCAGCACCGACGCCCAGGTGCGCCGGGTGTTCGAGGTGGCCACGCTGCAGGTGGAATACAACGATGAAATGCATCCTGTGCGCGAGCGCCACCTGCATGTGCGCAACGAATGGGTGGCACGCACCGCACAGGCGCTGGAGGCCGCCACGCGCCGGTTGAAACAGCCGCTGCCCATGCCGCTGCACAGCGCGGCGCTCGGTCTGCATGCCATCGTCGACGGCCTGCTGCACAACTGGCTGCTCGACACCCGCGCCTTCGATCTGGTGGGCTGTGGCGCCCCGGTGATCGACGCCTACCTGCGCGGACTGGGTTTCGAGCTCAGCGCCGCTCCGGCACCACATCCTCGGGCAGCGCCGCCTCCGAGTGCAGACGCAGGTGCAGCGCTGCCTGGGCCAGCAGGTTCGCCGACACCGGCGCGGTCACAAAAACGAACAGCGTGATCAGCAACTCGGCCACCCCCGGATGCCCGTGATCGGCTGACACCAGCAGCGACGCCAGCAACACACCACCCACACCCAGGGTGGACGCCTTGGTCGGTGCGTGCAGGCGCATGTAGAAATCGGGGAAACGCACCAGGCCGATCGCGCCCACGAGCAAAAAAAACGCCGCCACCACAATCATCAGCGCGGCCAGCAGTTCGAGCGGGGTGTTGGTCATGGCAAGTCCTTCATTCGATCACGTCGCCGCGCGTGAGGTAGCGCGCCAGCCCCACGGTGGACACAAAACCCAGCATCGCCACCAGCAAGGCGGCCTCGAACAGCAGCCCGGTGTCCCAGCGCAGGTTGAGCAGCACGATCAGCGCCACCAGGTTCATGTACAGCGTGTCCACCGCCAGCACACGGTCGCAGATCTCCGGGCCCCTGATCAGCCGCCAGCCGCACAGCAGCACCGCCACGGTGATCGAGGCGGTGCCCAGATCGAGAGCCAGCGACAGCAGGTTCATGGCAAGACCTCCCCGACCGGAACGGCGGGCGCCGGCTCGCAGCCAAAGATGCGCAGCAGCGGCGCCTCGTAACGCAGCCGGATCTCGCGCGCCAGCGCCGCCGGATCGCCGCAGTTGAGCGCGTGCACCAGGATTTCACGCCGCTGCACATGCACCACCGCGGAGACGGTGCCCGGTGTCATGGTGATGATGCTGGCCAGGATGGCATTCACCCGCGGGTGGTCGCTGTGCAGGGCCACTGGCACCCAGGCCGGCTGGAGGGTTTTGAGGCTGCCCAGGGTGATGCGGGCCACGGTGATGTTGGAGACCACAATGTCCCACAGCACCACGCCCATGAGTGGCAGCACGCTGGGCCAGTGCAAGGCGCTGGCCTCGACCAGGAAGCCCCGCAACAAACGCGGCAACCACCAGGCCAGCAGCAGGGCCGCCAGCAGGTGGACCACAGCCAGACTGTGGTTCAGTGCCAGCCAGCTCAAGCCCAGCAGCACCGACAGCGCGGGGTGCGGAAACACGCGGGCGAGCCAGCCCGGCTCGGCTGGTCTGGCGGCGTCGCGATCGGTGGGTGTCATCGGATCTCCTCGGGCTGCGGAACGGCGGCGCCCGGGCGGTGGGCCGCGGGCGCCTGACCATCGTAGGGCCGGGTGCTGCGCACCCCAGGGCCGCCCTGGGCACGCAGCACCGCATCGGCATAGGCCGGCTGGTCCGCCAGTTGCCGTGCGGCGGCGTCGGTGTAGTCCTTGATGGGTGCGGCCAGCACCGCCATCGCCACCGTGACCGCCATCAGCGACAGCGTGGCCGACAACAGTTGGGGGCTGCTGCCGGCCACCACGCTGGCCTGGCCAGCCTCGGGCTCCACGTGCCAGAACACCACCACCCCCGCACGCGCCAGACAGACCAGCGAGAAGAAGCCCACCAGCAGAACCACCGACCAGACCCAGACCTGAGCGGCCAGGCCGGCGCTGCTCTGCAGCACCATGATCTTGCCGAGAAAGCCCGGCAACGGCGGCAGGCCCACGGCCGAGGCGGCGCCGAACACCATCAGCACACCCAGCAGCACCGGCTCGCGCACCGCCATCGCAGGCCGCAGCCGATCGCCGGCCTGGCCACGCTGCGCGGCCAGCAGCTCGACCAGCAGAAACAGACCGGCAATCACCACCGTGCTGTGCAGCGTGTAGTAAAGCGCGGCCGACAGGCTGGCCGGGGTGAACAGGCCCACCGCGGCCAGAATGGTGCCGACCGACGACACCGTGAGGTAAGCAATCAGGCGGCCCATGCTGTGCGCCGCCAGCGCACCCAGGATGCCGAGCACGCTGGTGGTCAGCGCCAGCGGCAGCAGCCAGTCGGCCACCGCGAGCGCGGCCTCGCCGCCACCCGCCCCGAAGATGCCCCAGTGCACACGGATGATGCTGTAGACACCGACCTTGGTCATGATCGCAAACAGCGCTGCCACCGGCGCGCTGGCCGCCGCGTAGGTCGCGGGCAGCCAGAAATACAGCGGCACCAGCGCCGCCTTGACGCCGAACACCACCAGCAGGATCAGCGCCGCCGAGCGCGCCAGCAGTGCCGTGTCACCCGTGATCCGGGTCAGGCGCAGCGCAACATCGGCCATGTTGAGTGTGCCGGTCACCGAGTAGATGAGCGCCAGCCCGATCAGGAACAGCGCCGAGGCGGTCAGGTTGATCACCACGTAGTGCACACCGACCCGGAAACGCTCACGCCCCAGGCCATGCAGCAGCAACACATACGAGGCGATCAGCAGCACCTCGAAAAACACGAACAGGTTGAACAGGTCGCCGGTGAGAAAGGCGCCACACAGGCCCATGAGCTGGAACTGGAACATCGCGTGAAAGTAGCGCCCGCGGCTGTCCCAGCCACCGGTGGCGTACCACAGCGCCGGCACCGCCACCACGTGGGTCAGCAGCACCATCAGCGCCGAGAGCCGGTCGACCACCAGCACGATGCCAAACGGCGCCGGCCAGCTGCCCAGCGGGTAGACGGTGAGCGGGCCGCGATCGGCCAAGCGCACCAGCCCGATCGCCAGCCACAGACCCAGCAGCACCGAGGCCATGGCCAGGCGGCGGCGCCAGCGCACCCGGCCCGCATTGTTGCGGCCTTCGCTCAGACTGGTGGCATCACCCAGCAGCAGCAAGGCCGACGCGGTGAACGCGGGCAGCAGCACCGAGAGCACCGGGGCGTGCTGCAGCCAGAAAGCGGCGGTTGCGTCGAGCATCAGCGCAGCTCCGCTCGACGCGGTTCGCGTCCGTCGACGTGGTCGCTGTTGTTCTCGTAGCGGCTGCGCAGGGCCAGCTCGATCACGAAGCCGGTGGTGGCAAAACCGATCACGATCGCGGTCAGCACCAGGGCCTGTGGCAGCGGATCGGCCACGCGCTCGCCGGTGCCCAGGATCGGATTCGCATCGAACCACAAGCGGCCCATCACGAAAATGAACACGTTGACCGCATAGCCGATCAGCGAAAGGCCGACCACCACCGGGAAGCTGCGCCCGCGCAACAGCAGGTAGATACCGGTGGCGGTGACGATGCCGATGCCCGAGGCCAGCAGAAATTCCATGCTCATGATGCGGCGGCTCCCGGAGAAGGTTGTGGCGTGGGGTGTGGCGCGTCGCCGTCGGCTCGGCCGGCGTCGCGGCTGGGCAGGCCCTCGCGGCTGGCGTTGCCCAGCGAGGAGATGGTCAGCAGCGTGGCGCCGACCACGGTAAGGTACACGCCCAGATCGAACAGCGCGGCGCTGGCCAGGGGCAGCTCACCCAGCAGCGGCAGCTGCGGGTGACCAAAGGCACTGGTGAGGAAGGGCCGGCCGAAGACAAACGCTGCGGCGCCGGTGAGGCCGGCGATGCCCAGACCGGCACCGATCCAGCGCACAAAACGCCGGCCGCCCTGGGCGTGCACCAGCGACTCGGCGCGGGCCTGTCCGATCGACATCAGCTGCAGCACCAGCGCCACCGAGGTGATCAGGCCGGCAATGAAGCCGCCGCCCGGCAGGTTGTGGCCGCGCATGAAGATGTAGACACTGAACACCAGGGCCACCGGCAGCACCACCGAGGCCGCCACCCGCAGCAGCAGCGGCGGATCAACAAAGGTCCAGCGCCGGCCCGCGCCATCGGCCAGCGGCCGGCGGATGTGCAGGCCCTCCATCAGCGCGAGCACGCCGATGGCCGCGATGCCCAGGACCGTGATCTCGCCGTAGGTGTCGTAACCGCGGAAGTCCACCAGGATCACGTTGACCACGTTGCTGCCGCCAGCCACGGGCAGCGCGTTCTCCAGGAAATACCAAGCGATCGACTCGTGGCCCCGGGTGAGCAGAACCCAGGCCAGCCAGGCCATGCCCGCGCCACCGACCAGGGCCAGCAGGCCGTCGCGCGCACGGCGACCGGCGGACGACTCGCGCGGGGTCTGCGCGGGCAGCAGCGCCAGCCCCATCAGCAGCAACACGGTGGAGACCAGCTCGACCGAGAGCTGCGTGAGCGCGAGGTCGGGCGCTGAGAGGCTGACAAAGCTCAGCGACACCACCAGGCCAACCACCCCGAGCAGCACCACCAGCTGAAAACGGCGCTGGTGGGTGACAACCATGGTCAGGCAGGTCGCGCCGAGCAGCAACCAGACCGCGATCGCCAGCGCGTTGGCCGGCAGCAATTCGCGTGGCCCGGTGCCGATGCCACCGCCGCCCAGCAGCGGCACGGCGCCCACCACCACCGCAGCCGCCACCAGCCAGGCCAGGTAGCGCTGCAGCGAGCCGTTTTCCAGCCGCAGGGAAATGCGCCCGGCGAGCGCGAACAGGCCGTTGCTGCTGCCCTCGAACACCGCGCGCCCCGTGAACGGGCCAAACCAGCGCTCGCTGGCGATGTGGTGCAGCCAGCGTCCGCGCGCCAGCCACAGGTAGAGCGACGCGCCCGCCGCCAGTGCCACCACGCTCATGAGCAGCGGCAGGTTGAAGCCGTGCCACAGCGCCAGGTGGTACTCGGGCAGCGCCTGCCCGGTCACAGCACTGGCTGCCACATGGACCAGCGGGCCGAAGGTGATCGCCGGCAGCAGACCGACCACGAGGCACATCGTCACCAGCAGCAGGGCCGGCAGTCGCATGCCCAATGGCGGGTCGTGGGGATGGGGCAACAGCGCCGCCCGCGCGGGCCCGACCTCGGGCCCGTCGATGGCGATCGGCGCCTCGCCCGGTGCCGGGCCGTCGGGCGCCGGGCGCATCTCGCCGTAGCGGCCATTGAAGTAGGTGTCGTGCACGAAGCGCAGCGCATAGGCCACGCTGAACACGCCCGCCAGGGTGACCAGCACCGGCACCACCCAGGCGTCCACGCCCCAGCGGCCAGCGATCGCGACCGCACCGTTCACCGCCTCGGTGAAGAACATTTCCTTGGACAGAAAGCCGTTGGTCAGCGGCACACCGGCCATGGACGCGGCGGCCACCATCGACAGCGTGGCGGTCCAGGGCATGAGCCGGTAGAGGCCGCCGAGCTGGCGCATGTCGCGCGAGTGGGTTTCGTGATCGACGATGCCCGCGATCATGAACAGCGAGGCCTTGAAGGTGGCGTGGTTGAGCAGGTGAAACACCGCCGCCACCGCAGCCAGCGGCGAGCCCACGCCGACCAGGAACACCATCAGGCCCAGGTGGCTCACGGTGGAGTACGCCAGCAGGGCTTTGAGGTCGTGTTTGAAGATCGCGATGAAGGCGGCAAACACCACGGTGAACAGACCGACGCCGCTGACGATGGCCTCGAACCAGCCCGAGCCGGCGAGCACCGGCCACATGCGCATGAGCAGGAAAACGCCCGCCTTGACCATGGTGGCCGAGTGCAGATAGGCCGACACCGGTGTCGGTGCCGCCATCGCGTCGGGCAGCCAGAAATGGAACGGGAACTGCGCACTCTTGGTGAAAGCGCCCACCAGGATCAGCAGCAGCGCCGGCAGAAAGCGCGGGTCGGCCTGGATCGCGGCCGCGTGGGCGGCCATCGCACTGAGCTCGTGGGTGCCGGCGATCTGCCCCAGCAGCACAAAGCCGCCCAGCATCGCCAGGCCACCGCCACCGGTGACCGCCAGCGCCTGGCGCGCACCGGCACGTGCATCGGGGCGGTGGCTCCAGTAGCCCACCAGCAGGAACGAGGACAGGCTGGTGAGCTCCCAGAACACCACCAGCAGCAACAGGTTGTCCGACAGCACCACACCGAGCATGGCCGCCATGAACAGCATCATCAGGCTGTAGAACTTGGCGGCGGAGTCTTTGGCGCTCAGGTAGTAATGCGCGTAGACGATGATGAGCAGGCCGATGAACAGGATCAGTCCGGCAAACACCAGGGAAAGTCCATCCAGCCGGAAACCCAGGTTCAGGCCCAGCGAAGGCACCCAGGGCCAGACGTTCATCACCGTCTCGCCGGCCATCACCGCCACGCCCTGCCCCACCAGCAGCGCCAGGCTGGCCGAGGTGATGGCAAACGCCACCACCGCGCTGCCCCAGCGGGAGCGGCGGCCGAGCCACAAGGTGCTCACGGTGCCCAGCAGCAGGGGAAGCAGAACGATCAGCAGCAACACGTTGTTCGGGCTTTCGGGGAAGGTGAGGCGGTACCGCCAGTGGTCGACGCGAGGGCGCGCGAGTGGCGACCGGGTCTGCACGGGAAAATGTGCATGGTAAACGAGGCGATGGGACCCCCTCGACCCAGAACAGCCGGGCTTCGGCGTCGCGGTTGGCGCCTACCGGCTGCGTCAGATCCGCTGCGGCGGCGCAGGCGACGGGTTGGGCAGCCGGAGCGCCAGCCGCGAGCCGGTGCCCACCACCGCACCCACCAGCCAGAACACACCGGCCACGCCCACCACCACACCGGCCGAACCAAACAGCAGCGGCATCACCACACTCGATCCGTTGATCGCCAGCGCGCGCAACCCCAGCGCCTGGCCGTGCCGGTGGGGCGGCGTGATCTGGTGCAGCATGCTCATGATCATGGGCTGCACCGAGCCGAGCGTGATGCCCAGCAGCACCGAGAGCAGGCCCATGGCCCAGGCGGCGTGGGCCAGCGGATAAACCATGAACAGCAATGCGGTGCCGGCCATCGCCGCTGCGATCACCACCGATTCGCGCAGCTGCGAAGAGAGCCAGGGCATCAACAGCCGGATGGCGGTCGCCGCCAGCGCAAAGCCGCCCAGGATGGCGCCGATGGACGAAGCCGACAGCCCGCGCTCAAAGCCCAGCACCGGCACCAGAAAGGTGTGCACGTCCCAGCAGGACGACAGCATCCAGTTCACGATCATCAGCCGGCGCAGATCGGGCTGGCGCAGCAGATTCCACGCCGAGCCGCTGCCGCCGCTGGGCTGCGCGTGCTGGCTGGGCATCTCGCTCAGGCGCCGCGCCCAGAACCAGGCCAGCGAGGGAAACAGCGCCAGCAGCCAATAAGCCGCGCGAAAACCCGAGGCATCGATCAGCACACCGGCCAGGAACGGGCCGACGAAGTTGGAGATCGACGGCCCGATCGCCAGCCAGCTGAACACCTGCCTGAGCTGGGCGCTGTTGTGGGCGAGCTTGCCGGCGTGGCGCTGCACCGCGGTCATGGTCACGCAGCTGGCGGCACCACAACACACGGCGGTGAGGCAGAGCACCGGGAACACCGGAAACGCCAGCGCCAGCAGCGCACCGGTGGTGGCCAGGCCGATCGCGATGTGCAGTGGCCGGCGGATGCCCTGGCGATCGGCCAGCTGCCCGGAGGGCAGTGCCAGCACCACCTGCGCCAGCGCAAACAGCGCCAGCAACATGCCGACCGCCGCCGCGCTGTGGCCGTCGCGCAGTGCCATCAGCGGCGCCGCCATGCGAAAGCCGGTCATGGCCGCGTGCAGGCAGACCTGCGCCGCGATCAGCCGCGCCAGATCGGCACGCGGCAGCGGGCTCGCCACAGCCTCAGGGCTCACCCGGCTCCAGCGGCAGCAAGGCGCTGGCCTGCTCCTGCGGCAGCGCTTCCACCGTCTTGAGCGCGCGGCCCATCGCGCGGCTGCGGGTTTCGGCCGCGTCCAGCGTGTTGAGCACGGTCTGGGTCTGGTTCTTCACCTTGGCCAGCACATCCCCGAACTTGCCGAACTCGGTCTTGACCGCACCCAGCACCTGCCAGACCTCGCTGCTGCGCTTCTCCAGCGCCAGGGTACGAAAACCCATCTGCAGCGAGTTGAGCATGGCCATGAGCGTGGTCGGTCCGGCCAGGGCCACGCGGTGCTCGCGCTGCAGCACCTCCATCAGCCCGGGGCGGCGCAGCACCTCCGCGTACAGGCCTTCGGTGGGCAGGAACAGGATGGCGAAGTCGGTGGTGTGCGGTGGCTCCAGGTATTTCTCGGCCATGGACTTGGCCTCCAGCCGGATACGCTGCTCCAGCGCCTTGCCCGCCGCTTCGGCGTCGCTGGCATCGGCGCGCTGCTGCGCGTCGAGCAGGCGCTCGTAGTCCTCGTTGGGAAACTTGGCGTCGATCGGCAGCCAGCAAGGTGCTCCGTCGTCGCCGCGCCCTGGCAGGCGGATCGCGAAGTCCACCGGGAAACGGCTGCCCGGTCGGGTCACCACCTGGGCACCGTACTGATCGGGTGCAAACACCTGCTCAAGCAGCGCACCCAGCTGCGCCTCGCCGAACATGCCGCGGGTCTTCACGTTGGTCAGCAAATGCTTCAAGTCACCGACGCCTTGCGCCAGCGTCTGCATTTCACCCAGCCCACGGTGCACCTGCTCCAGGCGCTCGGCGACCTGTTTGAAGCGCTCGCCCAGGCGGACTTCGAGGGTGCTCTGCAATTTTTCGTCCACCGTGGCGCGCATCTCGTCGAGCTTGGCCGCGTTGCTCTGCTGCAGCTGCGCGAGCTGGGCGTCGAGCGTGGTGCGGACCTCGGCCAGGCGCCGTGCATTGCCTTCGCCCATGTCCTGCAGCTGGCGCACCAGGGTGTCGGAGAGTGTGGTGCGCAGTTGCACCAGTTGCTGCGCGAAGGCGTCAATCTGTGCGTTCTGGGTGCGCGTGGCCTCGGCGGCCTGCTGGCCCATGTTCTGGCTGATCGCCAGCAACTGCTGGGTCAGCGTGTCGCCCAAGGTGCCGCGCAGCTGCAGCAGCTGCTGGGCAAAGGCATCGATCTGGGCGTTCTGGGTGCGTGTGGCCTCGGCACCCTGGCGCGACAGCGTTTCCTGGAAACTGGTCAGGGTCTGCTGGATTTCCTGGCGGCCACCGCGCGCGTTCTCGCCGATCTCGCGCCGCAACTCGCCCTCGACCCGCTCCACCCGCGCCAGCAGCAACTGGTTGTGATTCGTCAGTTGCTGGCGGTGCGCCTGTTCCTCGGGATCCAGCGGGCGCCGGCGCAGCAGCAGCCAGACGCCGAGCAACAGGTTGAGCACCACACCGGCCAGCAGCAGCCAGCCCAGCTGGGCGTTGTTCATGCCGTGAGCACCTCGGGATTGACCGGCGTCAGCGCCCGGCCATCGATCAGGAAGGCGATCAGGTTGTCGGCCGCCAGATCGGCCATGGCGCGCCGGGTCTTGAGCGTGGCGCTGGCGATGTGGGGCGTGAGCACCACGTTGGGCACGGTGAGCAGGTCGGGATGCACGCGCGGCTCGCCCTCGAACACATCAAGCCCGGCCGCCGCAATGCGCCGCTCGCGCAGCGCGGCAGCCAGCGCCGCGTCGTCCACGATGCCGCCGCGCGCGATGTTGATCAGCGTCGCGCCGGGTTTCATCTGCGCGATCTCGGCGGCGCCGATCGCGTGGTGTGACTCGGGGCTGTAGGGCAGCACCAGCATCAGGTGATCGGCCTGTTGCAGCAGCTGGTCCTTGTCCACATAACGCGCGCCCAGATCGGCCTCGATGCCAGCGGCCAGCCGCGAGCGGTTGTGGTAGACCACCGGCATGCCAAATCCGTGCGCGGCGCGGCGTGCAATCGCCTGACCGATGCGTCCCATGCCCAGAATGCCCAGCGTGCTGCCGTGCACCTCGGCACCGGCAAACATGTCGAGTGACCAGCGGTTCCAGCGCCCGGCGCGCAGGAAATGCTCGCTCTCGGTGAGCCGGCGCGCAGTGGCCATGAGCAGCGCAAAGCCGAAGTCGGCGGTGGTCTCGGTGAGCACGTCGGGTGTGTTGGTGGCCAGCACACCGGCGGCGGTCATGGCCGGCACGTCGAAGTTGTTGAAGCCGACCGCGATGTTGCACACCACCCTCAGCTGCGGACAGGCCGCGAGCAGGCCCGCGTCGATGCGTTCGCTGCCGGTGGTGAGCGCGCCCAGCTTGCCCTGCAGGCGCGCGACCAGGGCCGCGGGCGACAGCGGCGTGTCGTCGTCGCTGGTCTCGACAATGAAGTGCTGGCGCAGCCGGTCGATCACCTCGGGAAAGACGGTGCGCGCCACCAGCACGGCGGGTTTCTGGTTCATCGGTCTGCTCCCGCGGCTCAGCCGAAGAACATCCAGGTCATCAGCGCAAACAGCGGCAGCAGGATGGCCGTCGACCACGCCATGTAGCCGAAGAAGCTGGGCATCTTGACACCGCGGTCTTCGGCAATCGCCTTGACCATGAGGTTGGGCGCGTTGCCGATGTAGGAGTTCGCACCCATGAACACCGCGCCGGCCGAAATTGCCACCAGGGTTGGCGCCAGCGTGGTCATGAGCACCGCGGGGTCGCCGCCGGCGGTGTTGAAGAACACCAGGTAGGTCGGGGCGTTGTCGAGGAAGGAGCTGAGGATACCGGTGGCCCAGAAGTACATGGCCGGGTTGGGCGACCCGTCGGGGTTGGTCACCGCCTTGACGATGGCGCCGAAGGGTCCGTCAACACCGGCCTTGAGCATGGCAATCACCGGGATGATGGTCAGGAAAATACCGGCAAACAGCTTGGCCACTTCCTGCATCGGGCCCCAGGCGAACTGGTTGTCGGCGTGCACACCCGACGGTGTGATCTGCAGCGAGATCACCGTGACGGCGATCAGGCCGAGATCGCGCAGCAGGCCGGGCAGGCCGACCTCGGTGCCGGCGATGTTGAAGGACACGCCGGACTTCCACAGCCCACTCATCAGCACCAGGGCAACCACCACCCCCAGCAACAAGAAGTTGGCGCTGCCGTCAAAGCCGAATTTTTTGTCATCTGGCGTCGGATCCCGACGGCGCAGGTCTTCCTTGCTGAAGAGCCACCAGTCCAGCACGAAGAACAGCACCAGCAACACACCGACCAGGAAAGCCGTCTCGGGCAGGATGTGGCGGAAGGTCCAGGAAAAATCCACCCCTTTGAGGAAGCCGAGGAACAGCGGCGGGTCGCCCAGCGGGGTCAGCGAGCCGCCCGCGTTGGACACGATGAAGATGAAGAACACCACCACGTGCACCACCTTCTTGCGGCTGTCGTTGGCGCGGATCAGCGGGCGGATCAGCAGCATCGACGCACCGGTTGTGCCCATGAAACTGGCCAGTACCGCACCAATCGCCAGGATGGCGGTGTTCAGGACCGGCCCGCCATGCAGGTTGCCCCGGATGTAAATGCCGCCGGCCACGGTGAACAGCGCGGTGAGCAGGATGATGAAGGGGATGTACTCGGCCAGCATGGCGTGCACGACACCGGCGCCCGCGGCCGCCGGCCCGAAGAAAGCGGCAAACGGCAGCAGGAACGCCAGCGACCAGGCGGCCGAGATCTTGCCGAAATGGTGGTGCCAGAACATCGGCGCCAGCAAGGGCACCAGGGCGATCGACAGCAGGATGCCGGCAAACGGCACGCCCCAGAACACCGACAGCGCGCTGCCATCGAGCTCGGAAGCCTGCGCCAGCGCTGGCAACAAGCCTATGGCCAGGGCGGCCCACGGTTTGGAAAGGGGTTTCATTGTTGTCTCCTCCAGGGGCGCCTCGGGTCGCCAGAATCGCCGGGCGGGGGCTCCGCCGGCGCCGTCTCGTGTGTGATCGGTCTCAGACCGCCAGCAGGTCCACCTCAAACAGCAGCGTGGCGTTGGGCGGAATCACACCCCCCGCGCCGCGTGCACCATAGCCCAGCGCGGCCGGGATCACCAGGCGGCGCGTACCGCCCACGGCCATGCCTTGCACGCCCTCGTCCCAGCCCTTGATGACGTGGCCGGCGCCGAGTGGAAACTCGAACGGCTGGCCGCGGTCTTTGCTGGAATCGAACTTGGCGCCCTGCACACCGTCGTTGAACAGCCAGCCGGTGTAGTGCACCTGCACCGGGCGACCGGCATGAGCGGCTTCGCCGTTGCCGACCACGGTGTCTTCGTATTGCAGGCCGCTGGGGGTGGTGATCATGGTTGTCCTTGTGAAACGGTGAATGAAAGAGGGATTATTCCAGCCAGTGCGTGAAGCGGGTCACCGGCTCGCGCGGGGTGTGGAAACTGTTGACCTTGTCGTCCGGATCGGCGTAGCCCAGTGCCATGCCACAGACCAGCATTTCGTCTTCACCGGCGCCGATGTGGGGCAGGATGATCTTGGCAAATCCGTTCCAGGCCGCCTGCGGGCAGGTGTGCAGGCCGTGACCGCGCGCCGCCACCATGAGGCTTTGCAGGAACATGCCGTAGTCCACCAGCGAACCGCGGCCCATGACCTTGTCCAGCGTGAACATCAGGCCGACCGGCGCGTCGAAGAACCGGAAGTTGCGCTGGTGTTGCGCGTGCATCTTGTCCTTGTCTCCTTTGGTGATGCCCAGCAGACCATACAGGCTCCAGCCGTTCTCGCGGCGGCGGTCGATGTAGGGGCTGACCCAATGCTCGGGGTAGTAGTCGTAGGCCTCTTGGTGCTCGGCAGCCAGCGACGGGTCGGCGCGCCATGCGTCGTGGGCGGCACACACCTGCTCGACCAGCGTATCCCGGCTCGTGCCCTGCAACACATAAACCTTCCACGGCTGGGTGTTGGTGCCCGAAGGCGCGCGGCTGGCCACCTCGAGCAGGTGCTCGATGGTGGCGCGCGGCACCGGCTGCGGCAGGAAGGCGCGTGCCGACATGCGGCTGGTGATGGCGGCGTCGACGGCGGCCGCGTCAGGGGTGGGGATCATTTCAGGCGCTCCAGGGTGTTTTTCAGGATGGTGGGCAACGGCACCGGACGGCGGGTCTGGCGATCGACATACACGTGCACAAAATGCCCGCAGGCGGCGGCGCTGTGGCTGTCCTGGGCAAACAGGCCCACCTCGTAGCGCACGCTGGAGCGGCCCAGCTGCGCCACCCGCAGACCGGCCTGCACCGTCTGCGGAAAGGCCAGTGGCGCGAAATAGTTGCACTGGGTTTCCACCACCAGGCCGATCACCGCACCCTGGTGGATGTCGAGTGCACCCTGCTCGATCAGGTGCGCATTGACCGCGGTGTCGAACCAGCTGTAGTAGACGACGTTGTTCACATGGCCGTAGACGTCGTTGTCCATCCAGCGGGTGGCGATGTCGCGAAACACCCGGTAGTGATCACGGGGGTGTGCCTGGGGCCGCGTGTTGGCAGGAACTTCACTCATGGCGCGGCATTGTGCCAGCGCGCGCCAGGCGGGCCTGTCGCTCAGCCAGCGGCCAGGCGGCGCCAGCGCGCGTGGTAATCCAGCGCCACGCGGTAGGTGTTGACCTGCGCCTGCACCGTCGTCTCCAGATCGGTGCCGTAGCCACCGGCCATGCAGAACGCCAGTGGCACACGCCGCTGCCAGGCCCAGTCCATCACGCGGCGGTCGCGCGCCTCCAGGCCGTCGAAGCTGAGTTTCAGCCGCCCCAGGCGGTCGCCCTCGTGCGGATCGGCTCCCGCCAGGTAGATCACCAGGCCGGGCTCGAAGCGCTGCTCCAGGGCTTCCAGCGCGCGCTCCAGCGCTTCCAGGTACTCGCTGTCACCGCAACCATCGGGCAGCTCCAGGTCCAGATCGCCGGGCTCCTTGCGGAACGGGAAATTGCGCGCGCCGTGCAGCGAGAGCGTGAACACCGACGGATCGTGGGCAAAAATGCGCGCGGTGCCGTTGCCCTGGTGCACATCGAGGTCGATCACCGCCACTTGCAGCGGCCGCGCCGTGCCCCAGCGCCGCGCGTGCTCGGCCTGCACCAGCCGCGCCGCCACCGCCGCGTCGTTGAAGACACAGAAGCCACTGCCCTTGTCGGCATGCGCATGGTGGGTGCCGCCCGCGAGATTGGCGGCCAGTCCGTCGCCCGCCATCACCCGCTGGCAGGCCTGCAGCGTGGCACCCACCGAGCGGCGCGCGCGTTCGGCCATCGCCGGACTCCAGGGAAAACCGATTTCGCGCTGCTCGGCCGGACTCAGGCGGCCGCCCGCCACCGCGGCGATGTAGGCCGGTGTGTGCACCAGCGCCAGTTCCCCATCACTCGCGGGCAAGGCCTCCTGCATGACCACGGTCGGCCATTCGGCAGCCAGGCGCTCGCGCAGGCGCCCGTACTTCGCCATAGGAAATCGGTGGCCGCTGGGCAGAGGCAGAACGAAGTGGTCGGCGTAAAAGGCGTGCACGGTGGGGCCAGAACGGGAGCAGCCGGCGATTGTGGCGCCTGGCCGGCGGCGGCCCAAAAACGGGGCGACGGGTGATCAAGTCCAAAAAATGTTGCGGCGCAGCAAATATCACTTGCATGACCACGGGTAATCCCTATAAAATAAAAACATGTTGCAGTGCAGCAAAGCGAACGATAACAACAGCGCCAACACAGCGCGGGTTCGGGAGCAGCTCTCAACAGGTTCGTTACACCCTTTCCTCAAGATCACTGATTGGAGTCCCCCCATGCTGACCGCTGAACAAATCGCCGCTGCACACAAAGCCAACATCGAGACCATGTTCGGTCTGACCCAGAAGGCCTTCGAAGGCGTCGAAAAGCTGGTTGAACTCAACCTGCAAGCCACCAAGGCCGCCATGGCCGAGTCCGCCAACAACGCCCAGGCGATGCTGAGCGTGAAGGACGCTCAGGAACTGCTGACGCTGCAAGCCAGCCTGATGCAGCCCCTGGCCGAGAAGACCCTGGCTTACAGCCGCCACCTGTACGACATCGCCTCGGGCGCCAGCGCCGAGTTCGGCAAGGCCGCTGAAGAGCAGGCCACCGACGCACAGAAGAAATTCATGGCCGTGGTCGACAACGCAGCCAAGAACGCCCCCGCCGGTTCCGAGACCGCCGTGGCCGTGATGAAGAGCGCCGTGTCCGCCGCCAACAACGCCATGGAGTCGGTGCAGAAGGCTGTCAAGCAAGCCACCGAAATGGCCGAAGCCAACTTCAACACCGTGACCGCCCAGGCCTCCAGCGCCGCCAAGACAGTCGGCAAGAAGCGTTGAACTGCAGCGGGTTCGCCCCGCTGATGGCTGTTTTTCCTTCAGGCAAAACAGCCAGACTGTGATTCACAGGGCGTCGGCCCGGACCGTTCCGCAGAGAACACCTCGCCGACCACAACGCCCCACCTTTTTTCAGGTTGTCTCCTCGGGTCCTTTTCGAAATTCGGTTTCATCGGACCCCTTCAAGCCCTCACCGCAACGTGAGGGCTTTTTTTGTGCCCG
>CAYRIT010000067.1:0-11814 GCA_964424415.1 uncultured Hydrogenophaga sp.
TTGCGCACCATGGCGCGCTGCTTGCGC
Organism: uncultured Hydrogenophaga sp.; assembly: GCA_964424415.1. Taxonomy (GTDB): domain Bacteria; phylum Pseudomonadota; class Gammaproteobacteria; order Burkholderiales; family Burkholderiaceae_C; genus Hydrogenophaga. Next base: position 28 of record CAYRIT010000067.1, read on the forward strand.
GGGATGGCGAGCAGGTTGTCTTCTTCCTTGGGCGCAATTTCCTTGCGGAAGGTGACATAAAGGTCTTGTGCGGGCCAGTCCGGATGGCGCTGCTCCTGGTGGCGCAGCTCCAGGTGTTCGGCGCCGAGCGAGCGGGCAAGCTCCTGTGCGTGCGCTTCGAGCGCGTCACGTGCCGCGTCGCTTTGCGCCGCCACCCCGCCATACACCGCAAACGGCAGGCTGGTGAGCGAGTGGCCAAACAGACGGCTGCGGATTTCACCCAGCGGCAACACACCCTGAATCTCGCCGTTGTGGTGGGCGTACAAGAAATAGGTGGCATGCCCGAACACCTCGCGCAAGACGGTCTGCCAGCCGGCGCGGTGGAAAAACGTGGCGTGCGGACAGGCCATGACAAACGCTTCCCAGCGCGCCACCTGTGAGGCGTCGGCACTGTCCAGGCGATCGATGCACAAGGCTCCGGCGTCAGACAACTTGAATCCCTTGTGCTGCGTCAGAGAGAAACACCCGGTCCATGCGGTCCCAGCGGAAATCGTCGAGCAGGCGCGCCAGGCGCTGTTCGGTCTTGTCCAGGTTGACGTAATGCCGGAAGCGCGATTTCCAGCCGACACCCGCCACGCGGGGTTGATCGGCGTCGATCTCCCAGGGGTGGCAATAAAAAATCGCCGGCTGCGCGTCGCGCTGGTTCACCTGTTGCAGCATCCAGCGCGAAACCCCATACGGCAGCAGACGGAAATAGCCGCCGCCGCTGGACGGCAGGTTGCGCTGCATCAGGCGCAGGGTGGTGGGCGGAATCTCCATCAGCCCATCGCGTATCGGGTGGGCAAAGCGCGGCGCGTCGGGCGAGCCGTAATGGTCGTGCTTGACCGGGTAGATGCTGGAGCTGTACTCATGGCCGGTGGCCTGCAGCACATCGAGCGCCCAGAGGTTGCCCTGGCCAATGGAAAAACTCGGGGCGCGGTAGCCACGAATGCGCACACCGCCGATGTCCTCCAGGATGGCCTTGGCCGAGCGCACGTCTTCGGTGAATTCGGCCTCGCTCAGGTCGCTGGCGCGCTGGTGACCATAACCGTGGCTGGCCAGTTCGTGCCCCTCATCCACGATGCGGCGCACCAGCGCCGGATAGCGCTCGGCGATCCAGCCCAGCGTGAAGAAGGTGGCATGGGCCTCTTTCTCGGCCAGCAGATCGAGCATGCGGTGCACGTTGCGCTCGACACGGCATTCGAGCGAATTCCAATGCGAACGCGGGATGCTGCCGGCGAAGGCGGAGACCTGAAAGTAGTCCTCGACGTCGATCGTGAGGGCATTGGTGATGGTGGGCTGGGCGCGCAACAAACCGGTCACTCCGCTCACTTGGGCAGCACGTCGCTGCGGGCTTTTCGGCCGGTACCGGCCGAGCGGTTGGCGCTGACAATTTTTTTCAATGCGCTCAGGATTTCAATGCTCACCCGCTCCTGCCGCAGGATGCTGCGCTCCATGCGCAACAGGCGCGTGCTGAGCTGCTCGGCGGTGATGCTGTTCAGCTCACGCTCGACCTCCGCCAGCAAACCGGCCGAACTCCCGAAATCGCTGTCGGCCAGGCCTTTGCCCGCCGAGCTTGCTGCGGCGGCCTTGATCGCATCAAGGTGGGCCCAGGGATCGCGAGGACCGGTGACGGTCTTGAGCGGCGCGGCATTTTCCTCACGCATCTCGGCCAGGACTTCTTCGACCGACTGCAACGTGATCTCCACGCTCTCGTTGAGATAGCCCTGCAGCAACAGGCGATCGCACAGGGTGTTGATGCGCCTCGGAATGCCGCCGGCATGTTGGTGGATGGCGTGGAACACGCCAGCCGCAAACACGGGTTTGTCGGTGGCACCAGCGCACTTGAGCCGGTGCTCGATGTAGGCCCTGGTGTCGTCTTCGTCGAGTGCGCCGAGGTGGCAGCGGGCGGTCACGCGCTGGCGCAGCTGCAGCATGCCCGGGCCTTGCAGAATGTCCCGGAACTCGGGCTGACCGATCAAAAAAGTCTGCAGCAGCGCCTGATCGCCGAACTGGAAGTTGGAGAGCATGCGCAGCTCTTCGACCGCCTGTTGCTGCAGGTTCTGCGCTTCGTCGACGATGAGCAGGCAACGCTTGCCCTGGGTGGTCTGGGTGATGAAGAAGGCTTCAAGCGCCATCAGCATGTCGGCCTTGCCGGCGGAAGCCCGCAAGGGCACACCAAAAGCGGCACAGACCAGCTTGAGCGCATCTTCGGCGCCCAGCTGCGTGCTGACCAGATGGGCAGCAACGACGGAACCGTTTTCCAGGCTGTCGAGCAGGTCGCGCACGATGGTGGTCTTGCCCGCCCCCACCTCGCCGGTGATGACGATGAAGCCCTCGCCGCGCATCACGCCATAGACCAGGTACGAGCGGGCGCGGCGGTGCGGCTTGCTGCTGTAGTAGAACTTGGGATCGGGGTTGAGCTGGAAGGGCTTGCTGCTCAGCCCGTAGAAGGCTTCGTACATGGTCAGAACCGGTGGGTCAACAGGCCGGAAATCGCGGTTTCACCAAACGCATTGACGGCACTGTTGTCGTACTGCGTGCGGCGCAGTTGCAGACTGCCGCTGGTGCGTGGCGCCAGGCGGGTGGTGAAGCCCAGGGTGAAGGATGTGCTGCGGTTGGTTTGCGTGAGACCCGTGCCGCTGCCTTCGCTGATCTGGCGGTCCAGGGCGGCGCTAAGACTGCTCAGGGGGGTGAGCCGGTGCGCCAGGTTGATGCCCCAGCCCTGCTGGTCGATCCGGCTGTTGGTATCGAAATCGTCCCCGAGACTGAGCAGCGTTTGCAGCCGCTGCGAACGGTTGCGCGACAGCGCAAAGGTGACCACGGTGCGCTGGCCGACCAGCGCCAACGACAGCGCCTGCGAGCGCTCGACCGTGGCCGAGGAGGAGAGGAAGCTCTGGAAAATCTGTGCGTCTGCCGGCAGGCCCAGGCTGAGCAGCTCGGCATTGATGCGTTTGGCGCGCTCGACCGGGTCGGGCACGGTGGACGCATAGAGGTTGTCGAGCAAGGTGTAGATGGAACCGAGCGAGGCCTGCGCTGCCTGCAGGGGCGAGTCGTTCACGCCGCGTGTGTCGGTCAGGCGCCAGACGGTGCGCGCCGTCCGGTGCTCCAGCGCGATGTTGTGGGCACTGCCGAAGTAGCGGTCTTCCAGGCCCACAAAGACCCGGGTGCGCGCCGAGGGCCGCCACTCGAGATCGACGCCGGTGGTGTTGTACGACTGGCTCGCGGGCGTGAGGATGTCGTTGGACTCGACACCGGCGTACACCGTGCTTCTGAGCTGCGGCGTGATCGCCACGACCAGGCCGGCGCGCAGGCTGTCGGCGCGGGTGTCACGACCAAGCGAGTAACTGACATCCTGCGAACTGGCGTTGAATGACCAACCCAGCGTCTGGCCCTGCGGGTGGCTGCCCAGCGCCAGGGAGAGCGCCTGCACCGTCACGTCGGACCGGGTGTCGGTCCTGGTGTTGCGCGTCTCCAGGTTGTAGCGCAGCTCGTAGTCGGCCGCACCGGCCAGACTGCCTTTGAGGTAAGGCGAGACACGCAAGCTCGCGGTCTGGGAGCGGTTGGTGTCACCGAAGGCGCTGGCGCTGGGGCCAAACGCCGAGACGGCCTGGTCGTCGATCACGCCAGCAACGTCGATGAAGGCGCGGTTGTCCCAGGCATTGAGCGTGCCGCTGGCGTTGAGCGCGTGGCGCAGGTTGTCGCCCGAGGTGCCTTGTGCGTAGTACAGGCCGCGCAGCGCGTAGTCGAGAAACCCCTTCACACGTGGGCCGTTCATCACCAGGCGCACGCCTGGGCTGACCTCGATCAGTTGCTCGCTGCGCGGGTTGGTGGCCGAGAGGTTTCCGTTGCTGGACAGGGTCACACCAGCCGACACGCGCGGCTCCAGCCACACCGACGGCTTGGGGCCAGCAGCCTCGGTGTCCTGGGCCTGCGCGGCGGCCGACAGCAGCAGCACCGTCAGGGCCGCGGCGGCCGAAACACTGCGGCGCACCGGCAACCTGGCAAAGCAGGGAGCGCTTGGGAACATCGGCGGCACCTCCGGGGTTCTGTTGTTCATGGCCTCGCCATCTCCGGCGTGGAGACGGCCGGGCCTTGCCCGTAGCCATAGCCGTAACCATAGGCGTCCTGGTCGCCACCACGCACCTGGTTGAGCACCATCAGCTTGACCGGACAGGCCTCGATGGTGGTCAGCGCGTGTTTGACCTGCGTTTGCAGGGTGCGCTCGGCCTGGACCACGACGATGATCTGCCCCATGTGCGTGGCGAGCACACGCGCTTCGGTGGTGAGCAACAGCGGGGGTGAATCAAAAATGATGATGCGATCGGGGTAGCGGCGGCCCATTTCCAGGATCAGCGCGGTCATGGCGTCGCTGGCCAGCAGCTCGGTGGCGCGCGGGTGGGGTGTGCCACTGGGCAACAAGGTGAGCTTGTCGACGTTGGTGCGCAGCAACGCGTCGGCCATCTCGATGCGGTCGTCGACCAGCAGATCCAGCAGGCCCGGGCCGGGCGGCAAACCGAGCACCTTGCTGAGGGACGGCCGGGCCACGTCGGCGTCGACGAGCAGCACGCGGTGGTCTTGCTCCATCGCGATGCTCATCGCCAGGTTGATCGCGTTGAAAGTTTTGCCCTCGCCGGCCATGGCGCTGGTGACCATGATCAGGTTGCCCGCCTGAACCACCGACGCACCACGGCCCGCCGCATTCACCAACAACGGCCGCTTGATGACGCGAAACTGGTTGGCAATGGTCGAGCGCGGGAAGTCGGGTGTGACGAACCCGGCCGCGCCCAGAGCCGCCAGATCGAGCTGTGCTGCTCTGGCGGTGGGGCGCTGGGCTTCGGTGGAGACTTCGGGTTGGACAGGTTGTGCCGCCACCGTGGCAATGGGTGCATCCGGGGCCGACGCCTGAGCTGCCGGCGCCTGTGCCGGGCTGGCGGGTGCAAGCAGCGGCTGCGCGGCATCCAGACCCGCGCGGCGCAGTTGCTCCAGGCGCTCGGCGGCTTTTTCAATCAGACTGGTCATGCTTGCTCACTACCTTCCAAAGCCGGCGCGGTAGTACATCAGCGCCATGCCCGCGCTGAACACCACCAACAAGGCCAACACCGAGGCCAGGAATCGCTTGAGGCTGCGGCGTTCGCGCCGTTGCACCACATCGTTGCGCACCGAACCGACCACGCCGAGGATCGGCAGTTCGGTGGCGCCGCGCAGCGTGGCGGCATCGAAGAACACCGGCCGGACCTGTGTCATCACAAACGTGATGCCCAGGCCACCCGCCACCGCGGCCAGCAAGGCCAGCGGCATCAGCAGCAGACGGTTGGGTGCCACCGGCTTGGGATCGGCCCGGGGCGGGTCGATGACGCGGAAATCGGCCAGGCTGGAAGAGCTGTCGAGCTCGCCGCTCATGGTGATGGACTCGCGCCGCGCCACGAGATCGTCGTAGTTCTTGCGATGGACTTCGTAGTCGCGGTTGAGCTGGGCCTGCTCGGCCTCCATCTGGGGCGCTAGCTTGAGCTGCTGCTGCGCGCGCACCATGCGGGACTCGTACTCGGACACCCGTGCGCGCAGGCCAGATGCCTGCACTTCGGCCGCCGCCGCCACTTTGGAAAGCTCCACCAGCGCCGGGTTGGTGGTCACCAGCGACTGGCTGGGATTGGCCTGGGCCTGGCGCTGCAGCTCGGCGATCTCCTTGCGCTTTTGTTCCTCAAGCTCCTTGAGCAGGCGCCGGGCGTTGAGCACGTCGGGGTGCTGCTCGGTGTAGCGCTGCAGCAGGCCGTCGAGGTTGCGCTTGACCGCGTCGATGCGCGAATCCAGCTCGGGAACCGCAATGCTGGAGGACGCCGCGCTGGTCGGGTTGCGCAGTTCGGCGCGCGCCTGATCGAGCTGGCGTCGCGCGGTGGCGCTCGCGCTCTCGGCCTCGCGCAACTCCAGCCGCGCCTGGCTCAGGGTGTTGGTGAGTTCGGCCATGCGCCCCGCCATGTCGATACCGCCCTGCCCTTGCAGCTCGATGTTGCGCAGACGGAAGTCCTTGAGCCGGGATTCGGCCTCGGTCAGCTTGGACTCGTAGTTTTTGATCTGCTCTGCAATAAAGCGCCGGGCGCTTTCGGAGTCGGATTTCGTATCGCCCAGACTGGATTCGACAAAAATCGTGAGCAGCGACTGCACCACACGCAGCGCCTTGTCCGGGCTTGTGCCGCGGTAGGACAGGGTGTAGAGATTGTCGCGACCGGTGGACCGGATCGACACCGCCTGGGCGGTCTCTTCAATCAGCTCGGCCCGCTCGGCCTCTGTTTTGATGGCCAGGTCGAGATCGGCCATGCGGATCAGTTTCTCCACATTGGGGCGGCTCACCAGCGTGCGGCTGAGCATGGTGATCTGCTGCTCGATGTTGGGTTGCACCGCCAGCCCCGCCATCAGGGGCCGCAAAATGGTCTGTGTGTCCACATACACCCGCGCCGAAGCCTCGAAGCGGTTGGGCAACAGCATGATGGCCGCAGCGACTGCGGCGGCAACGATCCAGGCCACCAGCACGCCCAGGCGACGGTACTGCCACATCCCCCGCAGGATGGTGGTGACCTGGTTGATGAGTTCTTGCATGAAAACAGCCGAAAGAGAGAACCGGTCAAGGGAAAACCCGGCCAGCGCTCATGGTCGCTGGCCGGTGCGTCAGGCGCAGCAGATCAGAACCAGCCCTGCGGGATGATCAGGATGTCGCCCGGCAGCATTTCAACGTTGGCCGAAATGTCACCCCGCTTGACCAGGTCCTGCAGGCGCACGCCGTAGCGCTTGTTGCCCTCGCTGGCGCGCACCAGGGTGGCTTTGTTGCCGTCGGCAAAGTCGGTCAGGCCACCGACCGCGATCATCACGTCCATCACGGTCATCTTCTGTTTGTAGGGCAGGAACTGCGGACGCGCGGCTTCGCCGAGCACACGGATCTGCTCGCTGTAGGGGCCGACAAAGCTGGTGACGACCACCGTCACGACCGGATCGCGCACGAACTTGCCCAAGGCCTTTTCCACGTCGCGCGCGATCTGTGTCGGGGTTTTGCCCTGAGCGACCAGTTCGTCGACCAGCGGCGTGGCAACTTTGCCATCGGGGCGCACCGGCACCGAAGCCGAAAGCTCGGGGTTGCGCCAGACGGTGATGTTGAGCATGTCGCCCGGGCCCACCACGTAGCTGTAGTCGGCGGTGGAAGCCACGGCTGGCGCGGGCGGGTTGGCCGAGCCCGTGCTCGCGCAACCCGACAGGCCCAGCGCCAGCAAGCCGGCCGTCGCACCCACGAGCACCACCTGCTTGAGGACTGAAGTGTGTTCTGGCATGGTGGTCTTCCTTCGTGAATTCAAAAGTGTTAATAAGGGTTAACAGCAACAAATATAGCGCAGCCAACCCGGCCAACAGGCTCTGCGCAGCGCATCTTTCATTTAAACAGAGTAGGTCTGCGGATTCAGACACGGAAGCGCGTTTGGAAAACGCGCTCCAGGCCTCTGCAAGCCCTTGTGTGGCGCCAAGGCGTTCCTGTCCCACCCCGCTAAAATCTCCCGTGTTGTCAAACCCCTTCCGGAAACCCAGCATGTCCCTCTTTTCTGCCGTCGAAATGGCGCCCCGCGACCCGATTCTGGGTCTGAACGAACAGTTCAACGCCGATCCCAACCCGAGCAAGGTCAACCTGGGTGTGGGGGTGTACTTCGATGACAACGGCAAACTGCCGCTGCTGGCCTGTGTGCAGGCGGCCGAGAAGATGATGATGGACAAACCCGCCGCGCGCGGCTACCTGCCGATCGACGGCATTGCCGCCTACGACGCCGCGGTGAAAGGCCTGGTCTTCGGCGCCAGCAGCGAACCGGTGAACTCGGGGCGGGTGGCCACCGTGCAGGGTATTGGCGGCACCGGCGGCCTGAAGATCGGCGCCGATTTCCTGAAAAGGCTCAATCCGGACGCCAAGGTGCTGATTTCCGACCCGAGCTGGGAAAATCACCGCGCCCTGTTCACCAACGCCGGCTTTGTGGTCGAGACCTACGCCTATTACGACGCGGCCAAACGGGGCGTGAATTTCGAAGGCATGCTCGCCAGCCTCAAAGCAGCCGCACCCGGCACCATCGTGGTGTTGCACGCCTGCTGTCACAACCCGACCGGCTACGACATCACCCCTGCGCAGTGGGACCAGGTGGTCGAGGTGGTGAAGGCGCAGCGGCTCACCCCGTTTCTCGACATGGCCTACCAGGGTTTTGGCCATGGCATTGCCGAAGACGGGGCGGCGATCGGCAAGTTCGTCGCTGCGGGGCTGAGCTTTTTTGTCTCGACCTCCTTCTCCAAGAGCTTCAGCCTCTACGGTGAGCGGGTCGGCGCCTTGTCGGTGCTGTGCGAGAGCAAGGAAGAGGCAGACCGTGTGCTCAGCCAGCTCAAGATCGTGATCCGCACCAACTACTCCAACCCGCCGATCCACGGTGGCGCCATCGTGGCGGCGGTGCTGGGCAACCCCGAGCTGCGCGCCCTGTGGGAAAAGGAACTGGGCGAGATGCGGGTGCGAATCAAGGCCATGCGCCAGAAGCTGGTGGACGGCCTCAAGGCGGCCGGCGTCAAGCAGGACATGGGCTTCATCACCCAGCAGATCGGCATGTTTAGCTACTCGGGCCTGAGCAAAGACCAGATGCTGCGTCTGCGCAGCGAATTCGGCGTTTACGGCACGGACACCGGCCGGATGTGTGTCGCGGCGCTCAACAGCAAAAACATCGACTACGTCTGCCGCGCGATCGCTCAGGTGATCTGAGCGACAGCCGGGGCCGCTGCGCCCCGACACCCCGAAGGTCCCGACTGCGGGGCTTTTTGTTGCTGTGGCGCCACACACTGTGACGTGGTTCGCATAGGTGACAAAACCCGGAATTACCCGCACAAACTCGGGCAGCGCCGACCGTATCTTGCTGTTATATTGCACTGCAACATATTTCTCGGCACACCCCCATGCTCTACCAAATCTACGAAGCCCAGCGTTCCCTGATGGAGCCCTTCACCGGCTTGGCCGAGGTCGCAGCCAAGCTTTACAGCAATCCCTCGTTGCCCCTGTCGCAGTTTCCGATGGCGCAGCGCGTGTCCGCCGCCTACGACCTGATCCACCGCCTGGGCAAGGATTACGAGAAGCCGGAATTCGGCGTGCGCACGGTGGACGTGGACGGCATCGATGTGGCGATCCACGAGCGCATCGAGATCGACAAGCCGTTTTGCGAATTGCGTCGATTCAAGCGTTTCTCCGATGACACCGCCACCCTGGCCAAGCTCAAGACGCAGCCGGTGGTGCTGGTCGTGGCACCGCTCTCGGGTCACTACGCCACCCTGCTCCGCGACACGGTGCGCACCATGCTCAAGGACCACAAGGTCTACATCACCGACTGGAAAAACGCGCGGCTGGTGCCACTGTCCGAAGGTGAATTCCACCTCGACGACTATGTGAACTACGTGCAGGATTTCATCCGCTACCTGCAGAAGACCTATGGCAACTGCCATGTGGTGAGCGTCTGCCAGCCCACGGTGCCGGTGATGGCGGCGGTGTCGCTCATGGCCTCGCGCGGCGAACTCACCCCGCTGACCATGACAAAAATGGGTGGCCCGATCGACGCGCGCAAATCGCCCACGGCGGTGAACGACCTGGCGGTACAGCGCAGCCACAGCTGGTTCGAGAACAACGTGATCTTCCGCGTGCCCGACAAGTTTCCCGGCGCCGGTCGCCGCGTGTACCCGGGCTTCCTGCAGCACGCCGGGTTCATCGCGATGAACCCGGACCGCCACGCCAGCAGCCACTACGACTATTTCCAGGACCTGATCAAGGGCGACGGCTCCAGTGCCGAGAGCCACCGCAAGTTCTACGACGAGTACAACGCGGTACTCGACATGGATGCCCCCTACTACCTGGAAACCATCGAAACGGTGTTCCAGGATTTCAAGCTGATGCTCGGCACCTGGGACGTGAAAAGCCCCAGCGGCAAGATCGAGCGCGTGAATCCTGCCGATATCCGCCACACCGCGTTGCTGACGGTTGAAGGCGAGCTCGACGACATTTCGGGCAAGGGCCAGTCAGAGGCGGCCCACGACCTGTGCGCAGGGATCGAGAAGCGCCACCACATCGAGGTGCTGGGCGCTGGCCACTACGGCATCTTCAGCGGTCGCCGCTGGCGCGAAAAGGTGTACCCGGAACTCAAACGCTTCATTCTGGAATACCAGCCGAAACCCGCCGCCCTGCCGGTCACCGAGACGGTTGTGAGCGCTGCTGTCATGGTGGAAACCCCTGTGGCCGCACCGCAGCTTGCCAAGCGCAGCAACGGCGCGAAGAAACCCGCACCCCTGCCGACGGTGGAAGCGGTGGCGGCCGCTCCGGCCATTGTCGTGACACCAGTGGCCGCACCACAGGCTGCCAAAAGCAGCAACGGCGTCAAAAAAGCCACGAGCAAAGCCAAAGCGAAAGCCAAAACGGAGAAACCCGTGCAGGCGGCCGTTCAGGCCAAGGCTCTCAAAAAGAAAAAGCCACGCGCCACTGTCAGCATGCACTGACGCAGTAGACGCGTGGGTTGTCGCTGGGAGCCCCTCCAGGCCCGAGGGCATCAACAGCCCGCTTGGCGCCGGTTTTTGCCCGGTCGTCCGGTCGGGGACTGGCTTGAGGCTCACCAGAACACGCGCGGCATCCGCTCCCACAGCGGCACGCAGGCTTCTCCAGGGCCGGTGATGCGCCTCTCATCAGGCCCATGAAGAATGCTGCACCGAGCAGATCAAAGGCCCGCCCGCCCTGGGCAGCGCCTGAGCGTTGATCACCAGGATCGCAGAACCTCAACCAGCCTGGCCAAGGCGACACATCCCCAACCCTGAGCCGGCTCAAAAAATGTGGGTCGAGGTGGCAGCCGATTGCGCGACGGCATGGGACCTTCCTCTAAGATCACACGCAGGCCCGATGTCCGGGCGGATTCGATTTGCAAGGAATTTTGTGTTCAAGAATGTGACGCTGTACCGCATCGCGCCCGGCTGGGCGCCGACGCCAGAGGCAATGGAGGCCGCGCTGGACGCGGCGCGTTTTGTGCCCTGCGGGGCTTCGCAGGACAAGGCGGTGGGCTGGGTGGAGCCACGCGGCGAAGCACATGGGCCGCTGGTGGAGGCGGTGGCGGGCCAGCGCATCCTGAAATTCATGATCGAGTCCAAAAGTGTTCCGGGCTCGGTGGTGCGTGAAAAGGCCCAGGAAGAAGCTGACCACATTGAGGCCACCACCGGCCGCAAGCCTGGCAAGAAAGAGACCAAGGCCCTGCGCGAAGACGCGCTGCTCACCCTGTTGCCGCAGGCCTTCCCCCGCCGCAGCAGCGCCTGGGTGTGGATTGATCCCGTCAATGGCTGGCTGGTGACCGACGCCAGCAGCCAGGGCAAGATCGATGAACTTGTGACGGCGCTGGTACAGGCGTTTGACGGCCTGGCCATCACCCTGCTGCAGACCGCTGTGACACCGCAGACCGCCATGACGCAATGGCTTTCAGCCCTCACGTCCGACGAATGGCCTGCGAGCTTTCATGTCGAGCGCGAGTGCGAGCTCAAGTCGGGCGACGAAGAAAAATCGGTCGTCAAATTCACCCGCCACAACCTCGCCACCGACGAGGTGCGGCAACACATCACCGAGGGCAAGCTGCCCACCAAGCTGGCCATGAGCTGGGAAGGTCGCATCGGCTTCATGCTCACCGAAGCCCTACAGCTGAAAAAAATCAGCTTCCTGGAAGGCGTGTTCGACGACCGGGCGAACGACGACGA
>CAYRIT010000067.1:11914-18342 GCA_964424415.1 uncultured Hydrogenophaga sp.
CCAGCCTGCATGTGTTCGGTTCGCTGCTGCTCACCTGGGCGGGCATGCGCAGCGCTGCGGCCTGGTTCGCCAGCGCCTGAGGCGCCATCGTCTCAGCCCTTGAGCTGGGCGCCGCTGCTGTCGGTCACTTCGACCGCAATCGGGATGCCGTCGCGCACGCTCATGGACACGGTGCAGAAGTCTTCGAACTGCGACAGCACGCGCTCCAGATGCTCGATGTCTTCACCCGCGCGCCCCAGGGTGATGTGTACCCGGATGCCGGTGATGCGCAAGCGCTTGTTCTCGTTGCGCTCCACCGTGGGCGTGGCGGTGGCCACCAGCGTGCCCGGGTCCTGCTTGAACTTCTGCAGCGCAAACAGCAGGCTGGCGCTCAGGCAGTTGGCGACCGCCGCCATCAGCATGTCGTCGGGGGAAGGCCCGCTTCCCTGGCCCAGCGGCGCCGGCTCGTCGGCCAGCCACTGCGGCAGTCCCGCGCCGAAGTCCACTAGGAATTGATAACCCGATTGGCGGGTGATGGTGACACTGGCGTTTTCGCTCATCGAGGGGCTCCTGAACAAGATTCGTGGAACTGGGCAAGCCACAAGGCTTGCGCACAGTCTGCATCGGATCACAGCTTGATCAAGGTCATGCCCTGACACACTCTGTGCTCATATAGTACAAAACTCCCAGGGGTATAGAACCTGGGATCGCTTCATCCACAGGAGACCGTCATGTCTGATACCTCGCCGCCGCACCTGCCGGCCGAATCCGCGCGCCGTCGCTTCCTGGCCAGCCTGGGTTCCCTGCCTCTGGCCGCAGCGATGGTCCAGACCAGCACGGCCGCCCGCGCAGAAAGCGTCAAGACCGGCGCCCGCATCGTGATTGCCGGCGGCGGGGCGGCCGGTCTGACGGCCGCCTCCCTGCTGGCGGCACGCCTGCAGGGCGCCAGCATCACGGTGGTCGACCCGCGCAAGGAACACCATTACCAACCGGGATTCACCCTGGTGGCGGCGGGCATCAAGCCGCAGAACTACCCGGTGTCGAACACGGGCGACTACATCCCCAAAGGTGTCGAGTGGGTGCCTGAAGGGGTGGCCGAGATCGACCCGGAGGGCAACAAAATCGTCACCGCCTCGGGCAAGGCCATCGCCTACGACTTCCTGATTCTGGCCACCGGCCTGGAGCTGCATTACGCCGGCATCGAAGGCATGGACACGGCCCGCATTGGCCAGAATGGCATGGGCAGCATCTACCACAGCCCGCAGGCCGCATCGGCCACCTGGCAGACCATGTCGGCCTTTGCGGACAAGGGCGGCGTCGGCCTCTTCGGGCGCCCTGCGGGTGAGATGAAATGCGCCGGTGCACCGCTCAAATACACCTTCATCACCGACGACCACCTGCGCCGCCGCGGCAACCGCAGCAAGGCTGAAATTTTCTACATGGCGCAGAGCAAATCGCTGTTTGGTGTGCCGATCGTGGCCGAGAAAGTCCGCATGCTTTTCCAGGACCGCGGGGTGAACGTCAAGCACGAGCATGTGCTCCAGACCATTGATCTGGGCAAACGCCTCGCGACCTACAAAACCCCCTCCGGCACGGTCGAGCAAGGCTACGACTTCATCAACGTGGTGCCGCCCATGCGCGCGCCCGAGGTGGTTCGCAACAGTCCCCTGCCCTGGACCGAAGGGCCTTTTGCCGCCGATGGATGGGCCGAGGCGGATCGCGACACCCTGCGCCACAAACGCTACCCGAACGTGTTCGCCGTGGGCGACATTGCCGGTGTGCCCAAGGGCAAGACCGCCGCCAGCGTGAAATGGCAGGTACCCGTGGCCGTGTCGCATCTGGTCGGCGACATCACGGGCCAAGCCTCCAGCGAGGTTTACAACGGCTACACCTCTTGCCCGATGATCACGCGCCTGGGCCAGGCCATGCTGATCGAGTTTGACTACAAGGACAACCTGATCACGTCCTTCCCGGGCGTGATCGCGCCGCTGGAAGAGCTCTGGATCAGCTGGGTGATGAAAACCATGGCCCTCAAGCCCACCTACATCAGCATGTTGCGCGGCCGCGCCTGACCCACTGGAGAACCCCATGAAAGATCTTGACCCCCTGGTTTTCCTCGCCGTGTTCCAGGAAATGCTCGGCCCGCTGCTCTGGATCATGCTGCTGCTGGCGGTGGTTGGCCTTGTCGCGTTTCTGGCGCTGCTGGTGCGCGAGCGCGGCCTGGTCTCGCGCCGCCTGGTCCACGCGGAGTTGCTCGGCCTTTTTGGTGGCGTGCTGGCCCTGGTGATCATGGCCAAGGTGTCTTCGTCCGGATTCACCGACGCCGGAGGCCCAGCCGACTGGTTTTTGATCGCGCTGGTGTATGGCGTGGGTCTGGTCGCCACCGTGATCCTTGCCTACACCGTCATGGGCTGGATCGCGCCTCGGCGCATCGCGCGCTAACCCGGGCCGGCCACCGCGCACTCAAGAGCAACCCCAGGGTTGCTCTTGTTTTTTCAGCGATAGGCCGTCAGGGCCATGTCGCCTTTTGCGCGTACCGATTCCCGTTTGGCCGAAAATACGGCATCGACGCCATTCACGCGCCACAGACCGGACGCCGAACCGCACATGACACGCGTGTGGGCCACGCAGCAGCCAGTTGAACATGGGTGCGGTTAAGCTTGGCGTGCCGTTACAAAGTTGAGGACACATGACGACAAAACTGGACGACTACCGCTTGCGCATGGGCCGCAACGAGCTGGTGCCCATCATGGTGGGCGGCATGGGCGTGGACATTTCTTCGTCTGACCTGGCGCTGGAGGCGGCGCGGCTGGGCGGTGTGGGTCACATCAGCGACGCGATGATCAAGACGGTGACCGACCGCCGCTACAAGACCAAGTACGTCAAGGCCAAGCAGAAGCAGTACCAGTACAACGTCGACTCGGAAGACAAATCGGTGGTGAAGTTCGACCTCGGCCACCTGGCCGAGGCCACGCGCATGCACGTCGAGAAAACCATGTCACGCAAGACCGGCAGTGGCATGGTGTTCATCAACTGCATGGAAAAGCTGACGATGAACGCGCCCAAGGAAACCCTCAGGGTGCGCATGGCCAACGCGCTGGACGCCGGCATCGACGGCATCACGCTGGCCGCTGGTCTGCACCTGGGCTCTTTTGCGCTGATCGAGGACCACCCGCGGTTTCGCGATGCCAAGCTTGGCATCATCGTGTCCTCCTTGCGTGCGCTGCAGCTGTTCCTGAAGAAGAACAGCCGGCTCAACCGCCTGCCCGACTACGTCGTGGTCGAAGGCCCGCTGGCCGGTGGCCATCTGGGTTTTGGCATGGACTGGGCGCAATACGACCTGGCCACCATCGTGGCCGAAATCATGGCCTGGATGAAAGCCGAGCACCTCGATATTCCGATCCTGCCCGCCGGCGGCATCTTCACCGGCAGCGACGCGGTGCGTTTCCTGGAAATGGGTGCTTCGGGCGTGCAGGTGGCCACGCGCTTCACTGTCAGCAAGGAATGTGGCCTGCCCGACGACATCAAGCAGGAGTACTTCAAGGCCGTTGAGGACGACATCGAGGTCAACGAGATTTCGCCCACCGGCTACCCGATGCGCATGATCAAGGCCAGCCCCGGCATTGGCGACGGTATCCGCCCGAACTGCGAAGCCTATGGCTACCTGCTGGACGCCAACGGCAAGTGCGCCTACATCACGGCCTACAACCGCGAACTGGCCTTGCACCCGGGCGAAAAGCGCATTTCGGTGAAAGACAAAACCTGCCTGTGCACCCACATGCGCAATTTCGACATCTGGACCTGCGGCCAGACCACGGGGCGCCTGAAGGACACCTCCATCCTCGGCCCCGACGGCCACTACCAGCTGCTCACCGCCGAGCACGTGTTCAACGACTACCTGCTGAGCACCGACGACAAGGTGCGCCTGCCCGAGCCCGAACTGGTCGTTGCCTGAGCAGCCAGCGCCGGGCACCCGCTCGGCGTCTCAATTTGAGAAAAACCCGCTGAACCGGCGGGAAGCCTAGGGTTACACCCCAGGCCCTGCACAGGCGGCCATGTTTCACTGTTGGAGGAAATCCACCAACAGGAGACAACGATGCAGGTCCAACTTCAGGTCAACGGCAAGGCCGTCACCGTCGACGCAGCACCCCACACGCTGCTGGTTCAAGCGCTTCGCGATCATCTCAAACTCACCGGCACCCATGTGGGCTGCGACACCGCACAGTGCGGCGCCTGCACAGTGCTGATGAACGGCAAGGCCGTCAAATCCTGCAACATGCTGCTGGCCCAGGCGGCGGGCGCAGACGTCCAGACCATCGAAGGCCTGGCCGCCGCCGACGGCACCATGCACCCGATGCAGGCGGCGTTCAAGGAATGCCACGGCCTGCAATGCGGCTTCTGTACCCCCGGCATGGTGATGAGCTCGCTGGACCTCTGCAAGCGCCATCCCAACGCGGGCGAGCAGGAAGTGCGCGAAGCGCTGGAGGGCAACCTGTGCCGCTGCACGGGCTACCAGAACATCGTCAAGTCCGTGCTGCAGGGTGCAGCGGCCATGAAAGCTTGAGGAGAACGACCATGGGTGCATCCGATTTCGCCAACCTGCCCCACATCGGGGAATCCGTCCGCCGCAAGGAGGACTACCGCTTTCTGACCGGCGCCGGCCAGTACACCGACGACATCGTGCTGGCCAACATGGCCTTTGCCTACTTTGTGCGCTCACCCCACGCCCACGCCAAGATCCGCAGCATCGACAAGACCGCTGCACTGGCATCGCCCGGCGTGATCGGCATTCTGGACGGTCAGGACGTGGCCGCCGACAAGATCAATGGCCTGCCTTGCGGCTGGCTGATCACCAGCACCAACGGCGAGCCCATGAAGGAGCCGCCCCACCCCATCCTCGCGTTCGAGAAGGTGCGTTACGTGGGCGACCACGTGGCCATGGTGGTGGCCGAAACCTATGAGCAGGCGCGCAACGCGGCCGAACTGGTGGAGGTGGACTACGAGCCGCTGGCGTCTGTGGTCGATGTGCGCGATGCACAGGCCGCTGGCGCGCCAGCTGCACACGACATCGCGCCCGACAACCATTGCTACAAATGGGCCATCGGCGACAAAGGTGAAGTTGACAAGGCTTTCGCCGGTGCGGCCCACGTGACCCAGCTCGATCTGGTCAACAACCGCCTCGCACCCAACCCCATCGAACCGCGCGCCGCCATTGGTCACTACAACCGGGCCGGTGACGACTACACGCTGCATGTGACCTCGCAAAACCCGCATGTGGCGCGTCTGCTGATGACGGCCTTTGTGATGGGTTTGCCAGAACACAAGGTGCGTGTGATTGCGCCCGATGTGGGCGGTGGCTTCGGGGCCAAGATTTTCCTGTACGCCGAAGAGGTGTGCCTGACCTGGGCATCCAAAAAACTCAACCGAACGATCAAATGGACTTGCGACCGCTCCGAAGCGTTCCTGTGTGACGCGCATGGCCGCGATCACGTGAGCCACGCCGAACTGGCCATGGACAAGGAGGGCAAATTCCTGGCTTTGCGCGTGCACACCGACGCCAACATGGGCGCGTACCTGTCCACCTTTGCCTCGGCCGTGCCGACCATTCTGTACGCCACGCTGCTGGCCGGTCAGTACAAGACACCACAGGTGTATGTGGAAGTGGACGCCTGGTTCACCAACACCTCGCCCGTGGACGCTTACCGGGGTGCCGGCCGCCCGGAAGCCACCTACCTGCTGGAGCGCATCGTGAGCCGCGCGGCCTGGGAGATGGGCTTGTCGCAAGCCGAAATCCGCCGCCGCAACTTCATCACCGAGTTCCCCTACCAGACGCCGGTGGCGCTGCAATACGACGTAGGCGACTTCAATGCCTGCATGGACAAGTCGCAGGAAATCGCCGATGTCGCGGGCTTTGAAGCACGCAAGGCCGCGTCGAAAGCCAAAGGCCTGCTGCGCGGTGTGGGCTACTCCAGCTACATCGAAGCGTGCGGTCTGGCACCCAGCAACGTGGCAGGCGCACTGGGCGCGCGCGCTGGCTTGTTCGAGTGCGGCGAAGTTCGCGTGCACCCTACGGGAAGCGTCACGGTGTTCACCGGGTCGCACAGCCACGGCCAAGGGCATGAGACCACGTTCGCACAGGTGGTGGCGGCACGCCTGGGCCTGACGCCCGACCAGGTCGACATCGTGCACGGCGACACCGGTCGTGTGCCGTTCGGCATGGGCACCTACGGCTCACGCTCGATCTCGGTGGGCGGCGCGGCCATCATGCGCGCGCTCGACAAAATCGAGGCCAAGGCCAAGAAGATCGCAGCCCACCTGATGGAGGCCAGCGACGCCGATGTGGACTTCGCAGGCGGCGAGTTCACGGTCAGGGGAACCGACAAGAAGGTCACTTTTGGCCAGGTGGCGCTCACCGCCTACGTGCCGCACAACTACCCGCTCGACAAGCT
>CAYRIT010000068.1:0-17911 GCA_964424415.1 uncultured Hydrogenophaga sp.
CCTGCCCAAGGGCTACCAGATCAGCCAGTTCGAGATCCCGGTGGTGCAGGGCGGCGAGGTGTCGTTCCTGCTCGGGGACGAGCAGAAAACGGTGCGCCTGGTGCGCGCCCACCTGGAAGAAGACGCCGGCAAATCGCTGCACGAAGAATTCCACGGCATGACCGGCATCGACCTCAACCGCGCCGGCACGCCGCTGCTGGAGATCGTGACCGAGCCCGACATGCGCTCCAGCGCCGAGGCGGTGGCGTACGCCAAAGAACTGCACAAGATCGTGACCTGGATCGGCATCTGCGACGGCAACATGCAGGAAGGCAGCTTCCGCTGCGACGCCAACGTCTCGGTGCGCAAACCCGGCGCGCCGCTGGGCACGCGGCGCGAGATCAAGAACCTGAACAGCTTCAAGTTCATGCAGCAGGCGATCGACTACGAGATCCGCTGGCAGATCGATCAGATAGAAGATGGCCTCGCCATCCAGCAGGCCACCGTGCTGTTCGATCCGGATACGGGCGAGACCCGCGCCATGCGCACCAAGGAAGACGCGGCCGACTACCGCTACTTCCCCGACCCCGACCTGCCGCCGCTGGTGGTTGCGCGTGCGTGGGTGGAAGAGGTCAGGGCGGCGATGCCCGAGCTGCCGCGCCAGATGGCCGAACGCCTGGTGCGTGACTACGGTCTGCCCCAGTACGACGCGACCACGCTGACCCAAAGCCCGGCCATGGCGGCCTATTTCGAAACCGCAGCGACAGCCAGTGCCCAGCCCAAGATGGCCAGCAACTGGATCATGGGTGAGCTGTCTCGCCGCTTGAACAGCGAAGAAAAGGACATCGCCCAGGCGCCAGTGAATGCCGAGACGCTGGCGGCGCTGCTCAAGCGCATTGCCGATGGAACGGTGTCGAACAATGCGGCGAAGCAGGTGATGGATGCGCTGTGGAGCGGCGAGGGCCGTGAAGCTGCGGACGCGGTCGCAGCGGTCGACGCCGTGATCGAAGCCAAAGGCCTCAAGCAGATGAACGACAGCGGCGCGCTCGATGTCCTCATCGACGAGGTGATGGCGGCCAACGCCCCCATGGCCGAGCAGTTCCGCGCCGGCAAGGACAAGGCCTTCAACGCGCTGGTGGGCCTGGTGATGAAGGCGAGCAAGGGCAAGGCCAATCCGCAGCAGGTCAACGACGTGCTGCGGCAAAAACTCCAGTGAACCGCTGAGGCGGCCCCGACCTCAGCGCGGCGGGTTGTTCGCTGAGTCGAGGCTGCGCCAGAGCTGGCGCAGCTTGACCAGTTCTTCGTCGAAGCGCGCGTTGATGCGCTTCTTCTCCTGCGCCTGGTCGTCCAGAAAACGCTTCTGGATCTGCGACTGGCTTTCGTTGTCTTCCAGCTTGCGCTTGAGCCAGTTCGGCGCCTTGCTCATGTCCCCCTGGTAGAACTCCAGCTCGGTGCCGATGTCCTGACGCTGTTTGGCCAGCGACTGCTCGCGTCGAACCACCGCGGTCACCACCTCGTCGATCTGGGCCAGCGCCTCGGCGCGCTCCTTGTCGTGCACACCCTGGTTGGGGTAACGGACCAACAACGCGCGGTCGCGCCGTTTTTCTTCGGCGATGCGAGCCTGGGCCTCTTCTTCCGCCTTGCGCTGCACCTCGAGCTTGCTGCGCTCGTCGGCGGTGTAGCTCGGTGGCAGCACGCGTTTGGTCACGCCGGTCTTGCCCAGCTCGCGTTGTTCGCGATCCAGACACTCGACGATCGGGCGGTCCGAGGTGATGCGCCGGCCTTTGCTATCGATGCAGGTGTAGATCCCGGGGCCTGCGGGTTGAGCCAGGGCGTTGCCGGCCAGCGCGCAGGCCAGCAGCGCGCTCAGCGCCGCAGGTGTGCGGCGACGGAGCGGGGGAAAGATGCAACTCATCACAGGCGGTTCCTCAGTTCACGCCGTAGCGTTGGCGGTAGGCCAGCACCCGGTCTCGCTGGGCTTGGAGTTCGCCGCCCGCGTGGAGGTTCAGATACTGGAGCAGATCGTCCAGCGTGGCAATCGCGCAAACCTGCAGACCGAGCTCGCGTCGCACATACTGCACCGCGCTGTGGTCCACATCGCGCGCCACACCGTCGGCGCCCACTTCGGTGGCTTTCTCCTGGCGGTCCAGTGCGATCGCCACCGCGTGTGGCGTGGCGCCCGCGGCGCGGATCAGTGCGATCGACTCGCGCACCGCGGTGCCGGCCGACATCACGTCGTCCACCACCAGCACCCGGCCTTTGAGCGGCGCACCGACCAGCGAACCGCCTTCGCCGTGGTCTTTTGCTTCCTTGCGGTTGTAGGCGTAGGGCACGTTGCGGCCCAGGCGCGCCAGCTCGATCACCACCGCCGCGCCCAGCGGAATGCCCTTGTAGGCCGGGCCGAACACCATGTCGAACCCGACACCGCTGGCGATCAGGGCCTGTGCATAGAATTGCGCCAGGCGCCCGAGCTTGGCGCCGTCATCGAACAGACCGGCGTTGAAAAAATAGGGCGAGAGCCGCCCGGCCTTGGTCTTGAATTCGCCAAAGCGCAAGACGCCGGCGTCCACGCAGAACTGCACAAAATCCTGCGCCAGCGCGCCACCGTTGACGGCGGTCCCGGCCGCGCCCGCATCCAACACCATGGGGACTCCCTTGTTCAAACTCACCAGCCTCAACCTCAACGGTATCCGATCCGCGGCCAGCAAAGGGCTGGAAGCCTGGCTGGAAACACACCGGCCCGATTGTATTTGTGTGCAGGAAGTGAAAGCCCAGGCGCCGGACGTCAGTGGCCGCTTCGAGGCGCTGGCCGGTCTGCGTGGCCACTTCCACTTTGCCGAGAAGAAAGGGTATTCGGGTGTGGGGGTTTACAGCCGGCACGAACCCAGCGACGTGATCGTGGGTTTTGATGGCGGCGAGTTCGATGCCGAAGGCCGCTGGGTCGAGCTGCGTTTCGACACCCCGGCGCGCAAGCTGTCGCTGATCAGTGCCTACTTCCCCAGCGGTTCTTCGGGCGAGGAGCGACAGCTCGCCAAGTACCGGTATCTGGACCTGATGTACCCGCACCTGCTCTCGCTCAAGGGCCAGCGCGAGTTCATCCTGTGTGGCGACATCAACATCGCGCACCAGAACATCGACCTCAAGAACTGGCGCAGCAACCAGAAGAACAGCGGCTTCCTGCCCGAAGAGCGCGCCTGGATGACACGGCTGCTCAGCGAAGCCGGGCTGGTCGACGTCTACCGCCAGCGCCAGCCCGAGGCGACCGAGACCGCCTACACCTGGTGGAGCAACCGCGGCCAAGCCTATGCGAACAACGTGGGCTGGCGCCTCGACTACCACCTCGCCACACCGGCACTGGCCGCCCTGGCGCGCAGCGACTCGATCTACAAGGCCGAGAAATTCTCCGACCACGCGCCGCTGACCATCGAGTACGACTTCGCGCTCTGAGCTAACGAGCCGCTTCAACGGCGGTAGCCGGGATCGGTGCGCTCCAGCTTGCGCAACAGCGCGGGCCAGGCGATGTTGGCCCCTTGGCCGGCGGTGGCGGTTTTCATCACCTGTGCCATGCCTTGCAGGATCTTCGGGTGGATCATCACGAGTTCGCCGCCGGCCTGTGCGTCGATCTGGATGCGGCACACGCTCTCGAAGATGTACATCGAGAGAAACGCGTCGGCAATCGTCTTGCCCACGGTGAGCAGGCCGTGGTTGCGCAGCATGAGGAAGTTGTTCGTCCCCAGATCGGCCTGCAACCGCGGCTGCTCGTCTTCGCGCAGGGCCACGCCTTCGTAGTCGTGGTAGCCCAGCGAGGCCAGCACAAAAGTGGACTGCTGGCTGATCGGCAGCACGCCACATTGCTGCGCGCTCACCGCCACGCCAGACCGGCTGTGGGTGTGCAGCACACAGGCCGCGTCGTCGCGCGCCGCGTGGATGCAGCTGTGGATGGTGAAGCCAGCTGGGTTCACCGGGAACGGCGAGTCGCTGAGCTTGTTGCAGGCCTGGTCGACCTTGACCAGGCTGCTGGCCGTGATCTCGTCGAACATGAGGCCGTAGGGGTTGATCAGGAAGTGGTGTTCCGGGCCGGGGATGCGCGCGCTGATGTGGGTGAACACCAGATCGCTCCAGCCGTACAGCGCGACCAGCCGGTAGGCGGCGGCGAGGTCGCAGCGCAATTGCCATTCGGCGTCGTTCACCTGGCCTTGCAGCGAAGGAATATCGAGTGCGGCGGGGGTCGCTTGCGGGTTGCGCGTCGTCATGGGACGGTCTCCTGGGATCTTGGAATGGGACTCTGGCACCGCGGACGGCGCTGCCTGAGCCATTCTGAACCCGTGCGTACGCTGCGGCCGGTGCCTGCGTGACAACGGGCGGCTGTCAGGCCGCTGATGTGGCGCTGGCCGAATGCCAACCCTGCGCGCTGCGCCGCTCCACTGCTGGGAGATCACCGTCGAGCCGGAACAGATGCAGCCAGCCGTGACCGACGAGATCGCGCACCAACGCATGCTGCTCGATGATGGCGTCGATGGCGTTGCGCGGTGCCTCGATGAAGACCGACAGGCGCAGTGGCGTATGGCGCAGGCGCTGGCCGTCGTGCAGCGACTGCAGCGGCAGACCGATGCGCAGATCGCCGCCATTGCCCTCGAACACCCCCAGGCGCCCGCCCACCACGTTGTGCAGCAGCTTGTTGCCGCTGCCATAGCGCCGGTTGTCCAGCGCACTGGCGTGGTACTGCAGGTTGATCCAGTTGGTGACCACCATGGGCGCGGTCATGACGAGCGTGAGCACACCAAAATCACCGTCCCGCCGCCAGTCGTAGTCGTGCAGAAAACTGCGGCCGGCCAGGTTGACGTGTCGGGTGCGCGCACGCGGCGCAACGATGAACGCGGCGTTGTCGGCCAGGCCCCACTCGGGCCGTACCTGCGCCCAGTCGTTGGCGCGCTCGCGCAGCGAGCGCTCCAGCGCCGGTGCGTCACCGCTGAGATGGGCCAGGCCGAGCGAGGGCGCGCGCTCGCCGCGTGCTCTCTGGCTGGCGGTTGCCAGCGCGGTGCGCAGCGCCTCCAGCGCGGCGTGCAAACTGGTCGGTACGGCGTCGGTGTCGAACAACTGCACCTCGTCGGTGGTGGTGTTGTGCACGGCGGGCAGGAAATGTGTGGCTGCCGGGATGCTCATGCCTTGCGCGGCCAGCGCTGCGCGCACCGCCGGGGTGTTGAGCAGATCGGCCAGGGCGCGTGCGTTGACCTCGCCGGTCTGGCCACCACAGGCACCACAGTCCAGGCTGGCGGCGTGGGGGTTGTTGGCGGTCTGGCTGCCGTGGCCGGTGAGCATCACCAGCGGCGCGAAGTCCTGCGTCAGGCCCATGGCGTTGAGGATGCCGGCCGCCAGGCTGGCGGCTGCGGTCGGGTCGGTGCTGGCCTGGGGCAGTCTGGGACGCAGGCCGGAGTCACCTGTGCGCAGGCCCGTGTCTTCCCAGCGCGCGGACTGGGTGGTGGAAGGAAGGGTGTTCTTCAACAACTTGGGGCCGTAGCTGAGGCCGCAAGTTTCCACAAAACTGAAGCCCGACGCGGCCGCTGCGCGCAGGTCGGCCCAGCGCTGCCGCCAGGCGAGTGCGCCTTGCCGCCGCTGCGCCAGCGCCTGGCCCAGCCCTTTTTCTCTGGGCGATGGGTCGCTGGCTTCGCTGACGGTGATCACCGGGGCCAGCAGGCCCGGAAGTTGCGGCCGGGTCAGTGCACTGCCGGCGGGGTGGTAGGCGATGGGCAGCCCGAAGAAGCCGGCGAAGCCACGGGTAACAACGCCGGGCGCAGCGGTCTCCAGCGCGCGGCGAAACACCTCGGAGCGCACGTCGATGCAGAACACCGCCTGCACCTCGGGCTGGGGTGGTTCGGGTGTCGGTGCGTGGAGTGCGGCGAGCAGGCTGTCGCACAGCGGCTGCTGGTAGGCGATCTCCAGTGCCTCCTGCAGCAGCCAGTCGACAACTTGTTCGGTGTGGTGCTGAGCGATCTCGGCGTCGGCGTGGGCCCAGCGCTCAGCCCAGCCGTCGCCGGTGAACGCGGCCATGCCTGCCGCGGTCGCGTCGTCGTGCAGCAGCCATTCCCAGGCCAGACGGATGGCGAGCAGTTGCACGATCTGGTCGTCGTCACCGCCGCCCAGCCGCGCCTGCCAGCGCTCGAAGGCGCACCAGGCGGCCCAGCCGTTGATGCTCAGCAGCAGGGCCCCGAGGTAGTGGGTGCGTGCGCTGGCGGGCATGGCCAGTGCGTCCAGCGCCTGGGTGATGAGCGTGAGCGGATCACCAGGCAGCGCGGCGATGTGTGTGGCCATGGTGCGCTGGCTCTGGTGCCAGGGCAGACCGCGATCGGCGGCGAGCTGGCGCTGCCAGGTGACGAGCAGGCCGGCGCGCCGGTCCAGTGTCCAGCGGGCCTGACCGGCGTCGAAGAAAGCGGCGCAGTGCTGGCTGATCTGGTGGGTGACGATGTCGCGCCAAGGCAGCGGTGCAGCGGGACACAGCGCCTGCATGCGCTCGGTCAGCAGGGGCAGGGCGCGCAAGGGGGGCTCGGGGGATTGCATCGCGCCAATGAGTTGCCCGACCGTGATCGGGCTGCCCTGCCGATCGATCGCGGCTTGCAGGTGCTTGTTGGTCAGCCGGCCGGCGGCCCAGTGCCCGACGAAGGCGGTGCGCGGCAGGGTCAGGCGGGTGTCGGCCAACGCGCCCAGCGCGGCGGCTGCCTGCGGCGCAGGGGTGTTGAGCCAGCCCCAGTAGGGATTGACGGCGATGAACTGGTCCAGTGGCCAGGTGGGCGCGATTCGGTCGCATGCCTGGGAGACGGCGTCAGCCACAGAGGGGATGTTGTTGAAGGCAGGGTCCACAGCGGTGTTCATGGTGCGACTCGGTACAGGTTCAGGAGCGGGTGGCAGAGAGCGTGGTGGGCCTGTGCGCTTGGGGCGCCTCGGTCGTCTCCCGTGTGCGCAGAGGCCAGAAGCGGAATACGACCCGGCTGAAGGTCTCGTCCAGAAACAGGCCGCCGTAGAACGCCGGGTAGAGTCGCGCAGCCAATGCGCCCTCGGGCTGGGCGGCCAGTGCGCTTTGCACCAGGAACAGCCCGGCAAACGCGATCGCCACCGCGCCAGCGCCCACCACGCCAGGGGCCTGCGCGCCGGGGCTGGCCCAGGTGACGAGCCAGGCGTGAAGACCGAAGTAGAGGGTCGCGAGCAGGAAGGCGCTGCCGGTGAGTTTCAGCAAACCCCGCGTGCCGTGACCGGTGGATTGCAGCAGCGGCACCAGCGCCAGCACGAGGATTCCACCCATGACCCAGAGCGCAGGCGGTGCATGGCTGGCCACACCCGCGGCCTGCAGTGCGAACACCGCTGCGCCTGTCGTCACCAGGCTGGCCAGAGCGCCGGTCAGCAGGCTTGCTGCGCTGGGCGCGGTGTTGGCGGGCGCGAGCTGGCGCACCAGGGTCTGGCGCACCGTGCCACCGGCGGCAAGAAAACAGTGGGCCTTGTAGAGCGAGTGCGCGACCAGATGCAGCAGCGCCATTTCCCACAAACCCAGGCCGCACTGCATCACCATGAAGCCCATTTGTGCGGTGGTCGACCAGGCCAGCATCACCTTGATGCTGATGCGTGTGGTCATCACCAGCGCGGCGAGCACCGCGGTCAGGGTGCCAGCAAGCACCAGCAGACCCATGGCCAGGGGCAGCGCGGTGACCAGTGGCGCGAGCCGGATCAACACAAACCCGCCCAGGTTCACCACGCCGGCGTGCAACAGGGCCGAGACCGGTGTGGGTGCTTCCATCACCTGAATCAGCCAGCCGTGAAAAGGCAGCTGGGCGGTTTTGAGCAGCACCGCAGCCACCACCAGCAGCGTGGCGATCTGCGCGGTGAGCGGCAGCGACGGGGTTTGTGTCGCGGTCAATAGCAGGTGGTCGATCTGCAGCGTGCCGAACGCAGCGTACAGCAGGCCGGCCGCGGTGAACATGCAACCATCGGCTGCCCGGCTGACCACAAATTTCTTGTGTGCTGCCACCTGGGCAGCAGGCCGTGTCGAAAAGAAGGTGAGCAGCCGGTGCAATGCGAAGCTGGTGGCCATCCAGGCGAATGCCGTCAGCAGCAGGTGGTTGCTTGTCACCACCACCAGCACCGCGGCCAGCGTGGTCAGCAGCCAGCCCACGTAGCGCGCCTCGCCTGCCTCGGCGGCCAGGTAGGTTTGCGAGTAACGGACGATGCACCAGCCTACGAAGTTCACCAGCAGCAACACCGTTGCGCCGATCGCGTCGATTCGCAGCCCCCAGGCCTGACCGGGCGGCGTGAAAAACAGCAGCATCGCGCTGGCCAGGCTGAACAGCGCCGCAGCGGAGCTGGCACCGCGCGCCAGCCCCCAGGCTGGGGATGGGCTGCGCGCCGCGGCCATGGCCGCCAGGCTCAGGGTGGCGATCGGGCCGAACAGCAACAAGGCTTGACCGAGCGGGAGTGAGGGCATCAGATCGATGGTCATGGGTGGAATTTTTTGAGCGCGCGTGCGTGCGTGAAATGGCGACAGGGAAGACCGATACGAGAACTTTGCCGTCATTGATGAATTTCGTAAAATTCATTGTTATTGACAAAATGTTCTGTTTTTACGAACGATAGATGTCCATGCAGCGCCTCAATTACCACCATCTGCACTATTTCTGGGCGGTTGCCAAAGAAGGCAATCTCACCCGCGCGGCGACCCGGCTGCATGTGTCGCAGTCGGCGTTGTCGACCCAGATCAAACAGCTCGAAGACCAACTGGGTCAGGCGCTGTTCGAGCGCCAGGGCCGTACCCTGGTGCTCACCGAGGCGGGGCAGCTTGCGCTGAGTTACGCCGAATCCATCTTCACGTCGGGTACCGAACTCATGGCGCTTCTGCGCGACGGACACCGGCGGGAGCGCGAGGTGATGCGCATCGGCGCGGTGGCCACGCTGTCGCGCAACTTCCAGGAGAATTTCCTGGCGCCGCTGCTGGCACGCGCCGACGTCGAGCTGGTGCTGCAGTCGGGCAGTCTTGTCGAGCTGCTCGCGCGCCTGAGGGTGCACACGGTGGACATCGTGTTGTCCAACCAGCGGGTGCACAGCAGCGCCGAAGATCCCTGGCGCTGCCGGCGCATCGCGCGTCAGCCGATCAGCCTGGTCGGACCGCGGCGCCAGGCGCGCCAGGCGTTCCGCTTCCCCGAGGACTTGGCGACGGTGCCGCTGCTGCTGCCGGGGCGCGACAGCGACATCCGCGCCGGCTTTGACTTGCTGTGTGACCAGCTCGGCATTCGCTACACACTGCGCGCCGAGGTCGACGACATGGCCTTGCTGCGCCTGCTGGCGCGCGATTCGGGTGGTGTGGCGTTGCTGCCCACGGTGGTGGTGCAGGATGAGCTCCAGAGCGGGGCGCTGATGGAGTACGCGGTGGTGCCCGACCTGCAGGAGAGCTTTTACGCGATCACGGTACAGCGACACTTCGAGCCGCCCTGGCTCAAGGCACTGCTCAAACGACCCGAGGCCGAGGTGTTGCGGCGCGGGTGAACGGTCAGGGTTTGCGGGTGGCTGATGTTGCCGGCAGGCCGCCGCTGTGTGCGCCGTGTACATGGCCCCTGGCGCGCGGTGCCGGTCGATCGCTGCTGGCCATCGAGTCGAGCTGGTTCAGGATGCCGCAGTGCT
This sequence comes from uncultured Hydrogenophaga sp., assembly GCA_964424415.1. Lineage (GTDB taxonomy): Bacteria > Pseudomonadota > Gammaproteobacteria > Burkholderiales > Burkholderiaceae_C > Hydrogenophaga. The sequence goes on from CAYRIT010000068.1 coordinate 9,637, forward strand.
CGGCGTTCTGCGCCACGTGGCAGGTGTCGCGCAAGTCGCGCAGCTGCTTTTCCAGTGCGCGCAATTCCTGGATGCGGTGCGCCACGTGGCCGATGTGCTCGTCGAGCAGCGTGTTGACCTGGCCGCAGCTGTCGGACGGCGCGTCCTTGAAACGCAGCAACACGCGGATCTCGTCCAGTGTCATGTCCAGTCCGCGGCAATGGCGGATGAATGACAGGCGCTGCGCATGGTCTGCGTCGTAGATGCGGTAGTTGCTGTCGGTGCGGGCGGCCTCGGGCAGCAGACCCTCCCGCTCGTAGTGGCGGATGGTGTCGATGGGCACACCGGTGGTGTTGGAAAGGGCGCCGATTTTCATGTCGCCATCGTAGCCGCTTGACCCTGGAGCGACACCAGGGTTTCAAATGCCCGCATGAACCCTGTTTCCTTGCAATCCCCGACCGATGGCGGCTGCGGTGACAGCTGTGCCGTGCCGATGGCACTGGGCCGAACGCACCAGGCCGACGCGCCGACCGATTCCTCTGCCGCGGTGTTCCGCATTCCCTTGATGGACTGCGCCGCCGAAGAATCCGACATTCGCCACGCGCTGGACCGCGTGGCCGGCATCCGCAGCCTGCGCTTTCACCTCGCCCGGCGCACCCTGAGCATCGACGCGACGCCGGACGTGCTCGCGCAGGCACTGGAAGCAGTGAAACGCGCCGGTTACCCGGCCACGCAGGTGCCCGCCGATGAGCCTGTTCCAGACGGCGACGAACCGACGGCGTGTGCGCACCACGGTCACGACCATGTCCACAACCACCCGCACGAACACGGCGTCGCCACGCCGTCCGGCAGCGGCATCGCCCGCTATGCCGTTGCGCTGGCGCTCGCCGTGGGCGCCGAGGGGCTGGCCTTCCTGGCGCCCGATACCTGGCCCTGGAAGCTCACGGGCATGGCGCTGGCGGCGGCCGCCATCGCTTTGGCCGGCTTTGCCACCTACACCAAAGGACTGGCCGCGCTGCGCCACGCGCGGCTGAACATCAACGCGCTGATGACCGTGGCCGTCACCGGCGCTTTTCTCATCGGCCAATGGCCCGAGGCCGCGATGGTGATGGCGCTGTACGCGATCGCCGAGTGGATCGAAGCGCGAGCGGTGGACCGGGCGCGCAACGCCATCGCTGGCCTGCTCGACCTCACACCCGAGAGCGCCGAGGTGCAGCAGGCCGACGGCTCATGGCGCGCGGTGCCGTCGGCCCGGGTGCCGGTGGACGCGCTCATCCGCATCAAACCCGGCGCGCGCATCGCGCTCGACGGTGTGGTGATGCGTGGCGCCAGCGCGGTCGACCAGTCGGCGGTCACCGGCGAGAGCCTGCCGGTGGACAAGGCTGCGGGCGCGCCGGTGTTCGCCGGCACCATCAACCAGACCGGCTTGCTCGAGGTGCGGGTGCTTGCTGCGGCCAACAACACGCTGATCGCCCGCATCATCCACGCGGTCGAGCAGGCGCAGGGCAGCCGCGCGCCCACGCAGCAGTTTGTCGATCGCTTCGCCCGCATTTACACGCCGGCCGTGTTTGGGCTGGCCGTGGCGGTGGCGCTGCTGATGCCCTGGCTGATGGATCTGAGCTGGACGCAGGCCATTTACAAGGCGCTGGTGCTGCTGGTGATCGCCTGCCCCTGCGCACTGGTGATCTCCACCCCGGTGAGCGTGGTCAGCGGCCTGGCGGCAGCGGCACGGCGCGGCATCCTGATCAAGGGCGGTGTCTACCTGGAAAACGCGCACAAGATCCGGGCGCTGGCGCTGGACAAGACCGGCACCATCACCGAAGGCAGGCCGCAGCTGGTCGCCACCGAGCTGCTGGGCAGCCGCGTGCCCGAGGCGCAGGTCTTGCGCTGGGCGGCGGCGCTGGCGGCACATTCCGACCACCCGGTGTCGCAGGCCATTGCCTGCGGCCTGGCGCCGAACGGCGACCCGCTGGAGGGCTTCACCGCATTGCTTGGCCGAGGCACACAAGCACGTGCCGACGGTCAGACCCTGGTGCTCGGCAACCACCGCCTGATCGAGGAGCGTGGCCTGTGCAGCGCCGCCATCGAGGCACGTCTGGCCGAGCACGAAAAACTGGGCCGCACCGCCACGCTGCTCGCGTCTTCAGACGAGGTGCTGGCCATCTTCGCCGTGGCCGACACCATCAAGGCCAGCTCGCGCGAAGCCCTGGGCGAGCTGCATGCCCTGGGCGTGACCACCGTGATGCTGACCGGCGACAACCCGGCCACGGCCACCACCATCGCACGCGAAGCCGGCATCAGCGATGCCCGCGGCAACCTGCTGCCGGACGACAAGCTGGCCGCGATCGAAGACCTGCAGAAACGCCATGGCATCACCGCCATGGTGGGCGACGGCATCAACGACGCGCCCGCGCTGGCGCGCGCCGACATCGGCATCGCCATGGGGGGCGCGGGCACCGACATCGCCATGGAAGCCGCCGACGTGGTCATCATGAACGACGACCTGCGCCGCATTCCTGAGGCCATCCGGCTGTCGCGCCGCACACACCGGGTGCTGCGCCAGAACATCGCGCTGGCCCTGGGCATCAAGGCCGTGTTCCTGGCCCTGGCGGTGTTCGACAACGCGACCATGTGGATGGCGGTGTTTGCCGACATGGGTGCGAGCCTGCTGGTGGTGGCCAACGGCTTGCGCCTGCTGCGGGGACCGCGGGCCGGATAATGCCCGCAGCCTGCGCTGCCATCGCGCTGGCGCGCCCTTTGCCGACCTGTCCCACCGATCCGAACATGCTGCGTTATCTCACCGTCCCCGTCACCGCCTTCTCCCAGAACTGCTCCATCGTCTGGTGCAGCGAGACGATGGACGCCGCCATCATCGACCCCGGTGGCGACCTCGACCGGCTGCTGGCCGAGGTCAAACGCCTGGAGCTGAACCTCAAGGCCATCTGGCTCACCCACGCCCACATCGACCACGCCGGCGGCACGGCCGAACTGGCCGATCGGCTGAGCCTGCCCATCATCGGCCCGCACCGTGGCGATCAGTTCTGGATCGACGGCCTGCCCGAACAAAGTGCCATGTTCGGCTTCCCGCCCGCTGGCCATTTCACGCCGACACGCTGGCTCGCCGATGGCGACACGGTGCAGATCGGGCACTGCACGCTGGACGTGCGCCACTGCCCCGGCCACACCCCAGGCCACGTGGTGTTTCATTCACCGCAAGCGAAACGTGCCTTTGTGGGCGATGTGCTGTTCGCCGGCAGCATCGGCCGCACCGATTTTCCCCAGGGCAACCACGAGCAGCTGATCGACAGCATCCGCGCGCGCCTGTGGCCGATGGGCGACGACACGGTGTTCATCCCCGGTCACGGCCCGGAGAGCACGTTTGGCGCCGAGCGGCAATCCAACCCCTACGTGCGGGACCGTTGACGGTTGGTCGGCTCAGCCCCGGCGCGCTTTCTCGTACAAGCCCTGCACCCTGGGTACATTGGCCTGCAGCTGGCGGATGCGATCGGGGCCGGTCGGGTGGGTGGAAAGAAAGGCCGGGCCGCCGTTGCTGGTGGCCTGCGCCATCTTCTGCCACAGGCTCACGCTGGCCGCGGGTTGAAAGGCCGAGCGGGCCGCGAGTTCCAGGCCCACGAGGTCGGCCTCGGTTTCGTCGTCGCGGCTGAAGCGCAAGCTGATCAGCTGCGTGCCCAGGTTGGCCGCCACGTTGCCCAGGTCACCCAGGCCGAGCAGTTGCGAGAGGATGCCCAGCCCCATGCCGGTGGCCTGCGTCTTGGCCAGGCGTTCGCGCGCGTGCTCGCGCAGCGCATGGGCCATTTCGTGGCCCATGATCATGGCGGACTCATCGTCGGTGAGCTTGAGCTTGTCGATGATGCCGGTGTAGAACGCGATCTTGCCGCCGGGCATGCAGAACGCATTGATCTGCGGACTGTTGATCAGGTTGACTTCCCAGTTCCAGCTGCGCGCGCGGTCGTTCCACGGCGCCGCGTGCGCAATCAATCGGTTGGCCATGAGCCGCAAGCGGCGCAGCTGCGCATTGCCATCGCCCATGAGCGCGCCCTGGCTGCGGGCCTCGGCCATCATCTGGCTGTATTGCTGGTCCGCGGCCTTTTCCAGGTCGGCCGCAGGCACCAGCTGGCGCATGGACGACGACTTGCCCACGTTCACCTGTGCGGCAGCCGGCAGGGTGGCGGTCGCTGCCGACGCCGCGCCGGCGAGCACGAAAGCGCGCCGCGCTGACCAGACGCCCCCGCGGGGTGGGACGGACGCAGTCGACGCGGCGGACCGGGTTTTGAAATCGCAGAGCAAACACATGCGTCAATAATAGAGAAAGCCGTCCGGCGCTGCACGCGGGCGTCGCATTTCCCGGAGCTTCATGCCGTCGCAAACCCCTGTCTCAGCCCCCGCCCCCACCCCTGCGCAAGAGGCACCACCGGGCACACCCACCGCCGCCCGCCCGAGTTGGGGGGACACGCTTCGTGTGTACCTGGAGCCGGCCAGCCTGCGCATGCTGGCGCTGGGCTTTTCGGCCGGACTGCCTCTGCTGCTCGTGCTGGGCACGCTGAGTTTTCGCCTGCGCGAGGCCGGTCTGGACCGCGCCACCATCGGCTACCTGAGCTGGGTGGGGCTGGCCTACGGCTTCAAGTGGTGCTGGGCGCCGCTGGTGGACCGGTTGCCGATTCCGCTGCTCACGCATGCGCTCGGTCGGCGTCGCAGCTGGCTGCTGGTGTCGCAGTTTGCGATCATGGCGGCGCTGGTGGGCATGGCGTTCGCCGATCCGCGCACCGAACTCACGCTGGTGGTGTGGTGTGCGCTGGCGGTGGCGTTTGCCTCGGCCACACAGGACATTGCGCTCGACGCGTTTCGCATCGAGTCGGCCGATGTGCAGCGCCAGGGCGCGCTGGCCGCGACCTACCAGACCGGCTACCGGATCGCAATGATCTGGGCCGGCGCCGGGGTGCTCTGGCTGGCCGCGCGCGCGGAAGTGGCGCCGACGGGGACCGTTGTTGGTGCCGCGCCGGGCGCGCTCTACCAGCAGGCGGCCTGGACCGCCGCGTACCTGGTGATGTCGGCCAGCATGCTGGTGGGCGTGCTGACGGTGCTGTTCACCCGCGAGCCGGTGCGGCTGGAGCTGCCGCCCGCGCGCAACGCGGCCGAGTGGCTGCGCGGTGCGCTGGTGGAGCCGTTTGCCGATTTCCTGAGCCGCTACGGCAAGCAGGCCGTGTTGATCCTGGCGCTGATCGGTGTCTACCGCATCAGCGACGTGGTGATGGGCATCATGGCCAACCCGTTCTATGTGGACATGGGCTACACCAAGGACGAGGTGGCTGCGGTCACCAAGGTCTACGGCGTGATCATGACGCTGGTGGGCGCTTTCATTGGCGGTGCGCTCTCGCTGCGCCTGGGGGTGATGCGGGTGCTGATGCTGGGCGCCATTCTCTCGGCTGCGAGCAACCTGCTGTTTGCCTGGCTGGCCGGCCATGGCCACGACGTGACCGCGCTGATCGCCGTGATATCGGCCGACAACCTGAGTGCCGGCGTGGCCTCGGCCGCGTTCATCGCCTACCTCTCCAGCCTGACCAATGTGAAGTACTCGGCCACACAGTACGCACTGTTCAGTTCCATGATGCTGCTTGCACCCAAATGGCTGGCGGGCTTCTCGGGTGCGTTTGTCGACGCGCACGACTACGCCACCTTCTTCACCGCCACCGCGTTGCTCGGTCTGCCGGTGCTGGTGCTGGTGTGGCTGGCGACCCGCGCCAGGCCCTGAGGCGTGCGCCGCACGCGGCCGCCGGCTTCACCTTTCTTTACCGCCAGCACAGCGCCGGTTCACACCGATGCCCGAACATCGTGGGCTGATGCCCCCACCGGTACACTGAAAACATGAGTGCGACGCAACCCCTGTTGATGATCGAAGACGACAGCCGCCTGGCGCAGATGGTGGTGGACTACCTCGGCCAGTCGGGTTATGTCGTGACCCACGCAGCCGATGGTGAACGTGGCCTGGAGCAGTTGCCCCTGGTGATGCCGGAACTGGTGGTGCTGGATCTGATGATGCCCGGCATCGACGGGCTGGAGGTGTGTCGGCGCATCCGCGCGCTGCCGGGCAACCTGGGCCGGGTGCCGATCATCATGCTCACCGCCAAGGGCGATCCGATGGACCGCATCATCGGTCTGGAGCTGGGTGCCGACGACTACCTGCCCAAACCGTTCGAACCGCGCGAACTGCTGGCGCGCATTCGCGCCGTGTTGCGCCGACGAGGCGACGGTGGCCCGACATCGGTCACCCGCAGCACGCCGGTGCTGCGTTTCGGTTCGCTGGAGATCGATCGCGATGCGCGCAGTGTGCTGGTGGGCGAGCAGGTGTGTGATCTCACCTCTTACCAGTTCGATCTGTTGGTGGCGATGGCCGAGCGGGCGGGCCGCGTGCTCACCCGCGACCAGATCATGGAGGCGGTGCGCGGGCGCGAGCTGGAAGCCTTCGACCGCAGCATCGACGTGCACATCGGCCGCATCCGCAACGCCATCGAGGCCGACAGCAAGGAGCCCAAACGCATCCTCACGGTGCGCGGGGTGGGGTATGTGTTTGCGAAACAGCAGGACTAGGGTCCACCCCAGCGCCGAACGTTCGGCGCGTCGTCCCGCCGAGAGGGGTGGCGCCTGTGGTCCGGCGACGCTGGTTCCATGGCGTTTGCTGGAGCTGGCGCTTCTTCCCGGCGGCTTGTCTGGCGGTGGCAGGACCATTTCATGAAAAGGCTGCTGAGCCAACGCCTGTACCTGCGCATCTGGCTCGCCATCGTGGTGGCGGTGGGGTTGCTGGCGTTGGCGGTGGGCTGGTTGTGGCAGGCGGCGCTGGACAGCCAGCGCGAGCAGGCGCTCAACCGCGCCGAACGCGAGATTGTGTTGCGCAACAGCGCGGGCGATGTGGTGGGGCAGGCGCCGGCGCGGGCGGTGCGGGTGCCGGGTGAGGGGCTGGAGTTCCAGGTCACCATGGTGGACGGGCAGACGCTCTACATCAACCTGCCGCGTCCGAACCGGCCGCCGGGTGGCGCCATTCCGGCGCGGCGCGCGCAATCGTGGTTGCAGTCGCCGATGGGTTTTGCCTGGTTGCTCGGGCTGGCGGTGGCATTGGGTGCGTACCCGGTGGTGCGGCGCCTGACCAAGCGGCTGGAGATTCTGCAAAAAGGAGTGGAGCGCTGGGGCGACGGCGATCTGTCGACCCGCCTGCCGGTGCAGGGCGAGGACGAGGTCGCGTTTCTCGCGAGCCGTTTCAACGCGGCAGCCGAGCGTGTGCAAACCCTGCTGCAGTCGCACAAGGCCTTGCTCGCCAACGCGTCGCACGAGCTGCGCTCGCCGCTGGCGCGCATCCGCATGGGGCTGGAACTGATGGGTCAGGGCGGTGCGCCCAACACGCAGCGCCAGGAAATCGCACGCAGCATCGACGAGCTTGACCAGCTGATCGACGAAATCCTGCTGGCCAGCCGGCTGGATCTGCGCGATGCGAACGACGGCACTGCACTGGGTCCGGCAGAAGAGGTGGATTTGATTGGACTGGCGGCCGAAGAGTGCGCCCGCACCGGCGCCGAGCTGGATATCGCACCCGGCGCGTCACCGCTGCTGGTGCAAGGCAATCCCCGGCTGCTGCGGCGCCTGCTGCGCAATCTGCTGGAGAACGCGCGTCGCTACGGCAAGCCGCGTGACGCAGCGGGTGCCGGGGCAGCGGTGGTGGCCGAGGTGCAGCTCAGGCTCGCGCGGCGCGCGGCAGGGCCTGTGCCCGTCGCGGTGGTCACGGTGGAAGACGGCGGCCCCGGTGTGCCGGCTGACCTGCGTGCGCGCATTTTTGAGCCTTTCTTCCGCTTGCCCGGTGCCAGCGAGCGCGAAGGTGGTGTGGGCCTCGGGCTGTCGCTGGTCAAGACCATCGCCGAACGCCACGGGGGCAGTGTGCGCTGCGAGGCGCGCGAAGGTGGCGGCGCGCGCTTTCTGGTGGAGTTGCCGCTGTGAAGCGGGTCTTCGACGTGGATTTGGTGTCCGGCCGTCAAATCTGACGTCAATGTGACAAAACGCGCGGTATTTTGGGTTTTATTACCCGGAACTTCGGAGCCAATCCCCCAAACAGGGGATGGCGCCTTCCGATGCCGCAGCGCACAATAACCCTGTTGCTGTCACAACATCCAGAAGAAAAGGACAGACCTGCATTTTCTTGGCGCGACACGCTGCGCCGGTCACCGGTCTCCCAACGACGTCCTTCCAAGGACTTTCCCAAGCCACCCGCAAGGTGGCTTTTTTTTGGGTGTTT
>CAYRIT010000069.1:0-12428 GCA_964424415.1 uncultured Hydrogenophaga sp.
CCTGCTGTTCTTCACCGCGCTGTCCTTCCTGCCCGCGGTGCTGCTGCTGATGACCGGCTTCACCCGCATCGTCATCGTGCTTTCGCTGATGCGCCAGGCGCTGGGCACCCAGTCGGCACCGCCCAACCAGGTGGTGGTGGGCCTGTCGCTGTTCCTCACCCTGTTCGTGATGGGGCCGACGCTGGACAAGGTGTACCAGGACGCTTATGCGCCCTACTCGGCCAACCAGATCGGCTTTGAGGAAGCGCTGGCGCGCGGCGAGGCGCCGATGCGGGCCTTCATGCTCAAGCAGACGCGCCAGAGCGATTTCGAGCTGTTCGCCCGACTGGCCAAGCTGCCCAACGAGGCGACCGCCGAGACCGCGCCGTTTCGGGTCATCGTGCCGGCCTTCGTCACCAGCGAGCTCAAGACCGCGTTCCAGATCGGCTTCATGATCTTCATCCCGTTCCTGGTGATCGACATGGTGGTGGCCAGCGTGCTGATGTCGCTGGGCATGATGATGTTGTCGCCGGTGCTGGTGGCGCTGCCATTCAAGCTGATGCTGTTTGTGCTGGCCGATGGCTGGAACATCCTGCTGGGCTCGCTGGCCGCTTCGTTCGCCGTATGACCCAGGCTCCCGCACTGCGCCGCCACACGATCCGTTTTGTTTTCAATCAGGACCGCTGAGATGGACCCCCAAGCCGCACTCACCTTCGGACAGAACGCCCTCTACATGCTGCTCATGGTGGCCGCGCCCGTGCTCGCCACGGTGCTGGGCGTGGGTCTGCTGGTGAGCCTGTTCCAGGCCATCACCCAGATCCACGAGGCCACGCTGTCGTTTGTGCCCAAACTGATCGCCGCGATTGCGGTGTTTGCCATCGCCGGGCCGTGGATGCTCACCACCATGGTCGAGTTCATCCGGCGCACGATTCTGTCGATACCGAGCTACGCGGTGTGAAAGTCCGCCGCCCCGCACCCCCTTCGGTGTCACCCCCCAGGGGGCAACGCTGGTCGTCCGGCGAAGCCGGCCCGACGGCGTTCCGGGGCCGAGCGGCCTTCGGGCCGCTCGACGGGTGGCTCGCATGTCCCGTTGCTGCTTGTCGCTGACCGCTGACCATGCCGACCTTCACCGAAGCGGACATCATGGCGCTGGTCTCGCCGGTGTTCTGGCCGTTTCTGCGCATCCTGGCGGTGTTCTCCAGTGCGCCGATTTTTTCTTCTCGCTCTGTGCCGGTGCGCACGCGGGTGGCACTGGCGTTTCTGATCGCGGTCTGCGCCCAGGCGGGTCTGGACCAGCAGCCGGTGATTGCACTCACCGATTCGCGCGCCTTTTCGGTGGTGTTGCAGCAGGTGGTGGTCGGGGTGGCGATCGGGCTGGCGGTGCGCATCGTGTTTGCCTCCGTCGAGCTTGCCGGTGAGGTGATCGGTCTGCAGATGGGTCTGAACTTTGCGGGATTTTTCGATCCCACAACCAACGCGCAATCGAGCGCGGTGGGCCGCTTCTTCGGCAACATGACCATGTTGCTGTTTGTGATCCTGGGCGGGCACCTGATGCTGCTGCAGGCGGTGATCGCCAGCTTCCACACCTTCCCGCTCGACGGCAGCGCGTTTGACGCCATCAACCGGCTGCGCCTGCACGAGCTCGGTGCCGTCGTGTTTCACTACGGGTTGTGGATCGCCCTGCCCATGGTCGGCATGTTGCTGTTCATCAACGTCGTGCTGGGATTTGTCTCGCGCATCGCGCCACAGATGAACGCGTTTGCGATCGGTTTTCCAATCACGCTGAGCGCCGGTCTGGTCGGAATCGCCGCCACCGTGCCGATGCTGGACAAGCCCGTGACCTCGCTGCTGCGCCTGGCCACTGGCCTGTTCACCGGCTGAAGCGCGCTCAGTTCCAGCGCAGATCGCGCAGCGTCCAGTCGCCGTTCTCGCGCCACCAGACCAGCTCCACCGCATACGGCTCGGCGCGCTCGGGCACCAGCCCGTGGGCGCCGGTCACCAGCACCTGCGCCGTGGTGCGCCCCACCCGGCCACCACCGCCCTCGTCGACGCGGCTCTGCCGATTCACCGCGATCACCCGCACCTGGTTGAAACGCAGAAACACCAGCGTCATCGTTTTGCGCGCCCATTCGGCATCGAGATCGTCCTGGGCGCGAAAGCGCGCGTCCAGCATGGCCATCACGTCAGCGGTCTGCTTGGCCTCCAGCGCATCCTGCAAACGCTGCACCGCCGCCTCCAGCGCGGCCTGCGGGTCGTCGGGCTTGCCGCAGGCCAGCAGCAGCAGGGGCGCGGTCATCAGCCAGGTGCGACGCTTCCACACCGCAGGGCTTTCATCCCTCTCCGGAGCGGCCAACCGGCTGGCGCGGGTCAACAGGCGGCGAGACATCGTCATGGTGGCTCCTGAAAACAAAAAAGCGACACTCTAGCCCAAGCCAGGGGCCGGTAGGTCGTCGAACAGGGCCTCGTCCCTGGCCAGCGCACACCGTCACCGACACCTGTGCCACCCGTATGCTTGCACATCGAATTGACATGACTACCGGAGGTGCTCTCATGCAGCAGTTCAACCTGAGCAAGGCCTTCACGCTGATGGAATCGGGGCCCGTGGTTCTCGTGACAACGCGAGATGCGAAGCACGTCAACATCATGACCATCTCCTGGACCATGGTGATGGATTTCACGCCGGTATTTGCCATCACCACAGGTGAATGGAATCACTCGTTCGCAGCATTGCGCAAGAACCGGGAATGCGTCATCGCAATCCCCACGGTCGACCTGCTGGACAAGGTGATTGGAATAGGCACCTGCTCCGGATCAGATACAGACAAGTTCGACAGGTTCAAGCTCACGCCCATGCAGGCCAAGCTCGTGGGGCCACCGTTGATCAAGGAGTGCCTCGCCAACATCGAGTGCAAGGTCATCGATATCGTCAAGAAACACAACATCGTTGTGCTGGAGGCGGTTGCCGCTTGTATCGACACCGCACGCAAGGAAACGCGCACGGTTCACGCGGTTGGCGACGGAACCTTCATTGTCGACGGACGCAAGATCGATCGGAAAAAGATGATGGCATCCAAGCTCCCGCCGGGCGTTTAGCAGTCATTGGCCCATCCGCCGCCTCAACTTGGTCAACATCGGACACCAAAGACAGAAGGAAGGATGCTCAGCGTCCGGCTGAATCCGCGCCGCGCAAATCACTTGGAGGTCGTTCATTCAGACACCCCGAAGAGTGCGCCGGCTGCGACGGTCAAACCCATTGCCCATGCACCCCAAAAGGAAGCACGCCATGCCGATGGGAGCATCGGGAAGCCACCAGCGCGCACCGCTAAAAAACCGAGCATGAAACAGAAGCGAGCGACCTGCGGTCGTCCACATGCGTTCAGCGCTCGGAATCCGTCGAGCGACCCACAGCGGCAGCGCCGCACCCGCTGCGAACGACCCAGCAGAGATCCATGCCGATTGAACTGGTTTTGCGGCCAACGCATCGGATCGGCCAACCTCGCCACTGGCGTGTGCGCCGAGCGCACCATGCGTCACAAGCTGCGTTGCAACACGGGATGTCAATCACCTATCAAGGTCACGCCATCGCCGTTGCTCCGGGCCCGCAGATCGCAAAGCAGGCGTCTGCACGTGTGGCGCGGCAAAGGCCTGCTCACATCAGGCCACGCAGGCGGCGCAGCAGATCGTGCACAAAGCCCAGGAAAGTGAGGCTCCAGGCGACGAGCGCGCCCCAGAAGAACGCCACCGGGAGAAAGGCCAGAAAACCGAAACCCATCGCCAGGATCATGCGGTCGGTGCTGGCGGCGTACATGCCCAGCGGGAACACCGCGCCCCAGTAGAGCGGGTCGTATTTGAGGGGGAATCGCTTGTAGACGTGGCGCCACAGGGCCAGCACCAGCAGCATCGGAATCCACCAGGTGCCGGTCGCCCAGTAAAAGACGGTGAAGCCTTTGATGAAAGGCAGCAGCGAGTTCAGAAACGGTGCATCGGGCACGTTGATGATGAGCAACGAACCGGCCAGCGTCGAGATCGCCATAGCACCCATGTTGATCCAGTAGGGCGGCGTCAGGTCGCCCGGCGCGAGCCGGAAGAAGGTGTAGCGGTAGAAGATGAGCGACATCATCCAGATGTAGAGCATGCCGCCCCACAACCACATCGAGAGCGCCAGAAAGTTCAGCTCCAGCTTGCCGGGCTGGCTGACGTGGGCCGCAAGCAGCGCGCTGAGCGCGGCGATCGACTGTGTGGCCACCACCGCGAGCAGCCAGGCGCCGTTGATGCCTTTGTCCAGCGTGGGTTTCTCTTCCTTGATGGTGAAGCCGGCAAAGATGGTGTAGGTCAGCGCGATCCAGAGCAGGGTCGCCAGCCCCCAGAGTGCGGTGCCGGTGGTGTAGTCGGCGGCGAGCAGGATGAACTGACTGCCCAGAATGCCGGTGGCCGCGACGGTGGTGAAAAACCCCGGGCCGCGCAGGTGGTCGACCATGTCGCCGAAAAATCGCCGGGGGTGGCACACGGCACGCAACACGCTGAGGCCGACCAGCGCCGCGTAGAAGATGCCGTTGAGATGGAACAGCGCCTGCGCGATCTGCGGCTGCGCCAGAAAATGGGCGCCCAGCGAAACGATGCCGGTGGCCATGACCATGCCGAAGTAGGCCGGCGACATGCCCGCCAGCTCGGCCAGGGCCCGGGCGCCGCGCGACAGCCGGGCGGCCGTCTCGTCGGGTGTGTCGTGTCGTGCTCGCATGGTGCTCCGATCGGGTCAACGTCGGCAAAGACGGGGGCAGGTGCCTATCCTGACACCGAATCGCTGCGCCGGACCACGAAGCTTGTCACACCAGACTGTTGCGGATCGCGTAGACGGTGAGCTCGGCGTTGTTGGCCAGGTGCAGTTTTTCCAGTACCCGGGCGCGGTAGACACTCACCGTCTTGGGGCTGAGCATCAGTTCGTCGGCGATCTCCGAGAGCTTGCGGCCGGAGGCGATCTTCTGCAGCGTCTGCATCTCGCGTTCGGACAGGCTGGCGTGCAGTTCTTCGTTTTCCGGCGCGCTCAGGTTGTCCACCAGCATCTGAGCCACCTCGGGTGTGACGTATTTGCGGCCCTGCTGCACGGTGCGGATGGCGGCGACCATCTCGGCCGGATCACCGGCCTTGTTGAGGTAACCGCGGGCACCGGCACGCAGGCAGCGGATCGCGTACTGGTCTTCCGGGTACATCGAGACCACCAGCGCTTTCACCGGCGAGCCCTCTTCCCGCAAGGCTGCGAGCACCTCCAGACCACCGCGCCCGGGCATGTTCAGGTCGAGCACCAGCACGTCACACGGTGTCTTGCGCAGCTGCTCGCGCAGCTCGGGGTAGCTGCCGGCCTCGCCCACCACCTGGATGTCCACCGCCTCCGAAATGGTGTCGCGGATGCCGCGGCGCACCACCGCGTGGTCGTCACACAAAACCACCTTGATCATCGAGTTCCTCCTGTGTCATGTCATCACTGGCCGGGTGGCTGAAGGACTCCAGCGGCACCGACAAAATCACCGAGGTGCCGCGCGGCGAGCTGCTCACATCGAGCCAGCCGTCGACCTTGGCGGCGCGCTCCCTGAGCCCGAGCAGGCCAAACGACTTGGCTTTGCGCAGCGCCTGCGCATCGAGACCGCATCCGTTGTCGTTGACCTCCAGCGTGAGCACCCCCTCGCGGTCACTCAGATCGATGGTGACCGCACTGGCCTGGGCGTGTTTGGCCACGTTGGTCAGCGCCTCCTGCGCGGTGCGGTAAGCCACCAGCTGCAGCTCGCGCGGTACCTCGATCACCTCGGCCGAACGGCGCACCACGACCCGGGTGCCGGAGCGGCGCTCGAAGCTGGTGGCCAGCCACTGCACCGCCGCCACCAGGCCTTGGTCGAGGATGGGCGGGCGCAGGTTGAGCATGATGCGCTGGCTCGCGCCCAGCGCGTGCTGCAGCATCTCCATCGCCGACTGGATGTGGCGCTGCATGGCTTCGTCGCTGGCGTGCCGTCCGACCCAGGCCAGGTCGAGCTTGACCGCGGTCAGCGCGCCGCCGATGTCGTCGTGGATCTCGCGCGCGATGTCCGAGCGCTCCTGCTCGATGCTGGCCTGCAGGTGCTCGGCGAGCTCGGCCAGACGCTGGCGCGAGTCGGCGAGTTCGGCGTCGGCGAACGCCTTGGCGCGGCGTGTCTCGCTGACCTCGAGCGCGCGCTCGATCACGTGCGCGAGCCGGTGCATGTTGTCCTTGAGCAGGTAGTCGCTCACGCCGCGGTGCATGGCCTCCACCGCAGCCGCCTCCCCGATCGCGCCCGAGAGCACCACAAACGGCAGGTCGGGCCGCAGCTCACGCGCCAGGTCCCAGGCGTCCAGGCCGGTGAAGCCCGGCAGGTGGTAGTCGGCCAGCAGGATGTCAAACGGCGCGCTTTCCAGCTGCGCCCGCAGATCGTCCATGGTGTCCACCAGCGTGAGCTCGCAGGCCATCAGGCTGCGTTGCAGAGCGAACTTGACCAGCGCGTGGTCCACGCGCGAGTCTTCCAGGTGGAGGATGCGCACCACGGGTTTGGGGTGGGAGGGTTCGGTCGTCGCGCTCATGGGATGTCGGTCGGATCGGTCGGGGGCGACGGGATCGAGAGGGAGGGCGGCGAAATGGCGCGGGTTTCACCCGGTAATCAACCGATTTCGCGGCGGCTCGGCTGCCGAAAATTGTACTGCCCGTGTGCCACACGCCCGCTCGAGCCGAACCCCAACCGACCCGGACCCCATGACCGCAACACACGTCCCCCCCGCCATCACGTTGCCCGTGACCCTGGTGACCGACCTGCAGGACGCCCTGCTGATGGCCATGACCGATCTCAGGCGCCTCGAAGGCCTGCTCGACCACGCCACCAGCAACCTGCTGGAGCGTTTCGGTGCGGCCAACCACGGCCTGGCGGCGCTGGTGAACAACCACAGCGAGGCGCTCGACGAGGTGCGCCACAGCCTGCACCAGGCGGTGACCGAGCTGCAGTTCCACGACATGGCCACCCAGCTGATCGTGCACACCGGCAAGGTGCTGCAGAGCTGCGCCTGGAAGCTGGCCGAAGAAGCGATGGAACCCGAAGAGGGCGAGCTGCCGCTGGCGATCGAGCCCATGCCCGATCGCCCCAGCCCGGTGACCCAGAGCGAGATGGACGCTGGCGCCATCGAATTGTTCTGATTCAAGCGCCGCCGCTTGCTGCCGATATCTAACCGAACGACGGAGTTCCCCATGCGATCGATTCTTGCCGTAGACGACTCGGCTTCCATGCGAAAAATGGTGGCCTTTACCCTGACCGGAGCCGGCTTCCACGTGGTGGAGGCGGTGGACGGTCAGGACGCTCTGGAGAAGGCCCAGCAACACAGCATCGACCTGGTCCTGACCGACCAGAACATGCCGGGCCTGGACGGCCTGGGGCTGACCCGCAAGCTGCGCGAGAGCGCCAAATTCAAGTCCACCCCCATCCTCATCCTGACCACCGAATCGAGCGACCAGATGAAGATGGCCGGACGTGCCGCAGGCGCCACCGGCTGGCTGGTCAAGCCGTTCGACCCAACGCGCCTGATCGAAGTCATCCAAAAAGTCATCCGCTGAACCTCCGCGCCAACCCAGAGAAACCCCCATGGCTGAAATGACCCACGAAGGCCAGAGTGCCGGCGACAACTTCGACCTGACCCAGTTCTACCAAATCTTCTTTGAAGAAGCCGGCGAGAACCTGGACCAGATGGAGCAGATGCTGCTTGCACTCGACCTGGCACAAGCCGACGACGAAGAGCTCAACGCGATCTTCCGCTGTGCCCATTCGATCAAGGGTGGTGCGGCCACCTTCGGCTTTGCCGATGTGGCCGAACTCACGCACCAGATGGAGTCGCTGCTGGACAAGCTGCGCCGCCACGAGCTGCAACCCAGCGCCCCCATGGTCGACGTGCTGCTGGAGTCGTCCGACGCACTGCGCCTGCTGCTGGCCCGCCACCAGGGCAAACAGGTCGACATCCCGGCCACCGGCGAGCTGGTGCAGCGCATCAGCGCACTGGCCCACGGCACGGCAGCGGAGCCTGCCGCCACCCGCGCGCCCCTCACAGCCGCAGAGGCAGCGCCGGTCGCGGCACCCGCCCTGCCCGCCGGCACACGCCAGCTGGAGCTGCACATCGGTCCACTGGACAACCTGGCGCAAGCCGACGGCATCGCCGAGCTGTTTCGCGACATCCCGGGCCTGGGCGACATCACGCCCCTGCCCTGCGATCAGAGCGACAAGCGCGTCTACCGCGTGCTGACCACCGCCAGCGACACCGACCTGCTCGACCTGTTCACCTTCCATCTGAGCAAGGAGCAGATACACATCATCAACACCGCCGGCGTGGCATCAGGCAGTGAAAGCAACCCTCTGCCCGCCACCGGCAGCGATGGCGCGGTCCCCGTGCCGGGCGCCGATTTCGGTTTCTTCGACGGCGCGCCTGGCGTCCCCGAAGTCCGCGCTACCGTGCCCGTGACCGCAACGCCGCAGGCTGAGGACACGCCCAGGGTCGCGGCCCGCGCCAGTGTCGCTGCAGGCGGCGCGATGGAGTCCAGCACGCTGCGTGTCTCGGTCAGCAAGGTTGACCAGCTGATCAACCTGGTGGGCGAGCTGGTCATCACCCAGGCCATGCTGGCGCAAAAAAGCAGCGAGCTCGACAGCGCGGCCAACCAGCCGCTGCTCGCCGGCCTGGCCGATCTGGACCGCAACACCCGCGACCTGCAGGAGGCGGTGATGTCGATCCGCATGATCCCGATGTCGGTGGTGTTCAACCGCTTCCCGCGCATGCTGCGCGATCTCGCTGGCAAGCTGGGCAAGAAGGTCGAACTCATCACCCACGGCGAATCGACCGAGCTCGACAAAGGCCTGATCGAAAAAATCACCGACCCGCTGACCCACCTGATCCGCAACAGCGCCGACCACGGCATCGAGATGCCCGAGGTCCGGCGCGCCAAAAACAAGCCCGAGAACGGCACCATCACCCTCTCGGCCAGCCACCAGGGTGGCAGCATCCTGATCGAGGTGCGCGACGACGGCAAGGGCCTCTCGCGCGAGAAGCTGCTGACCAAGGCGCGCGAAAAGGGCATGGATGCACCCGACAGCATGAGCGACAACGAGGTCTGGAACCTCATCATGGCGCCCGGCTTCTCCACCGCTGACACTGTGACCGACGTCTCGGGCCGCGGGGTCGGCATGGACGTGGTGAAGAAGAACATCACCTCGCTCGGCGGCACGGTCGAGATCGACTCGGCCGACGGCTTCGGCATGCGCGTTTCGGTGCGGCTGCCACTGACCCTGGCCATCATGGACGGCATGACGGTGCGGGTCAGCGACGAGGTCTACATCCTGCCGCTGGCCTCGGTGATCGAGTCGTTCCAGATCAAGCCCAGCGAGATCAGCACCGTGGCCCAGGGCGCGCGGCTGGTCAAGGTCCGCGACGAGTACATGCCGGTGATCGATCTGGAACATGTGTTCCAGGTGCCGCGTTTCGAATCCAACGCCACCAGCCCGATCATGGTCGTGGTCGAGGCCGACGGTTCGCGCGTGGCGCTGATGGTCGACGAGCTGATCGGCCAGCAGCAGGTGGTGATCAAGAACCTGGAATCCAACTACCGCAAGGTACCCAATGTGTCGGGCGCCACCATCCTGGGCGATGGCAAGGTGGCGCTGATCCTGGACACCTCCAGCCTGGTGCGGCGCTCAAGACACTGAACAGGAGCACCCCCGCGCCGCCTGCGGCGTCACCCCCCAGGGGAAATCCCTGCGGCCGGGCACAGCCGGTTCCACGGAATTTCTGGATCAAGACACTTCGCGCCGGACAACACAATGAACATGCCCACCGCCATTCGAATCCCTTCCGCAGCCTCGGCCGCGCGGGGTGAGGCTCCACTGGCCGAGAACCGGGAATTCGTCTGGCACGACGCCGACTTCGGCCGCATCAAGGCGCTGATTTACCAGAAGGCCGGCATCAGCCTGCACGACGGCAAACATGCGATGGTCTACAGCCGCGTTTCGCGCCGGCTGCGCGACACAGGGTACAGCAGCTTCAAGAGCTACCTCGACTGGCTGGAACAGCACGACGGCCCCGAGTGGCAGGCCTTCATCAACGCGCTCACCACCAACCTCACCGCCTTCTTCCGTGAGCAACACCACTTTGTGGAGCTCGACGCACTGATGCGCACCGAGCGCAACAAGGCCTGGCGC
The DNA here is from genome assembly GCA_964424415.1 of uncultured Hydrogenophaga sp. Classification (GTDB taxonomy): domain Bacteria; phylum Pseudomonadota; class Gammaproteobacteria; order Burkholderiales; family Burkholderiaceae_C; genus Hydrogenophaga. The sequence goes on from CAYRIT010000069.1 coordinate 10,203, forward strand.
ATCTGGTGCTCAGCCGCCTCCACCGGCGAGGAGCCGTACTCGATCGCGATGACCGCAACCGAGGCGCTTTCCGGCGCCGGCTCGTTCGAGCTGATCAGCAGCGACATCGACACGCAGGTGCTCGCCACCGCCGAGCGTGGCGTCTACAAAGCCGACGGGGTCAAAGGCCTGAGTCCGGAGCGCATCCAGCGCTACTTCCTGCGTGGCAAATCGAGCAACGCCGGGCTGATTCGGGTCAAGCCCGAGCTGCGCAAACACATGGCGTTTCAGTCGGTCAACCTGATCCGCGAGCTGCCGTTTCGCGAGCCCTTCGATGTGGTCTTCTGCCGCAACGTGATGATTTATTTCGATGCGGCCACCCAGCGCCAGGTGCTGGAGCGGATTCACCGCGTGATGAAACCCGGCGGCCAGCTGTTTGTGGGTCACGCCGAAAATTTCAGCGATGCACGCCACCTGTTTGTGCTCAAGGGGAAGACGGTCTATGAGCGCGTTTGACGTCACCCAGGTGCGGCCCGCCTTGCGCAGCGTCCTGCCCGGCGCGCCGCCAGCGGCAGGCCGGCTCGGTGTGCCCCCGGGTTCGCGGGTGGACACGCTGCGCCAGCGCGCGCCCAAGCCGGGTGAGGCCGCATTTTTTTTTCATGACCACCATTTCCAGGTCGACACGGTCAAGGTGTTGCCCGGCGAGTACTACGTGTGTGGCGAGGACCTGATGGTGATGACGGTGCTGGGCTCATGTATCGCCGCCTGCATCTGGGACCCCAGGGTCCGTGTGGGCGGCATGAACCACTTCATGCTGCCGGAAGGCGGCAGCGACACCTCGGGGCGCTATGGCTCCTATGCGATGGAGCTGCTGATCAACGAGATGATCAAGCTCGGCGCCCGGCGCGAGACCATGCAGGCCAAGGTGTTCGGTGGCGGCCAGGTGATGCACAGCTTCACCACCATGAACGTCGGCGAACGCAACACACAGTTCGTGCTCGACTACCTGCAGACCGAGCGCATCGCCATCGTCTCCAAGGACGTGCTCGACATCCACCCGCGCAAGGTCTGCTATTTCCCGGCCACCGGCAAGGCCATGGTCAAGCGGCTCGCGCATTCGCACCCCGAGACGCTGGAGACCCAGGAGCGCAAGGGCAGCGCCGCGGTGGTGGTCAAGACCACGGCCGGCGGATCGGTTGATCTGTTCTGACCGACCCCACAACACAACAAGACACAGCGGAGAAGACGATGACAAAAACACGCGTGGTGGTGGTGGACGATTCGGCGCTGGTGCGCAGCCTGCTCACCGAGATCATCAACCGGCAAAACGACATGGTCTGTGTGGGCGCCGCAGCAGATCCGCTGGTGGCGCGCGAAATGATCCGCGAGCTCAACCCCGACGTGATCACGCTCGACGTGGAAATGCCGCGCATGGACGGCCTGGAATTCCTCTCGCGCCTGATGCGGCTGCGCCCGATGCCGGTGGTGATGGTCTCCACCCTCACCGAACAGGGTGCCGAGGTCACGCTGCGCGCGCTGGAACTCGGTGCGGTGGATTTCGTGGCCAAGCCGCGGATCGGCGTCAGCAGCGGACTCAACGAGCTGGCGGGCGACATCGTCGACAAGATCCGTGTCGCCGCCTGCGCCCGGGTCGGTCGCCACAGCGGCGCATCGGCCACGCCGGTGGCAGCTGCCGCCACCGCCGCGCCCGCGCCGCTGCCGCGCCTCTCGACCGAAAAAATCATCTTCATCGGTGCCTCCACCGGCGGCACCGAGGCGATCCGCGAGGTGCTGGTGCCGATGCCGGCCGACGCACCCGCCATCGTCATCACCCAGCACATGCCGCCCGGTTTCACCACCAGTTTTGCGGCGCGGCTCAACACGCTGTGCCGCATCCACGTGGCCGAGGCGCGCCACGGCGAGCGCATCCTGCCTGGCCACGCCTACATCGCGCCCGGTGGCCACCACCTGCGCATCGACCGCAGCGGCTCCAACTACGTGGCGGTGATCGAAGACACCGAGCCGGTGAACCGGCACAAGCCCTCGGTCGAGGTGCTGTTCCGTTCAGCCGCCCGCGTGCTCGGCCCCAACGCCCTCGGTGTGATGCTCACCGGCATGGGCGCCGACGGCGCGCAGGCGATGCGCGAAATGAAAGACGCCGGCAGCCACAACTACGTGCAGGACGAGGCCAGCTGTGTGGTGTTCGGCATGCCGCGCATGGCCATCCAGGCCGGCGCGGCCCACGAA
>CAYRIT010000069.1:12528-17738 GCA_964424415.1 uncultured Hydrogenophaga sp.
GTCTCAGACGCGGCGGCTGATCAGAACACCGATCTCCAGCGGCGCCAGGTTGCTGTTGCCACGCTCGTCGTAGGCCACCACATCCTGCGGGTCAGGAAAGTCGGCGCGTGCCAGGCTCGGGCTGGCGTCCTGTGGCATCACCGGCCAGGGCAGCGTGAGCTGCTCCGCTGGCTGGCGACCCGACGGCGCCGGGCGCTCGGCAGCAGAGGGAGCCACCACCGCGCCGTCGCGGCCGAGCACACGCTCCACCACCGCCGCACTGGCTTTCCACACGTTGGCCAGCAGCGCCTGGCGCTGCGTTCGCCGCGCTTCCTCGGCTGCCTGCTCCGCGGCCAGCTCCCGCGCGACCTGCTCGGTGTCCCGACGCGCCAGCACATCGCCAACCCCGCGGCCTTCGGTGGCCGTGCGGCCGGTAGCGCGCGCTCGATCACCAGGAAACAGGCGCGCGACCTCCCGGGCTTCGGCCTGGCGATCGGGACGCGCAGGCGTGTCGCGCTGCCGGTCGGCGCCCGACTGGCCATTGCGGGCGCTGTCCTGCAGCGGCCGGATGGCCGCCACGGCGGCCACCGGTGGCGCGGCACCACTCACTGGCGGCGACCAGGCGGCCGGATTCGGCTGGGCAATGTTGATCATGGGAAACCCCTCTTTCACAGGCCCCGGACACCTGGAATCCGGGGGTTCCTATGGGATTTCGACCACTTAAACGCCGACTTGAGGGGTTTTTTGCACTCTGTTCGAACGTTTGTCCGGGCAGGCGTACCAAACGCTCAAGCAGTGAATTCGCGCTCGTGCATCCACGCGGCGTGTTTGGGCGCGCGCTTGGTCTTGGACCACTCTTCGAGCATGTCCCACTTCACCTCGTCGAGCTTTTTCATCATCTCGGGCGTGGCCACATTGGCTGCCAGCTCCAGGCGGTGACCGTTGGGGTCGAAGAAGTAGATGCTCTTGAAAATGGTGTGGTCGGTCACGCCGATCACGGGAATGCCGGCCGCCTCCAACCGCGCCTTGGCGGTCTCCAGCACCTCGACCGACTCGACCTCCAGCGCGATGTGCTGCACCCACTCGGGCGTGTTGGGGTCGCGGCCCATTTCGGGCGAGTTCGGCAGTTCAAAAAAGGCGAGGACGTTGCCGCCACCGGCGTCCATGAACAAATGCATGTAGGGATCGGGCGCGTGGGTGGACGGCACCTGGTCCTCGGCGATGGCCAGCACGAACTCCATGTCGAGGTGCTTGCGGTACCACTCGACGGTTTCCTTGGCGTCGTGGCAGCGGTAGGCGACGTGGTGAATCTTGCGGATGTTGAGCATGGAAGTCTCCTGGAACGGGGGTGAGGATCAGACGCCTTCGCGCGCGAGCGCCAAGGCTTGTTTCAGGGCGGCGATGTCGCCCACCTGGTTGGCCAGCAGCAGGATCAGCTTGGCGTTGAGCAGCTGGCTCTGCTCGTCGCTGAGGTCGCGGTGGGTGTCGATCAAGGCTTCGTAGAAATCGTCGCCGGGGGTGAAGTCGCGGAAATAGCGCTGACCGGGTTCGGCCAGATTGGGCTGCAGTTGCAAGGGCATGGGGTTCTCCGGGTTCAGGCGGTGGCGGTCTCAACGGCGCCGCTGGCCTGTGTGGATGCCGCCAGCGCATGGCCGGTGGCGCGGCGCAGCGACGCCTGCAGACGGCCGGCGTCGAAGGCACGCCAGCGCGCGGCCACATGCTGGTCGGGACGGATCAGGTAGGCGCTGCCGGGACGGGCGTCGAGCCTCTGCGCGATCAGGCCGTCGCGGTCGTGCAGTGTGGTCATGCCGGCGGGCGCCGCGCTGCCGTGTGTCGTCACCCAGATCACCTCGACCGCCATGGCCTGCGCGGCCAGGGCGGCACTCTGCTCGCGCAGCGCCACCAAGGTGCCTTCCAGCGCATCGGCGCGGTCGGCAAAGGCCAGCAGCACAAAACGGTTGCCCAGCTGGTCGAGCAGCCAGGCGTCTTGCCCGGCCACACGCACCGGCGCGTCGTCCAGCGGCGCACCAGGCACCATGTCACCCGCAAAAGTGTCGGCGTCGGGCGTGTTGAGCGCCGAGTTCACCAGGAACGACGGCATGCTCAGGCGCCCGGAGTTGACCAGCTTGCGCGCAAACGGCTGGCTGCGCGCCAGCTCCAGCGCCGCGTTGCGAAACAGCTTGCTGACCGCGCTCTTGGGCGTGATGAAGTCGGTGGAACGGGTGGAGTTGCGGATGTTTTCGTCGGCCGCGTAAACGCGGTCGGTGTCGTAGGTGTCGAGCAGCGCGGCCGGTGCCAGGCCCTTGATGACCAGGGCGAGTTTCCACACCAGATCGTCGGTGTCCTGGAAACCGGAGTTGGCCCCGCGTGCGCCAAACGGAGACACCTGGTGCGCCGCATCACCGGCAAACAGCAGGTGGCCATGGCGAAACTGTTTCATGCGCCGGCACTGGAAGGTGTAGATGCTGGCCCACTCCAGCTCGAACTCGCGCTCGTCGCCCAGCATCGCCTTGACGCGCGGCAGGATGTTTTCGGGCTTCTTCTCTTCTTCCGGGTCGGCGTCCCAGCCCAGCTGGAAATCGATGCGCCAGACGTTGTCGCTCTGCTTGTGCAGCAGCACCGACTGGTTGGGATGAAACGGCGGGTCGAACCAGAACCAGCGTTCGGCGGGGAAGTCGGCCTTCATGACCACGTCGGCGATCAGGAAGCGGTCCTTGAACACATGGCCCTCGATGTCCAGTCCGAGCTGGCGGCGCACGTTGGATCGCGCGCCGTCGGCCACGATCAGCCAGTCGGCCTCGATGTCGAACGCGCCATCGGGTGTTTCCAGGCTCACGCGGGCGCCGTCGGCCAGCGGCGTCACGCTCGCCACCTTGTATTTCCAGCGCAGGTCCACACCAAGGGCCTCGGCGCGCCGCACCAGCGCCTCTTCCAGGTGGTACTGCTGCAGGTTGATCATGCCGGGGCGCTTGTGGCCGGCATCGGGCACCAGATTGAAGCGGTAGACCTCTTCCTCGCGCAGAAAGGTGCGGCCCACGTTCCAGCTCACGCCCTTGTCCACCACCACATCACCCACGCCGAGCCGGTCCAGGATCTCCAGCGCGCGCTTGGCGTAACAGACGGCGCGCGAGCCGAAAGAGACACTGTCGTCTTCGTCAAACAGCAACACCTCCAGCCCTTGCAGGCGCGCGTCGATCGCGGCCGCCAGACCCACCGGACCGGCGCCGATGATCACCAGCGGGCGGCGCTGCGGCGCATCGACCAGGAGGTCGTGGGGCGCTTTATAGGGAAAGGTGGGATAGGCGTAAGTGGCCATGCGACTCGCGGCTCCGGTGGGGCTGAGCACCGCCGGGGGCGGGGCTGGTAAGGGTGTGGGTGAGGAAAACGGGGACCGGACATCGCCCATCCGGCCTGACACGCACTGTAATCGATAATTCTGCATCCGTAAATACGTTTCTCTAAACGTAATCTTTGACGCGGCGGACTGGCGCGCGGCATCGGTCGATGGGACTGCCCGCCGGCGAAAAAAAAGCCAGACCTTCGATCGGTCTGGCTGGGCCGGTTTTCCGTTGGTGGATCAGGACACGTCGGGCTCGGGCAGCGGCTTGACCAGTGTCACCGGCACCGGTGAAATCTGCACCAGCTCCTGCGACACCGAACCGAGCACCGCAGCGCGCAGACCCGCGCCGTGGGTGGTCATGATCACCGCGTCGCAGGCCTGGCGCTCGATCACGTCCACCAGCATCTGCGCCGGGTCGCCTGTCACCACCTCCTGCACCACCTGCTGGCTTGCCGCCTGCAGCAATTGCACGGCAGACCGCATCAGGTCGTGGCCCGCCGCCTCGTTGACCCGCTGCAGCACGGCCGGGTCGTGTGCCACCACCAGCTCGTACAGGTTCGCCGTGGCCTGCACGTTGGCCACCACAAAGCGCGCCTTCAACCCGGCGGCCACCAGAAACAGCGCGTGGTGCACCGCACGCAGAGCGTGCGCGGAACCGTCGACGGGAATGAGGATTTTCAGCATGGGTCTCCAGGATCTTCAGTGGGGGCGTTCGTTGAGCACGCACCAGTACAGCTCGATCTGCTCGGCCACCTCGATGAACTTGCTGAAGTTCACCGGCTTTTCAATGTACGAGTTCACCCCCAGATCGTACGCCGCCTTCAGGTCCCGGTCTTCGCGCGACGAGGTGAGCACCACCACCGGGATACGGCGATACCGCTCATGTGCCTTGAGCTGCCGAAGCACCTCCAGACCATTGACCTTGGGCAGGTTGATGTCGAGCAGGATCACCGCAGGCAAAACGTCGCCCGCATCCCAGCGAGGAAAATAGGCGAGCGCCTCCTCACCGTCGCGAGCCACCAGAATTTCGTTGGCAAACTTCTTTTTCCGGAACGCTCGCAGAGACAGATCCAGGTCCATGGGATTGTCCTCGACCAACAGGATCGGGGCGACGGAGATTGAACTGCTCATGCGGGAAACTCCAGGTAAAAGGTGGCGCCAGCACCGGGCGCGCTCGCGGCCCAGACGCGTCCGCCCATGCGCTGCACAGCCTTGGCGACCAGCGCCAGACCGACGCCAGTGCCCGGAAACTCCTCGGACCGGTGCAGGCGCTGAAAAATCCCGAAGATGCGATCGTGGTACTTCATGTCGAATCCGACGCCGTTGTCGCGCACCCAAAGAATACGGTGGCCAGCTTCACTGCGGCCGCCAATCTCGATGGCGGGCTCCGACGCCTCGCGGCTGAACTTCAGCGCATTCCCAATCAGGTTGCGCAAGACCACCGAAATGCCTTCACGGTCCAGCGGCAGCGTGAAGGCATCCATACTCAGCCGCACCTGTGTGCCCTGCTTCTGGATGTCGGCGTGGTAGCCATCCAGGATTTTCTCGACTAGGGGCCGGAGCGCCAACGGTTCGGCTGCCATGTCCCGGCGCTCCATGCGCGAGTACTCGAGCAGATCGTTGATCAGCTCACCCATCTGTCTCACGCCCTGCCGGATGTTCAGGACGAACTGGCGCCCCTCGTCGCCCAGCCCGTCGCTGTATTCATCCACCAGAAGCTGGCTGTAACCGTCGATGCCACGCAACGGCGCCTTGAGATCGTGTGAGACGGAGTAGGAGAACGCCTCGAGTTCGCGGTTGGCCACGCTGAGCTGCTCGGTGCGCTCGGCCACCCGCCGCAGCAGATTCTTGCGCACCACATACACCTGCTCAGCCAGTGCCTGCGACAGGT
>CAYRIT010000070.1:0-17299 GCA_964424415.1 uncultured Hydrogenophaga sp.
TCGCGGCAGCCGAAGTAGCCCGAGCCGATCTCCCAGATCAGGTCGCCGCCGTGCAGCCGGTGCCAGGCCGAGATCGAGCCTTCGCCGGTGTCGTGCGCGAAGCGTCCGCGCAGGGCGCCCGCATTGAGCGCCTGGATGGCGTTGGCCGACAGCGCGCCGAAGCTCATCGCCGAGATGTTGAACACACTCGCCTCGTACGGCTGTTTGCAGGCCGGTCCGCCAATGGTGATACGAAAGTCGTGCGAGTCCAGCGTGGTGGGCATGAGCGAGTGGTTGAGCCACTCAAAGCCGTCGGCCTTCACATCGAGCTGGGTACCAAACGGCCGCTTGTCGGTCTGCGCCTTGGCGCGTGCGTACACCAGGCTGCGCTGGTTGCGCGAGAACGGCGTGGCCTCGGTGTTGTTCTCCAGGAAATACTGGCGGATCTCGGGCCGTATCGTCTCGAGCATGTAGCGCAGGTGGCCGATCACGGGGTAATTGCGCAGCACCGAGCTCTTGTGCTGGCGCAGGTCGTACCAGCCCAGCACCGAGAGTGCGCCAAAGAACAGGAACCACAGGCTCCCGACCCCGAACGCAACCACCGAAAACAGGCTCAGCAGCGCAAAAAACACACACAGCGCCAGCGCGGTGTAACGAACGGGAAAGAGGGCGTTGAGGCGGTCGAGCATGGGGACTTTCACGGACGGAATACGGTGCACACGGGCGTTTTCCTGTCGAACAGCGCCTACACTGCCGGTCATCATAAAGACCCTCCCACTCGCGCCATGAACCAGCCTTCATCCCCCCTCGACCTGGAACAGCCTTTGGAAGCCGAGGACTTCGACACACTCGACGCGATTCTTGATGACTTGCGCACCCGCGACGACGAAGTGCCGCAGTGGGAATTCTGCGAAGGTGCGCTGGCGGCGCTGCTGTGTACCCGGCGCCTGATCCTGCCCGACGAGTTTCTGCCGGTGCTGCTGGGTGTGGACACCGAAGATGGCACGCAGTTTCTCGATGCCGCCCAGGCGGCCCGGTTCATGGGCCTGTGGACACGCCGCTGGAACGAGGTGGCGGGTGCCTTGTCGGCCGAGGTCGAGTCACTCGAAGACGAGCGCAGCTACCACCCCGAGCTGATGGACCTGCGGGGTGCGGTGGCGACATTGCCCGAAAGCGAGCGCGCCGAGATCGACAGCCAGGACCTGCCGGCCTACGGCCAGGTCTGGGCGCTGGGCTTCATGTTTGTGGTGGAAAACTGGAGCGACGACTGGGCCGCGCCTCGCGACAAAGAAGCCGCGCAGTGGCTTGACGATGCGCTGGACACACTGGTTGCGCTCACCGAAGACGACACCGCCCCGCCCGCGATTTCGCTGCACAGCGAAGACGGCCCGCCCAGCGTGAGCGAGGTGCGGCTGAACCAGGTGGGCGAAGCGATCTGGGCGGTATACGACCTGCGCCAGCTCTGGCAGAGCCTGGGCCCGCGCGTCGACCCTGTGCGCCGCGCCGAAACGCCGGGTCGCAACGACCCGTGCTGGTGTGGCAGTGGCAAAAAATTCAAGAAGTGCCACGGTGCGGGCTGACCGCGCCACGGGTTGATCTGCGGCGCCCCGGCCTGGTGACGACCCGACGGTCGAACGAGGTCGGGCGCGTTGCAGGTGTGCCCCCGCGTGCGGGACGGTGCTGGTTTTGGTGTTGATCAGGTGCTTGAGGGTTTCGGCCACGGACGGCTCACAACAGCAGTGGCAGTTCGCGCGCCAGAAAGTCGACCACCGCGCGGATGCGCCGGCTGGAACGGATCTCGCGGTGCACCACCAGCCAGGCCGGCAACGGCGGGATCGCCAGGGTGGGCAATACCTGCACCACATTCGCGTCTTCTTGCAGCAGGTACGCAGCCACAAAGCCGATACCCAGGCCCGCGCGCACCGCGGCCCAATACGCCATGAGATCGTCGGTGCGCAGGCCGAACTGCTCGGGTCCGACCGGGTGGCCCAGCGCGGCGAAACCGCGCCGGATGTCCTGGACCTGGTCGTTGCCCACCAGCTCGTGCTCCAGCAGGTCCACCGGGTCGGCGGGCACGCCCCGGCGCTGCAGGTAGTCGCGGTGGGCACACGCGACCACGCCCACCTGACCGATGCGCCGTGCCACCAGCGCGCCCTGCGTCGGCCGCACCATACGCACCGCGATATCTGCCTCGCGACGCAGCAGATCGCTCAGGGCATTGCTGACCACCAGCTCGATCTGTATACCCGGCAGTTCGATGCGCAGCCGCGCCAGCAGAGGCGGCATCAAGGCACAAGCGACCGGCTGGCTGGCCGAGAGGCGCACGCTGCCCGAGAGTGCGGTCTGGGATTGCTGGGCGCCGCGCAGCAGACGCTGAGCACCTGTCTCCATGGCGCGCGCGGCGTCGGCCAGGCGGTGCGCCGCCGGGGTGGCCACCAGGCCACGCCCGGTGCGCTCGAACAGCGGCGTACCCAGCTGGGCTTCCAGCTGCGACACGTGGCGACCCACGGTCGGCTGGCTCAGGCCCAGCGCCCGCGCGGCGACTTGCAGGCACTGATCGCCCGCTCGGCCGATTTTTACGGACCCGGCGCCACCAACAGCCTGCTCGATGCCATTTTGATTGAGCGGCTGCGCGCCGGTCGGGCGCCGCAATGGATCGGCGACCCGACCGCCTGGCACAGCTTCACCCACACCTCCGACGCCGGGCGCGCGCTCGCGGCGCTGGGGCAGTCGGCCGGCGTGTGGGGCCAGACCTGGCACCTGCCGACCTCGTCCGAACCCATGGGTGGTGAGCGCATGACCCGCCTGGCCTGTGGACTGGCGCGCCAGCCCTACCGCCTGCGCGTCATGCCGGGCTGGCTGCTGAAGCCGGTGGGCTGGTGGATGCAGGCGATCCGCGAGAACCACGAGCTCATGTACCAGCTGGACCGCGATTACCGCTTGACCAGCACCAAGATCGAAACAACCCTGGGCCTGCAAGCCACCGTCTACGCAGACGGCGTGGCCGCAACGCTGGCCTCAGCCGCCTGAGGGCAGGCGCGCCTGCAGGCCGAGCAAGGCGTGCCGCACGGTGGCCTGCCGCACCGCGGCGCGGTCGCCGTCGAAGTGGCGGCGTTCGGAGAACACACCTTCGGGGGTGGCCCAGCCGAACCACACCGTGCCCACCGGCTTGTCTGTGCTGCCGCCCGTGGGGCCGGCCACACCGGTCACGGCCACCGCACACTGCGCGGACGAATGCGTCAGCGCCCCGGTTGCCATGGCGCGCACCACCGCCTCGCTCACCGCGCCGTGCTGGTCGATCAGCGCCGCCGCCACGCCCAGCAACTCGGTTTTGGACGCGTTCGAGTAGCTCACAAAACCGCGCTCGAACCAGTCGCTTGATCCGCTGAGCTCGGTGCACGCCGCTGCAATGAGTCCACCGGTGCAGCTCTCGGCCGTGGCCAGCATCAGGCCGCGCGTGCGCAAACGCGCAGCGATCTCGTTGACCAGCGGGCCCGCCGGGGGGGATTCGTGTCGAGACGTCATGGCGCACAGCGTACTGCACGCCAAGGTGTTGCAGGCCGCGGGAGACAAGGGTGGCGCACGATGTCTTGTTCGGGAACGCTGGGGATCTGCCTTCGCCGGTCCGCCGGCGCGCCTTGCCGGCACATTGGGCCTCCCCAAACCTGCGCAGGCAGGCTGGTCGCCGCGGTCCTCAACCCCTTTCGGCGTCTCGCGCCAAGCGGCACGGTGGGCCTAATACCGCCACGCGGCAACCACCAGCAAGGTGCAGCCGGCGGCCGCGAAGTCGTCGAGCAGAATGCCGAAGCCGCCGCGCGGACCAAAGCCTTTGAAGCGCTGATCGGCCCAGGCCATGGGGCCGAATTTGACTGCGTCGAAGAAACGGAACAACCCGAACGCGATCGCCTGTCCCAGCAGGCTGGTGGGTGACACCAGCCACAGCACCAGCCAGAAGGCGATGATTTCGTCCCACACGATGTGGCCGGAGTCGGCCATGCGCATGTGGCGCGCGGTCACGGTGCAGGCCCACCAGCCCACCAGGGTGCCCAGCACGATCAGCACCGCCCAGGCGCGGTCCGACAGCAGGGACTGCATCAGCACAAACGCGGCCCAGGCCCACAAGGTGCCGGCGGTGCCGGGCGCGTGACGCGCCAGCCCCGAGCCCGCGCCCAGCGCAATGAAGTGGGCAGGATGGGCGAAAAGAAAACGCCAGCCCGGGTGTGTCAATGGTGCGGTGGTGGGCAACGAAGAGGGGTCTGACGCCATGCCGGGATTATCGTGGGCATCGACCTTGGGGACCCACGCCGAGAGCTTGTCTCAACCTGGGAAGTGGTCGTGACCGCGCATGGCCAGCGGCCGGCGCTGGCCATCTGCATCGATCAGGTGCAGGCCCGGTGTGGCCAGCAGGCGGCCGATGCGTTGCAGCGGTGTCCCGCTGGCCTCGGCGGCGGCCAGCATCTGCTCGCGCGCGGCGGGCGCGGCGGTGACCAGCAGCTCGTAGTCGTCGCCACCGTGCAGCACACACTCCTGCTGCTGGGCCAGCGGCAGCAAGGTCAGTGCCGGTGCCAGTGGCAGGGTGGCCCAGTCGATCTCGGCGCCCAGACCGCTGGCGCGCAGGATGTGGCCCAGGTCACCGGCCAGGCCGTCGCTCACATCGAGTGCCGCGTGGGCGATGCCGCCCAGCGCACAGCCCAGCGCCAGCCGCGGTGTGGGGCGCTCCATGCGCGCAACAACCGCCTGCTGCTGCGCCGGTGGCAGCGCCCTGGCCCAGGGCTGGTCGAGCCGCTGCGCCAGCGCCAGCGCCGCCTCGCCGGTGCGCCCGCTCAGCCAGAGGTCGTCGCCCGGCTGCGCCGCGTCGCGTCGCAACGCGCGGCCCGGCTGCACTTCGCCGAACACGGTGATGCAGATGTTCAGCGGTCCCCGTGTGGTGTCGCCCCCCACCAGCGGGCAGGCGTGGGTGTCGGCGAGAGCGAACAGGCCGCGCGCGAAGGCGGCGAGCCAGGGGTTGTCGATCGCAGGCAGGGCGAGCGCCAGCGTGAAGCCCAGCGGGCGCGCGCCCATGGCCGCGAGGTCGCTCAGGTTGACCGCCAGCGCTTTGTGGCCCAGCGATTCGGGGTCGGTGTGTGGGAAAAAATGGCGGCCTTCGACCAGCATGTCGCTGGAGACGGCGAGCTGGTGGCCGGGGGTGGGCCGCAGCAGCGCGCAATCGTCGCCCACACCCAGCACCACCGACGTGGGCAGGGCGATCGTGGCGCGCGTGAAGTGGCGCGCGATCAGCCCGAATTCGCCGCCGGCACCGGCCTCAGGCGGTCTGCTCGCGTGCGACATCGTCGGGTTCCTGCACCAGGGGCTCCATCACCGCGTCGGCCTGGGTCAGGCCACGTTCTTCGTCATCGCCGTGCACCTCGCCAGCCCAGCGCAGCGCGCGCGCCACCACCGGCGGGCCGATGGTTTCGAACACCGCCACCGCGGCGAACACGATGGACGCGACCTCGCCCGCGCGCACCGGGAACTGCGCGGTCATGGTGTTGGCCAGACCGATTGCCATGCCGGCCATGGGCAGCAGCATCAGGCCGGCGTTCAGGTGGGTGCGGCGGTGCCAGCCCACCAGAAAGCCGGTACCCGCGACCCCGACCCATTTGGCCAGGCCCCGTGCGACCACATAGATCGCTGCAGCAGGCGCGAAGGCCACCATTTCCTTCAGGTGCAGATTGGCGCCGGCGTAGACGAACAAAGCCACAAAAAACAGCTCGAAAGCGGGGCCGAACTCCAGGTTGGCCAGCAAATCCTGCTTTTCGGCGGTCTTGACCACCACGCCGAGCACCAGCGGCGCAAACAGCGCAGACAGGCCAAACGCCAGCGCCAGGCCCAGCGTCATGGCCACCGCACCGACCACCAGGGCCAGGCTGTATTGCGGGGCGCGCTTGGTCCAGCGCGCCACCATGTGCAGCACCCAGCCCAGCACCACGCCAAGCACGGTGGAGCCCAGCAACTGATACAGCGGCGCGCCCACCATGGTGACCAGTGGTGCGGCGTTGTCGTTGTAGAGCGCGGGCATCATCGCCGCGAACACCAGAAAGGCCAGCACGTTGTTCAGCGCCACCAGCGCCTCGGCGCGGTTGGTGGTGTCCCCGTACGCGCCCAGTTCGTGCGAGACGTGCAGCAACACCGCAGGCGAGGACGAAATGGCGATCGCGGCGACCACCGCCGACACCAGCGGTCCCACGCCGAACCAGAGCATCGCGAAATAGACGACCACAAAGGTCAGGGAGCTCTCCACCAGCGACACCAGCAGCAGCGCCTTGTCGTGCAGCAGCGACTTGATGTCGAGTGACAAACCCAGGCGGTAGAGGATCAGCGCCAGCGCGATGTCCACCACGATGCTCGCCTGCGCCAGCGAGGCGTAGTCGAAGATGCCGAGCACGTTGGGTCCGGCCACCAGCCCCACCAGCATGAACCCGGTGATGCTGGGCAGCCAGCTCACCCGGTGCGCCATGAACCCACCGAGCGCGCCGCAAAACAGAAGAAAACCGAAGAAGAACAGGGTGTTCATCTGCAACGGCCAGGTGGGCAGGAATTCCATGCGGGGGTCTCTGTGGGGTTGGGCCGTGCAAGGCGGTAGCGGTGCAAGGCGGGCCGTTCGAATGGGCCAGGTGAAAAGGGTGCGCGGGCGCGAGACGGGGTCGCTAGTGCAGCACGCGTCCGGGCGCGGCCGTGCCCGACTCCAGGGCAAACGGGGCCACTTCGCATTCGAAGCGCTCGCCGTCTTCAGCGACGCAGAAAAAGCTGCCGCGCATCTGGCCGCTGGGCGCGTGCAGCCGGGTGCCGCTGGTGTACTGGAACGACTCGCCCGGGCGCAGCAGTGGCTGGTTGCCGACCACGCCCAGGCCTTTGACCTCATCGCTGCGGCCGGCCGCGTCCTCGATGATCCAGTGGCGCGATACCAGCTGGGCCGGCACGTCACCGGTGTTGGTGATCGTGACGGTGTAGGCAAAAGCGTACAGGTTGTCCTCGGGCGCAGATTGCTCGCTCAGGTACTGGGGTTCCACCTCGCAGGTGAACTGGTATGACGACATGGGCGGCATGTTACCCGCTGCTGACGGAGAGCCCGGTGCCTGAGACAATGTGGGACTCCCCACCGAACACACGCCGTACCGCCACCATGTCCACCGCCTACCGCATCGCACCGTCCATCCTGTCCGCCGACTTTGCCCGCCTGGGCGAGGAGGTGAAGAACGTCATCGCCGCTGGGGCCGACTGGATCCATTTCGACGTGATGGACAACCACTACGTGCCCAACCTGACCTTCGGCCCCATGGTCTGCCAGGCGCTCAAGCCACACGCCAGGAAGCCCGACGGCACGCCAGTGCCGATCGATGTGCACCTGATGATCCAGCCGGTGGACGCACTGGCCAGCGCCTTCATCGACGCCGGTGCCGATCTGGTGAGTTTTCACCCCGATGCCAGCGGCCATGTTCACCGCAGCATTCAGGCGATCAAAGCCAAAGGCGCGAAAGCCGGCCTGACCTTCAACCCGGCGCTGCCGCTGGACGTGCTGGACTGGGTGATCGACGACATCGATCTCATTCTCATCATGAGCGTCAACCCCGGCTTTGGGGGCCAGAGCTTCATCGACTCGGCGCTGCGCAAGATCGAGGCCGCGCGCAAGCGCATCGAGGCCAGTGGCAAGGACATCCGGCTGGAGGTGGACGGCGGCATCAAGGCCGACAACATCCGCCGTGTGGCCGATGCCGGTGCCGACACCTTCGTGGCCGGCAGCGCCATATTCGGCCAGCCCGACTACAAAACCGTCATCGACCGCATGCGCGCCGCGCTGGTCTGAGGGGCGTCCCTGCAAGCCCTGTGCGCGCCGCGTGCCCGTTCAGGGCTTGATGTAGGCGAAGTGATCGCGGTACTGCAGCGAGCCGATGCGCGCCACACCCGACGGGGTGAAATCGGCGTCGAGCGAGAACTGCTCCTTCTTCAGGTTGTTGTTCTTCAGCGTGATTTCGCAGACCTCGAAACGCACACCGCGTGCCTTCAACGCGCTCACCAGCGAGTTGTAGTCGATGTTGGGGTTTTTGGGATCCTTGGCATCGGTCATCAGGAAGTTCACGCCATTGGCGTGTGTCACCACGATGATCTGGGTGTCGGGCTGGACGTCAAGGTGGTTGCGGATGTTGCGCAGGGCTTTGGTGGCCTGGCTGGCAGCGTCATCGATGTGGTAAACCACCTTGTCCTGCGCCAGGGCCGCGGTGCTCAGCAGCACGCCGGCCAGCAGCAGGAAAAAGCGTTGCAACAATGTCTTCATGAGTATCTCCGGGCGGTTTGAATGGAGGCGGAAAATTAACACAGCATGTCCAATCACCCTGCTCACGCATTCCCTCATTGCCGCGCGGTCATCGTCGACCTTGATGGCACGATGGTCGACACCCTGGGCGATTTCGAGGTCGCACTCAACCGCACCATGGCCGACCTCGGCATGCCCGGTGTGGACCGGGCGGCGGTGGCGCGCACCGTGGGCAAGGGTTCAGAGCACCTGATCCGCAGCCTGCTGGCCGAGCAACTCGCGCTGCCCTCGGTCAGCGGTCTGGGTCAGGTCTGTCCGGCACGCACGGTCGATGCCCTGTACGAGCAGGCGTGGCGGCGGTATCAGCACCATTACCACGCCATCAACGGCCAGTTCTCGGAGGTGTTCCCCGGGGTGGCCGATGGCCTGCGGGCGCTGAGCGCACGGGGTGTCCCGATGGCCTGCCTCACCAACAAGCCGCTGGCCTTTGCCCGAGCGCTGCTGCAAGCCAAGGGGCTGGAAGCTCACTTCCAGCAGGTGTTCGGCGGCGACAGCTTCGAGCGCAAGAAGCCCGACCCGCTGCCTCTGCTCAAGACTTGCGAAGCCCTGGGCAGCGCGCCCGAAGAAACCTGGGTGGTGGGGGATTCACAGAACGACGCGCTGGCGGCCCGCGCAGCCGGCTGCCCGGTGGCGCTGGTCACCTACGGCTACAACCATGGCGAGCCGATCGAGCAGGCGCCACACGATTTTTTGCTGGGCTCTCTGGCCGAGCTGGATCACTTCCTGGGCTGACCCAGCAGCGCTTCCTTGAGTTGCCAGTCGGCAGGCTTGTGGCCCAGCCAGATGCGCATCAGCGCGTTGAAGAACTCGGGTTCCTTGAATGGCTCGCCCTCGAGCTTCCCCTTGACGGTGATCTGGGTGCCGGTGCCCGGCACCCAGTCGACCAGAAAGGTCTCGCCTTCCCTGAGCTGCTTGTGGTTGCTGAACACCTGGCTCATGCGCATCACGCCCGGTATCAGCTTGGAGAACGACGCGCGGTCCATGTTGTCTTCCATGCCACGCGAAAACAGCTTGCCGAGTTCGGCCGAATCAATGTCGCGCAGCATCGTGATGGCCAACCGTTTGGGGCCGGCGGTGGCCAGTACCGCATCGGGCGTCTCGGCTTTGTTCGTGAGATAAAGAGCGGCGGTGTAGACCTTGAACACCGCCTTGTATCGGATGCCCGCGCCGTTGAGCATCAGCGGGCTGCCGGCCACGGACAGCCGGTCTTCCAGTTTCACGCCCGCCAGTTCGACGTTGGCAGCATCCGCCAGCGTCGGGGCCCAGACCAGCCCCAGCAGGAGCGACGCAGCGGCAAGGTGGGACGCGATCGGGCGGTGGTGGCGCATGGGGGCTCCTGAGTGGGCGGCAAGGGCAGGGCGGTGCGGGAACGGGGCAATAAAAAGCACGACCGTTCGCGGCTGCCGATTGTGGCGGTGATGGCCGGCCCGCGCAAGCGCGATACCGCGGCGGGGCTGGCCGCTGAGCGCTGAAGTGCCCCAGATGTGCGGAGTGCGGTTGCGGTGGCTTTGCTACACTTTGCCCACCATGTTCACTCCCCGCACGATGTCCGCAGCCCGTCTGCCGCGCCGCCCAGGCCGGGGAGCCTGGCCCTGGCGCAAGCCCGCGTAACCGTGCTCTCTTCGAGGCGCTCGGTGTGCCCCGCGACGCTGCCCCGCTCGCTGACCGCACCGAAGCCTTTCTTTCCCCGGCCCCGTGCGGCCGGCATCCCCCGATAGCGGTTTTCCTGGCCCATGCGCACAGAGAAACCGATGGAGCGTTTGAACATGATCACCGAGCTTGAATTCAAAAGCCTGGCCAGCCAGGGCTACAACCGCATTCCCCTGATGGCCGAGGCCTTTGCCGACCTCGAAACCCCGCTCTCGCTCTACCTCAAGCTGGCCCACGGCAAGGGCGACGGCAAACACTCGTTCCTGCTGGAGTCGGTGGTCGGTGGCGAGCGTTTTGGGCGCTACAGCTTCATCGGTCTGCCGGCACGCACCTTGCTGCGTGCCAGCGGCTTTGGCAGCGCCGCCAGGACCGAGGTGGTGACCGATGGCGTGGTGTTGGAAACCGCGGCGGGCAACCCGCTGGACTTCATCGCGGCCTACCAGGAGCGCTTCAAAGTGGCGCTGCGCCCGGGATTGCCGCGTTTCTGCGGTGGCCTGGCGGGCTATTTCGGCTACGACGCGGTGCGCCACATCGAGAAGAAGCTGGAAGCCAGCTGCCCGCCCGACACCCTGGGTTGTCCCGACATTCTGCTGCTGCAATGCGAAGAGCTGGCGGTGATCGACAACCTCTCCGGCAAGCTCTATCTGATTGTGTACGCCGACCCCGCAGCGCCCGAAGCCTATGCCAACGCCAAGCGGCGCGTGCGCGAACTCAAGGATGCGCTGAAATACTCGGTGAGTGCGCCGGTGGTGAAAGCCAGCCAGAGCCACCCGCCCGAGCGCAGCTTCGCCAAGGCCGATTACCTGGCTGCGGTGGAGCGCGCCAAGGAGCTGATCGCCGCGGGCGACTTCATGCAGGTGCAGGTGGGCCAGCGCATCAGCAAGCGCTACACCGAGAGCCCGCTGTCGCTGTACCGTGCCCTGCGTTCGCTCAATCCGTCGCCTTACATGTACTACTACCACTTCGGAGACTTCCAGGTGGTGGGCGCTTCGCCGGAGATTCTGGTGCGGCAGGAAAAAACCGACGAAGGCACCAAGGTCACGATCCGTCCGCTGGCTGGCACACGCCCGCGCGGCGCCACGCCCGAGCAGGACAAGGCGGTCGAGCACGAACTGGTCAACGACCCGAAAGAGCGCGCAGAACACGTGATGCTGATTGATCTGGCGCGCAACGACATCGGCCGCATCGCCAAGATCGGTTCGGTGAAGGTCACCGAAGCCTTTGCGGTCGAGCGCTACAGCCACGTGATGCACATCGTGAGCAACGTCGAGGGCATGCTGAACGATGGCATGACCAACATGGATGTGCTCAAAGCCACCTTTCCCGCCGGCACGCTGACCGGCGCGCCCAAGGTTCACGCGATGGAGCTGATCGACCAGCTGGAACCGACCAAGCGTGGCCTGTATGGCGGCGCCTGTGGCTACCTGAGCTACGCCGGCGACATGGACGTGGCCATTGCCATCCGCACCGGCATCGTCAAAGACCAGACGCTGCACGTGCAGGCGGCTGCCGGTGTGGTGGCCGACTCGGTTCCCGAGATGGAATGGCGGGAAACCGAGCACAAGGCACGCGCCCTGTTGCGGGCGGCGGAGCTGGTGGAAGAAGGCCTGGAGTGAACAGCATGAAAAAGGCCATACAACTTCTCATGGTGGACAACTACGACTCGTTCACTTTCAACATCGTGCAGTACTTCGGCGAACTCGGTGCCGACGTGACCGTGGTGCGCAACGACGAGATCACGGTGGACGAGATCCAGCGCCGCCTCGACGCCGGCGAGATCGATCGTCTGGTCATTTCGCCCGGCCCTTGTTCACCAGCCGAAGCCGGCATCTCGGTCGCCGCCATCCAGCATTTTGCGGGCCAGTTGCCCATCCTCGGCGTGTGCCTCGGGCATCAGGCGATCGGCGCCGCGTTCGGCGGCAAGGTCGTGCGCGCGCAAGCGCTGATGCACGGCAAGACGTCTCAGATCACCACCACACAGGACGGTGTATTCGCCCAGCTGCCCGGGCAGTTCACCGTCAACCGCTACCACTCGCTGGCCATCGAGCGCGACACGCTGCCCGACTGCCTGCGGGTAACCGCCTGGACACCCGACGGCGAAATCATGGGTGTCAAACACAAGACGCTGGATATCGAAGGTGTGCAGTTCCATCCCGAGAGCATCTTGACCGAACATGGCCACGCCATGCTCAAAAATTTCCTGGAGCGGCCATGAAAACCGTTGACCTGCGCAGCGACACCGTGACCCAGCCCACGCCCGCGATGCGCGCCGCCATGATGGCCGCTGCGCTGGGCGACGATGTGTTCGGGGACGACCCCACGGTCAACGCGCTGCAGGATCGCATCGCGGCCATCACCGGCAAAGACGCCGCGTTGTTCATGCCCAGCGGCACACAAAGCAACCTCTGCGGCATCCTCGCGCACTGCCAGCGCGGTGACGAGTACATCGTGGGGCAGAACGCGCACACCTACCGGTACGAGGGCGGCGGCGCGGCGGTGTTCGGCAGCGTCCAGCCTCAGCCGCTGACGCAGGATGTCCAAGGTCGAATGGCGCTGGCCGACATCGCCGCGGCCATCAAACCCGATGACCCGCATTTCGCGCGCACCCGGCTGCTGTGCCTGGAAAACACCTGGAACGGCCATGTGATGCCCGACGACTACCTGCGCTCGGCGACGCAGCTCGCGCGCGAACGTGAATTGGCCACGCACCTGGATGGCGCGCGGGTGTTCAACGCCGCGGTGGCCACGGCAGCGTCGGGGCAGGGCGCTCTGGCGCGTGTGCGCGAAATGGCCGATCACTTCGACAGCCTGTCCGTCTGTTTCAGCAAAGGCCTGGGTGCCCCGGTGGGTTCGGCCCTGTGCGGCTCGCGCGAGTTGATCGCGCGCGCGCGGCGCATTCGCAAGATGGCGGGCGGCGGGCTGCGGCAGGTCGGTCTGCTGGCCGCTGCCGCGCACCACGCGCTCGATCACCAGGTGGACCGCCTGGCCGACGACCACGCGAACGCGCAGTGCCTGGCCGAGGGCCTGCGGGGCATTTCCGGTCTCACGGTGCGATCGGCGCAGACCAACATTGTGTTCGTCGACGTGGCCGACGGCCGTGGCCCCGCACTGCTGGCTTTCCTGGAAACCCGGGGTGTGCTGGCCACCGGGTTGATCGGCCTGCGTTTTGTCACCCACCTCGGCGTGGATGCGGCCGGCATCGAGCACGCCATCGCCAGCGTGCGGTGCTTCTTCAGCGGGGCGCCGGACCAGGGCGCGGCGGGCTTGAAAGCCGCTGGGCCGTATTGAGATCCGGCCCGGCCACCTGCCGACCATGCCCGACACGCCCCAGCTTCTGATGTTCATCGCGGCGGGCTGGCTGCTGAACCTGACGCCCGGCCCCGACGTGCTATTTGTCGCCACCAGTGCCCTGAAGCACGGTGTGCGTGCGGGCATGGTGGCGGCGCTGGGTATCGTCAGCGGTTGCTTCGTGCATGTGTTTGCGGCCGCGCTGGGGGTGGGCGCGCTGCTGGCGGCATCCAGTACGGCGTTCACACTGCTCAAGTGGCTGGGTGCTGCCTACCTGGCATGGATGGGGGTGAAATTGCTGTTCGCCAAGGGCGGCTCAGCCATCGCGTCTGCGGGCGCAACGTTTTCACCCGAGCCGGCCGATCTCCGGCGGGTCTATCGCCAGGGTTTTCTCACCAACGTGCTAAACCCCAAGGTCGCGTTGTTTTTTCTGGCCTTTGTGCCGCAGTTCATCGCCCCCGGGACCCCCGACAAGCTCAGCGCCTTCCTGCTGCTGGGGCTGCTGTTCAACCTCAATTCGCTGCCGGTCAACTTCGGCTACGCCTGGCTCGCCGGCTGGGCCGCTCGCCGCGTCGGCTCCGTGCAGCGCGCCATGCGCTGGATGGACCGTGCCGCGGGCGCGATGTTCGTGGGCTTTGGCCTGAGCCTGGCCATGTCCGACAATGCCTCCCGATAAGCAGGAAAGCCCATGTCCCACCGCCAACAGATCACCCCCCAAGAGGCCTTGCAGCGCACCATCGAGCACCGCGAGATCTTCCACGACGAGATGCTGCACCTGATGCGGCTCATCATGAGCGGCGAGATGTCGCCGCTCATGATGGCGGCCCTCATCACCGGCTTGCGGGTGAAAAAGGAGACCATCGGCGAGATCACCGCAGCCGCTCAGGTGATGCGCGAGTTCTCCACCAAGGTCCATGTCGCCGACAAGACCCATCTGGTCGACATCGTCGGCACCGGCGGCGACGGCTCGCACACCTTCAACATCTCCACCTGCTCCATGTTTGTGGCCGCTGCAGCTGGCGCCAAGGTCAGCAAACATGGCGGGCGCAGCGTCTCCAGCAAGAGCGGCAGTGCCGACGTGCTGGAGAGCCTGGGCATCAACATCAACCTGCCGCCCGACGCGATCGCGCGCTGCATCGAAGCCGTGGGTCTGGGTTTCATGTTTGCGCCGAATCACCACCCGGCGATGAAGAACGTGGCGCCCGTGCGCCGGGAGCTTGGCATCAAGACCATCTTCAACATCCTCGGGCCGCTGACCAATCCGGCCTCGGCGCCCAACATCCTCATGGGCGTGTTCCACCCCGATCTGGTCGGCATCCAGGTGCGCGCGTTGCAGCGTCTGGGCGCCGAGCACGCGGTGGTGGTCTATGGACGTGACGG
Organism: uncultured Hydrogenophaga sp.; assembly: GCA_964424415.1. Lineage (GTDB taxonomy): Bacteria > Pseudomonadota > Gammaproteobacteria > Burkholderiales > Burkholderiaceae_C > Hydrogenophaga. Next base: position 14,648 of record CAYRIT010000070.1, read on the forward strand.
CATGGACGAGGTGTCGCTCGGTGCCGCCACCCTGGTGGGTGAGCTCAAAGGTGGCGAGATCACCGAGTACGAAATCCACCCGGAGGATTTCGGCCTCACCATGGCCAGCAACCGGGCGCTGCGGGTGGAGACACCCGAAGAATCGCGCGCGATGCTGCTGGGTGTGCTGGAAAAGCCGGGCGACCCGGCGATGCGGTCCGCACGCGACATCGTCGCGCTCAACGCCGGCGCGGCCTTGTACGCTGCCAACGTCTGTGACGACATGGCACAAGGCATTGCACTCGCTCTGCGCACCCTGGAATCGGGGGCTGCGGCCCGCAAGCTGCGCGCCTTCAGCGACTTCACCCATGCTGTCGTCGCCAGCACCGGCCCCTGATCGATGGGCTTTCCGCCCTGGCTGTGGGATGGCGGCGCGTGGATCGCCATCGGCGTTTCGTCCTGGCCGCAGCGTCCATGCCGCGTGTTTCTGAGCGCCCTGAAAAATCCGAACAACGACGCGCCCGAGCGGGGGCAGCGTTTCAACAAAGCCCGAACCCATGAATGACATCCTGCAGAAAATCGTGGCCGTCAAGCACGAGGAAGTGAGCGTGGCCCGTCGCAAGAAACCGCTGGAGCTGGTGCGCCAGGACGCCGAGAGCCGGTTGCGTACCCGCGATTTCGAGGGCGCGCTGCGCGCGCAGATCGCCCGTGGCCAGGCCGCGGTGATTGCGGAAATCAAGAAGGCCAGCCCGAGCAAAGGTGTGCTGCGCGCCGATTTCATCCCCGCCGACATTGCGCAAAGTTATGCCGATGGCGACGGCAAGACCCGTGCGGCCTGCCTGTCCGTGCTGACCGACCGCCAGTTTTTTCAGGGCGAACCGGATTTCCTCAAGCAGGCGCGCGCCAGTTGTGATCTTCCGGTGTTGCGCAAAGACTTCATGGTCGACGCCTACCAGGTCTATGAAGCGCGCGCCATGGGCGCCGACGCCATCCTGCTGATTGCGGCCTGCCTGGACGACGCACAAATGGCCGAGCTGGAAGCCATCGCGCACAGCCTGGACATGGCGGTACTGGTTGAGGTGCACGACCGCGATGAACTGCGCCGCGCGCTCGCGCTCAAGACGTCTTTGCTCGGCATCAACAACCGCAACCTGCGGACCTTCGAGGTCGATCTGCAGACCACGCTCGACCTTGTGGCCGACGTGCCGGCCGACCGGCTGCTGATCACCGAGTCCGGCATCCTGGGGCGTGAGGACGTGACCCGCATGCGCGGCGCTGGTGTCCATGCGTTTCTGGTCGGCGAGGCCTTCATGCGAGCGCCCGAGCCGGGTCTTGCGCTGGCTGAGCTGTTTGGCTGACGCCGTGCAGGCCACGCTGGATGGCATGTTGGCCGAGGGTTGCCCGCCCGCACGCCTGACGCATGCCGACCCCACGCGCTGGCCGGTGCATCCGGACTGGCGTGCGGTGGTGCAGACCTTCTTCGCTTCACCCGCCGGGACGGTGCTGCTCGCGTTTCTGCAGGCCCGCCTGGCCGCCGGTGCCACGATCTACCCGCCCGAGCCGCTGCGCGCGCTCGTGCTCACACCGCTGTCCGAGGTGCGGATCGTGATCCTGGGCCAGGATCCGTACCATGGTGCGGGTCAGGCCGAGGGTCTGGCGTTTTCGGTCGCGCCCGGCACGCGCCCCCCGCCCAGTCTGCGCAACATCTTCAAAGAGCTGCAGCGCGACCTCGGACTGCCGCCTCCGGCCCACGGCTCGTTGGTGCGCTGGGCCACCCAGGGCGTGCTGCTGCTCAACACCTGCCTGACCGTGGAGGCCGGCCTGCCGGCCAGCCATGCACGCCAAGGTTGGGAAGCGCTCACTGATGCGCTGATCCGGCGCTGCAGCGATGCCAGCGCCCCCAAGGTGTTTCTGCTCTGGGGCGCACATGCGCAGACCAAGGCGCCTTGGATCGATGCCCGGCGCCACCGCGTGTTGTCTGCGAACCATCCATCGCCACTGTCCGCCAGCCGGGGTCCGCTGCCGTTTCTGGGTTGTGGCCATTTCGGGGAAGCGGACCGCTGGCTGACCGCCCAGGGACGTGGCGCCCCAGTCTGGTGAGCCGACCGGCGTCGACTGTGGTGTCGGCGACCCAAATCCGTGGCATAATGTCGGGCTGCATTGCGGAGGGGTGGCCGAGTGGTTAAAGGCAGCAGACTGTAAATCTGCCCGCTTACGCGTACGCTGGTTCGAATCCAGCCCCCTCCACCAGCGTGCGGCACGAAGCGCAAGCGACGATGTGCAGAGCGTTCAGGTGTCCGGTGTGGCGATCTTGGGTTGGGCCGGATGTCTCGGGCGGGAGTAGTTCAATGGTAGAACCCCAGCCTTCCAAGCTGATGATGCGGGTTCGATCCCCGTCTCCCGCTCCATGTTCCGTGCTGGCTTGTGTTCCGATCGTTTGCTGGATCGTGCAATTGTTTTCTGAGGCGGTCGCTGATGTGGCGGCTGCCTTGGCCCTTGTGGCTCAGTGGTAGAGCACTCCCTTGGTAAGGGAGAGGTCGCGGGTCCGATTCCCGCCAAGGGCACCAGTTTTGTATCTGTTTGGTGTTTCGGCAATTTTGATTTTGGAGAGCTGAAAAATGGCAAAAGAGAAATTTGAGCGGACCAAGCCGCACGTCAACGTTGGCACGATTG
>CAYRIT010000071.1:0-17010 GCA_964424415.1 uncultured Hydrogenophaga sp.
TGATGACGCCGCCCAGGAAGGCGATGTCGGTGCCCACGCGGATCGGCGCGTAGGTATCCGCCAGCGCAGCCGAGCGCGTGAAGCGCGGGTCGACCACCATCAGCCTTGCCTTGCGGTGCTGCATGGCCTCCACCGCCCACTTGAACCCGCAGGGGTGGGCTTCGGCGGCATTGCCGCCCATGACGAGGACGAGATCCGTGTTCTTGATATCAGTCCAAGAATTGGTCATCGCTCCTCTACCGAAAGTCGGGCCCAGACTGGACACCGTCGGCGCATGTCAAACAGCCGCTTGCGTATCGATAGCGACCATTCCCAGACCACGTGCGACCTTGACGGTCAGGTAGCCTGTTTCGTTCGAGGAGGAGCTGCAGATCAGGAAACCGGTGGTGTTCCAGCGGTTGACCGTGACACCCTGCTCGTTGGTTTTGATGAGGTTGGCGTCGCGGTCGGCCTTCATCAGCCTGGCCACGCGGTCGAACGCATCGTCCCAGCCGATCCTCTTCCACTCGCTGGATCCCGGTTCACGGACCTGCGGAAACTTGACACGGGTGGGCGACTGGATCATGTCGATGACACCGGCGCCCTTGGGGCACAGGGTGCCGCGGTTGACCGGGTTGTCCGGATCGCCTTCGACGTGTATCAGGGTCGGCTTGACGTTTTTGGCCTTGTCGCCGAGCGTGTACATGATCATCCCGCAACTGACCGAGCAATACGGGCAGACGCTGCGGGTTTCGGTGGTGCGGGCCAGTTTGAAGCTGCGCGTCTCGGCCAGAGCGGCCATGGGCGAGAAGCCCAACGCGACCAGGCTGGATGCTGCCAGGCCTGCTCCACTGACCCGGAAGAAATGTCTCCGGTTCATGTCCATCAACTTTGCCTCCTGCGGGCCAGCTGCCCGTCTTCTGAAACGCCTGCTACCCGGCAGAGCCACTCCAGTGTGGACGAGCACCCAGGAAGGGTGAACATGACAAACACCTATGAAAACAGTTGCATATACGCAGCCATCAAAATCGGTGCGCGCCAGGCGTCGGCGCGTCAAAGCAGGCGAGCACCGGGCTTGCTGCGTTCCGGAACAGTCACCTCCTGCGCAAGCCAAGAACCTGCAATCGGGCGACGCACGCGCAGCGCCCGAATCGGGCACGGGGTGCGTCAGTGCGGCAGGCGGCGCGCGATTTCGGCCACCAGCTGGCGCGCCAGCGCCAGCTTGGGCGCGCGCGGCAGGTCGGTGCTGCCTTGGGCATCGATCAGCAACAAGGCGTTGTCGTCCTGGCCGAAAGTGTCGGGTCCGATGTTGCCCACCAGCAAGGGCACACCCTTGCGCTCGCGTTTGGCCTGGGCATGGGCGAGCAGGTCCTGACTCTCGGCCGCAAACCCCACGCAATACAAGGCACCGCTGCGCGCGCGCGGGCCAGCCGCGATTTCGGCCAGGATGTCCGGGTTCTCGACAAAACCCAGCGCGGGCGGCTGGCCGCTGCCGTCCTTTTTGATCTTGTGCTCGGCCGAAGCCGCAGGCCGCCAGTCGGCCACGGCCGCTGCGGAAATGAACACGGTGGCGGTTTGCGCCAGCACCTGCAACGACTTCTGCATGTTCAATGCCGACTTCACGTTGATGCGACCGACGCCACGCGGTGTGGGCAGGCCCACCGGGCCGGCCACCAGCGTCACCTGGGCGCCGGCCTCGTGCGCGGCACGCGCGATCGCAAAGCCCATCTTGCCGCTGGAGAGGTTGGTGATACCCCGCACCGGGTCGATCGCCTCGAAGGTGGGTCCGGCGCTGACAAGCACCTGCTGACCGGCCAGCACCTTCGGCGTGAAAAATCGCACCAGGTCGTACAGCAGCTCGTCGGGCTCGAGCATGCGGCCATCTCCGATCTCCCCGCAGGCCTGGTCACCCGCGCCCACATCGAGCACGGTGGTGCCATCGGCGCGCAGCTGGGCCACATTGCGCTGGGTCGCCGGGTGCGCCCACATCTCGCGATTCATCGCTGGCGCCAGGATCAGCGGCACCTTGTCCAGCGGTCGGGCCAGGCACATGAGGCTCAGCAAATCGTCGGCGCGGCCATGCAACAGCTTGGCCATGAAATCGGCGCTGGCCGGTGCGATCAGGATCGCATCGGCCTCGCGGCTGAGGTTGATGTGGGGCATGTTGTTGTCCACACCGCCGGCTGCGCGCGCGTCCCACTGCGAGGTGAACACCGGGCGGCCGGAAAGCGCCTGCAGGGTCACCGCGGTGATGAACTGCTCGGCCGCATCGGTCATGACAACCTGCACCGTTGCACCCTGTTTGATGAGCGCGCGACAGAGTTCGGCCGCCTTGTAGCAGGCGATGCCGCCCGAGAGCCCCAGGACGATGTGTTTGCCGGTCAGTTCGTTCATGCGCGCAATGTAGCAGCGTTGGATTGGTCGACGGCGCGCGGGCCTGGGCGGTGAGACGCGCCATGGCCCATCGCGTCGCAAGCGAAGTGGTCCGTCATGTGCCCCCTATAATTCCCATTTCCACCTCCCGCGAGCGCAAGGCTCGCCCGAGACATGACCAAATTTGTGTTCGTTACCGGCGGTGTGGTGTCCTCTCTGGGCAAAGGCATCGCCTCCGCATCCCTGGCCGCGCTTCTTGAATCCCGCGGCCTCAAAGTCACCCTGATCAAGCTCGACCCGTACATCAACGTGGACCCGGGCACCATGTCGCCGTTTCAGCACGGCGAGGTGTTTGTCACCGACGATGGTGCCGAAACCGACCTCGATCTCGGTCACTACGAGCGTTTCATCGAAACGCGGATGAAGAAGAGCAACAACTTCACCACCGGCAAGATCTACCAGTCGGTGCTGGAGAAAGAGCGGCGCGGCGACTACCTGGGCAAGACGGTGCAGGTGATCCCGCACGTCACCAACGAAATCCAGGAATTCATCCAGCGCGGCGCCGGCATCGGCACGCCCGACGCGGTTGACGTGGCCATCGTCGAGATCGGCGGCACCGTGGGCGACATCGAGTCCCTGCCCTTTCTGGAAGCGGTGCGCCAGATGAGCCTGCGCATGGGGCCGAACAACTCGGTGTTCCTGCACCTGAGTTATGTGCCCTGGATCGCCGCGGCGGGCGAGCTCAAAACGAAGCCGACGCAGCACACCGCCAAGGAGCTGCGCGCCATCGGTATCCAGGCCGATGCCCTGCTCTGCCGCGCCGACCGCCGCATCCCCGACGAGGAACGCGCCAAGATTTCGCTGTTCTCCAACGTGCCCGAATGGGGCGTGATCTCGATGTGGGACGTGGACACCATCTACAAGGTGCCGCGCATCCTGCACGAGCAGGGCCTGGACGGCCTGATCTGCGACAAGCTGCGCCTGAACACCCCGCCAGCCAACCTCAAGCGCTGGGACGATCTGGTCTGGGAGGTCGAGCATCCGCAGCACACGGTGCACATCGCGATGGTGGGCAAATACGTCGACCTGTCCGACAGCTACAAATCGCTCAACGAGGCGCTGCGCCACGCGGGCATGAAGAACCACGCCAAGGTGCAGATCGAGTACATCGACTCCGAGACACTGACCCCCGACAACCTGGCGCGCACGCTGAGCCGTTTCGACGCCATCCTGGTGCCCGGCGGTTTCGGCAAGCGCGGCATCGAAGGCAAGATCTGCGCCGCGCGCTTCGCCCGCGAGAACCAGGTGCCCTACCTGGGCATCTGCCTGGGCATGCAGGTCGCCACCATCGAGTACGCGCGCCACGTGGCCGGCCTGAAAGACGCCAACAGCACCGAGTTCGAGCCGGACACGCCGCACCCGGTGATTGCCCTCATCGACGAGTGGCAGGACGCCGACGGCTCGATCCAGAAGCGCGACGCCAGCTCCGATCTCGGCGGCACGATGCGGCTGGGTGCACAAAGCTCCGACGTCTCGCCCGGCACCCTGGCGCACCAGATTTATGGCCCGGTGGTCACCGAACGCCATCGCCACCGCTACGAGGCCAACGAGCACTACCTGGATCGCCTGCGTGCCGCCGGTCTGGTGATCTCGGCGTTGACGCAGCGCGAGCACCTGACCGAAATGGTCGAGCTGCCGCAGTCGGTCCACCCCTGGTACGTCGGCGTGCAGTTCCACCCCGAGTTCAAATCCACCCCATGGGATGGACATCCGCTGTTCAACGCCTTCATCCACGCGGCACTGCAACGCCACAGCGAGCAGCGCGAGGCCAGAGCCGCCGGCTGAGCGCATCACCAAGATCGACCACCATGCAGCTTTGCGGATTCCCCATCGGTCTGGATCGGCCGTTTTTCCTGATCGCCGGGCCTTGCGTGATCGAATCCGAAGCCTTGCAGATGGATGTGGCCGGTCAGCTCAAGGAGATCACGGCCAGTCTGGGCATTCCGTTCATCTTCAAGAGCAGCTTCGACAAGGCCAACCGCAGCAGCGGCACCACTTTTCGCGGCCCGGGCCGTGAAAAGGGCCTGGAGATTTTGGCCAAAGTCAGGCGCGAACTGGGCGTGCCGGTGCTGACCGATGTGCACACGGAAGACGACATCGCCGCCGCCGCGCAGGTGGTTGACGTGCTGCAGACGCCCGCCTTCCTGTGCCGCCAGACCGACTTCATCCGCGCCGTGGCGCAGTCGGGCAAGCCAGTCAACATCAAGAAGGGCCAGTTTCTCGCACCGCACGACATGAAGAACGTGATCGACAAGGCGCGTGCCGCGGCGAAAGAAGCCGGCCTGAATGAAGACAACTTCATGGCCTGTGAACGCGGCGCGAGCTTCGGCTACAACAACCTGGTGAGCGACATGCGCTCGCTGGCCATCATGCGCGAGACCGGCGCGCCGGTGGTGTTTGACGCCACCCACAGCGTGCAGCTGCCCGGCGGCCAGGGAACCAGCAGCGGCGGTCAGCGCGAGATGGTGCCGGTGCTGGCGCGCGCGGCGGTGGCCGTGGGTGTGGCCGGCCTGTTCATGGAAACCCATCCCGACCCGGCCACGGCCATGAGCGATGGCCCCAACGCGGTGCCGCTCAAACACATGAAGGCGCTGCTGGAAACGCTGGTGGCGCTGGACGCCGTCACCAAAAAGAATCCCTTCCTGGAGAACAATTTCGCATGAGCGCGTACATCATCGTCGACATGCAGATCTCTGATCTGGAGCAGTACCAGCGGTACATGGCCGAGGCGCCCACTGCCGTGGAGGCTGCGGGCGGGGAATATCTGGTGCGCGGTGGCCGCTTCGAAGTTTTGGAAGGCCACTGGCAGCCGGCGCGCATCGCCCTGCTGCGTTTCCCCAGTTTTGACCAGGCCAAGACGTTCTACGACGGCGAGCTGTACCGCCAGGCCCGCGCCAAGCGCCAGGGTGCCACCGAATTTTTCAACATGGTGCTGGTCGAGGGCGTCGCCGCCCCGCTCTTCTGAATCCACCCATCGACATTCCATTGAAAGGCAAAAAATGAGCGCAATCGTTGACATCGTCGGACGTGAAGTCCTGGACAGCCGCGGCAACCCCACCGTCGAATGCGACGTGCTGCTGGAGAGTGGCGTGATGGGCCGCGCGGCCGTGCCCTCGGGCGCCTCCACCGGCTCGCGCGAAGCCATCGAGCTGCGCGACGGCGACAAGAGCCGCTACCTCGGCAAAGGGGTGCTCAGGGCGGTCGAGCACATCAACACCGAAATCGGCGAAGCCGTGCTGGGTCTGGATGCCTCGGAGCAGGCGTTCCTGGACAAAACCCTGATCGACCTCGATGGCACCGACAACAAAGGCCGACTGGGCGCCAACGCCATGCTGGCGGTCTCGATGGCGGTGGCGCGTGCCGCGGCCGAAGAAGCCGGCCTGCCGCTGTACCGTTACTTCGGCGGCATGAGCGCTGTGCAGATGCCGGTGCCGATGATGAACGTGGTCAACGGCGGCGCACACGCCAACAACAACCTCGATCTGCAGGAACTGATGATCATCCCGGTGGGCGCACCGAGTTTTCGCGAAGCGCTGCGCTGGGGCGCCGAGGTGTTCCATGCGCTCAAGAAAATCATCCACGACAAGGGCATGAGCATCGCGGTGGGCGACGAAGGCGGTTTCGCACCCAACGTGGCCAACCACGAAGCCGCGATCCAGATGATTCTGGAAGCGATCAGCAACGCCGGCTACACCCCGGGCGAGCAGATTGCCCTGGGACTGGACTGCGCGGCCAGCGAGTTCTACAAGGACGGCAAGTACCACCTGGAAGCCGAAGGCCTGACGCTGTCGGCCGAAGAGTGGACCAACATCCTCGCCACCTGGGTCGACAAGTACCCGATCATCAGCATCGAAGACGGCATGGCCGAGGGCGACTGGGACGGCTGGAAACACCTGACCGAGCGCCTGGGCAAGCAGGTGCAGCTGGTGGGTGACGACCTGTTCGTGACCAACACCAAGATCCTGAAAGAAGGCATCGACAAGCAGATTGCCAACTCGATCCTGATCAAGATCAACCAGATCGGCACGCTCACCGAAACCTTCGCCGCGATCGAGATGGCCAAGCGCGCCGGCTACACCGCCGTGATCAGCCACCGCTCGGGCGAGACCGAAGACAACACCATCGCCGACATCGCGGTCGGTACCAACGCCGGCCAGATCAAGACCGGCTCGCTCAGCCGTTCGGACCGCATGGCCAAGTACAACCAGTTGCTGCGCATCGAGGAAGACCTGGGCGAAGTGGCGGTGTACCCGGGCCGTGCTGCGTTCTACAACCTGAAGTGAACGTGGCCCCCACGCTCCACCGCTGCGCGGGTAGTCGCTGTCCCCCGAGGGGGCTGATCCCGCTTGGGGCGGCCCGGCGCGGTATCGCCTTGGCCCCCACGCTCCACCGCTGCGCGGGTCACTGCCCCCCGAGGGGGCTGATCCCGCTTGGGACGGCCCGGCGCGGGATCGTGGCCCCCCTGTCCACGCCCGCGCGGGTCAGCCCACCCACAGCCTGAAACCATGGCCAACCGCTTCATCCCCGGTCTGCTGATCGGCTTGCTGCTGGTGCTGCACGCGCAGCTTTGGTTTGGCCGGGGTAGCGTGCCGCAGGTGGCCAGCATGAAGCAGGAGCTGGCCGCATTGGAGCGCAGCAACCGCGATGCCAGGATGCGCAACGATCAGGTGGCCAACGAAGTGCGTGATCTGCAAGAGGGCCTGGACATGATCGAGGAACTGGCCCGTCAGGACCTGGGCATGGTCAAGCCCAACGAAATTTTCGTGCAGATCGCGCAGACCCGCCGGTGACGGCGGTGATGCGCCAACCGCCCGCACACCACACACCGCCCCCCCTGCCTGTGGTCTGCCTGCTGGGTGGCGAATCCACCGGCAAGAGCACACTGGCTCAGGCACTGCAACACCATTTGCACAGGGTCCACGGCCTGCGGGTGTTGCATGTGCCGGAGTACCTGCGATCCTGGTGTGAATCGACCGGCAGGGCCCCGCAGGCTGACGAACAGGCGGCAATCGCAGCCGAACAGAGCCGGCGCATCACCGAGGCCGCGCAACAGCCAGACGTCGACCTGGTGATCGCCGACACCTCGGCCCTGGTGGTGGCGGCCTACAGCGAGCTCTACTTTGCCGATACCCGCCTGCTCCAGCGCGCCGGTGCCGAGCAGTCGCGCTACGCACTCAACCTGCTCATGGGCCTGGATCTGCCCTGGACACCCGACGGCCTGTTTCGGGACAGCCCCGCCATCCGCGATGCCACCGACGCCTTGCTGCGCCGCGAACTGGATGCGGCCCGCCTGCCCTACCTGGCCATTTACGGCCAGCAAGACGCCCGGCTGCAGCAGGCGCTGCGCGCGGTCGGGCGCTGGCTGGGCCAGGACCTGCTGCCGGCCGACCTCGAGCTCAGCGAAGGCCGCGTGCCCTGGCACTGCGAGAACTGCAGCGATCCGGACTGTGAACGCCGGCTGTTCACCGGCCTGGCGGGCGCGCGCTGCGCCTGAGGCCGGCGCGCAATGCCCATTTCCGGTTGGCATTCGAAGTGAGGACGAGGCGCGAGTCCGCCAGCAATGCTGCCGCTCGCCAAGGCCGGGCAAGGCGGCTATCGCCTTGGAGGCAACCGGTATCAGTGTGTTCCGGCGCTGCCCGGTGGCTGCTGCGCCACCTGCACGAACACCTGCGCCGCGTCCACCGGGTCAAACCGGTACTGCGCACCGCAGAAATCACAGCCCACCTCCACCTGGCCTTGTTCGGCGAGGATGGACTCGATTTCCTCCCGTCCCAGGCTGCGCAGCATGCTGCTCACACGATCGCGTGAACAGCTGCAGGCAAAACGCGGGCCCTGGACGCCGGCCAGCGGCTCGAAACGGCGCAGGTCTTCTTCCCAGAACAGGCGCCGCAGAACCGTCTCCACGTCCAGCTCCAGCAGCTCCTCGCGTTTGAGGCTGGCGGCCAGGATGGCGATCCGGTTGTAGTCCTCGTTCTGTCCGATCTGGTCTTCGTCGCGCCGGATCGCACCGCCACCCGAGAGGTTGGCTTCGCCCTGCATGGGCAGGCGCTGAATCAGCAGGCCGGCGGCCACCTTGTCGTTGGCTGCCAGCACCAGGCGGGTGTCCAGCTGCTCGCTTTGCAGCATGTAGTGCTCGATCACCTCACTGAGTTTCTCGATCTTCTCGCGCCGGTCGTCAAACAGCGGCACCACCCCCTGGTAGGGCTGCTGACCGGGCAGACGGTCTTTCGGGTCGAGCGTGATCGCGCAGCGTCCCTGGTTGGTGCGGTTGACCATCTGGGACAGCGGAGCGTCAAGCGCTACCTCGCCCGTCACCGTGGCGGTGGCGCGCAGGCTGAGGTCGGGCTGCACCTCGGCCACCGCCAGCTTCACCGGGCCGTCACCCTGTATCTGCAGGATCAGCGCGCCGTTGAACTTGATGTTGGCCTGCATCAGCGTGGCCGCCGCCGTCATCTCGCCCAGCAGCTCGGTCACGGCGGCGGGGTAACCCCCGGCCTGCTCACGTCGGTGCAGGATGTCTTGCCAGGCACCGGTCAGGCGCACCAGCATGCCGCGCACCGGCAGGCCTTCAAAGACAAATTTGTGGAGTTCGGACAAACGCTTCTTTCAATATCGGTAACGCACTCAGGTGACGTTCAGTCCAGCTTTTTCAAGGTGTGCCGGAAGCGCTGCGCGTTCTCGACATAGTGGCGGGCGCTCGCGCGCAGGCCTTCGATCTGCTCGGGCGTGAGCGCCTTGACCACCCGGGCCGGGCTGCCCAGGATCATCGAGCCGTCGGGAAAGGTCTTGCCTTCGGTCACCAGCGCGCCGGCACCCACCAGGCAGTGCTTGCCGATCTTCGCGCCGTTGAGCACCACCGCACCGATACCGATCAGCGATTCGTCGCCGATGGTGCAACCGTGCAGCATCACCTGGTGTCCCACCGTCACATGCTCGCCGATGGTGAGCGGCTGCCCGACGTCGGCGTGCAGCACGCTGGCGTCCTGGATGTTGCTGCCTTTGCCGACTGAGATGGCCTCGGTGTCGCCACGCACGGTGACGCCGAACCACACGCTGCTGTCCTCGGCCAGGTGCACGTTGCCGATCACCTGCGCGCTGTCCGCCACCCAGGCGGTGTCGGCGAGCTGGGGCGCCACGCCATCGAGTTCGTAAAGTGCCATCGTTGCGTTTTCCTCGTTGCAGAACCGGTCGCTTGGTGCCGTCCGGACACCGCGCGAGTGAAACCTAGAATTGTAGGGATGCCCGTTCCTCCATCCACCCCACTGACGCCACAGCCCGACAGTGCACGAACACGCGCCCTGCACGCACTGTGCCTGAGCGCACCACCGGCCAAGGTGGATGCCGCGCACGCGCTGTATTCGGCCTGTGCAGCGGGACTGAACATTGCCCCGCAAATGCTGCTGGCAGCACCACCAGACTGCGCGCTGCCCGGGCGACCGGAACGCCCTGCGCTCGTGCCCCCGATGCAGGTGCCACACCGATCGCCCTTCACCCCCGAAGGCCTGGCCGCGCTGCTGCACGCGATTGCCCACATCGAGTTCAACGCGATCAACCTCGCGCTCGACGCCGCCTGGCGCTTCGCCGGCATGCCCGAAGACTTCTACCGCGACTGGCTGCGTGTGGCCGACGAGGAGGCCACCCATTTCGGCCTGTTGCGCACACACCTGCAAAGCCTGGGCCATGACTACGGCGACTTCCCCGCCCACGACGGCCTGTGGGAAATGTGTGTGAAGACACAGGACGACGTCACCGCCCGCATGGCGCTGGTGCCGCGCACCCTGGAGGCGCGCGGACTCGACGCCACGCCGCTGATCCAGGCGCGTTTGCGCAAGGTGGGCACGCCCGCGGCTCTGCGCGCGGTTGAGATCCTCGACACCATCCTGCGCGACGAGATCGGCCATGTGGCGGTGGGCAACCACTGGTATGGCTGGCTGTGCGCGCAGCAGGGGCTGGAGCCACGATCACACTACCGCGCACTGGCGCGCCAGCACAGCGCGCCGCGCCTGAAGCCGCCGTTCAACGACAGCGCACGGCGCGCGGCAGGGTTCACCGAGCCCGAGCTGGCCGACCTGCACGGCGCCTGACCGATCGCGGCCTCGGGCGCCGCCTGTGGGACCGGAGTCGATAATCCGGCATGACCCTTTCCCAAGCCACCTCGTCCGCCCAAGCAGGCGCCACCGATTTCGCCACCCTCGCCCTGTCGCCAGCCATGCTGGCCAACCTGCAGACGCTCGGCTACCTGAGCATGACGCCGATCCAGGCTGCCAGTCTGCCGCCGGCGCTGCTGGGCCGGGACATCATCGCCCAGGCCAAGACCGGCAGCGGCAAGACCGCCGCCTTCGCCCTGCCGCTGCTCGCCAACCTGAACCCCAGGCGGTTTGCGGTGCAGGCGATGGTGCTGTGCCCCACGCGCGAACTGGCCGACCAGGTCACCACCGAAATCCGGCGCCTGGCACGGGCCGAAGACAACATCAAGGTGGTCACCCTGTGTGGCGGCGTGCCGCTGCGCGGCCAGCTCGCCACGCTGGAGCACGGCGCCCACATTGCGGTCGGCACACCCGGCCGCCTGATGGACCACCTGGAGCGCGGCAGTCTGCAGCTTGACGCACTCAACACCCTGGTGCTCGACGAGGCCGACCGCATGCTTGACATGGGTTTTTTCGACGACATCGTCAAGGTGGCCAAACAGTGCCCGAAAGAGCGCCAGACCCTGCTGTTTTCCGCCACCTACCCGGAAGGCATCGCAAAACTCGCGGCGCAGTTCATGCGTGAGCCGCTGACCGTGGCGGTGGCCACCCAACACAGTGGTGGCCAGATCGAGCAACGCTGGTACGAGGTGAACGACAGCGAGCGGCTGCACACAGTGAGCCGCGTGCTGGCCCACTTCCGCCCGGCCAGCACGCTGGCCTTTTGCAACACCAAGGTGCAATGCCGCGATCTGGTGGCGGTGTTGCAGGCCGAAGGCTTCAGCGCGCTGGCGTTGTACGGTGAGCTGGAGCAGCGCGAGCGCGATCAGGTGCTGGTGCGCTTTGCCAACAAGAGCTGCTCGGTGCTGGTGGCCACCGACGTGGCTGCGCGCGGGCTGGACATTGCGCAGCTCGAAGCGGTGATCAATGTGGACGTGACACCCGACCCCGAGGTGCACATCCACCGCATCGGGCGCACCGGGCGCGCGGGCGAAAGCGGTCTGGCGATCACCCTCGCCAGCCTGGACGAGATGGGATCGGTCGGCCGGATCGAGCAACTGCAGGGCCGCGAATCTGGATGGCACCCGCTCTCCGAACTTACCCCGGCCAGCGACGAACCGCTGGTGCCGCCCATGGTCACGCTGCACATCCAGGGCGGCCGCAAGGAAAAAATCCGTCCCGGTGACGTGCTGGGCGCGCTCACCGCCGACCTCGGCTACACCCGCGAACAGGTGGGCAAGATCAACGTCAACGAATGGTCCACCTACGTCGCGGTCGACCGCGACATCGCCCAGCAGGCCGCCAGCCGCCTGAACGCGGGGCGGATCAAGGGCAAGAGCGTGAACGTGCGCGTGCTGGCCGATTGAGGACACCCGCGCTGACGGGTGTTGCCCCCGCGCCGCGGCGCCGGCGACCCGACGACAATGGCAATCAACCGCCCGCTTCACACACCCCCTGCAGAACCACCCATGACCGATACCGAGAAACCACACCCTTCGACCCAAGCCGCGCCGCTGTGCGAAGCCTGCGCCGGCATCCAGCGCAACTGGCGCCGCGCCAAGGGCCACGCCGAGCTCCACCAGGGGTTGAACCGCCAGGAAGCGCGGCGCCATGGGCGGGTGACGATCACCGAATACCAGTGCGACCGCTGCGGCACCCACTGGGACTACGAGAACGACAAGAACAACCTGCACGCCGGCTGGTCGGTGGTGGCCCGGTGAGCCCCGCCCTTCTCAGCCGACTGCCCGCATGAAGGCGCCACCGCGCCTGCAATCCCTCGTCGAAGAGGGTCTGATCGACTCGGTGGTGCGCCAGCTCATGAGCGGCAAGGAGGCCATGGTCTACGTGGTGCGCTGTGGCACCGAGACGCGCTGCGCCAAGATCTACAAAGAGGCCAACAACCGCAGTTTTCGCCAGGCGGTGGACTACACCGAAAACCGCAAGGTGAAAAATTCGCGCCAGGCGCGCGCCATGGCCAAAGGCACAAAATTTGGCCGCCAGGCCCAGGAGGCAGCCTGGCAAAGCGCCGAGGTGGACGCGCTGTACCGTCTGGCCGCGGCCGGTGTCCGCGTGCCCCGGCCCCACAACTTCTTCGACGGCGTGCTGCTGATGGAGCTGGTGACCGATGCACACGGCGACGCCGCTCCGCGCCTCAACGACGTGGTCTTCACGCCAGAGCAAGCGACGGCCCACCACGCCACGCTGATCGGCGAGGTGGTGCGCATGCTGTGCGCGGGGGTGGTGCACGGTGATCTGTCCGAATTCAACATCCTGCTGGCCCACTCGGGCGAGCCGGACAGCGAAGACTTCCCGGTCATCATCGACCTGCCGCAGGCGGTGGACGCGGCGGGCAACAACCACGCCCAGCGCATGCTGATGCGCGACGTGGCCAATTTGCGCGATTTTTTTGGCCAGTTTGCGCCCGCGCTGAAACGCACCGCCTATGGGCCCGAGATCTGGAGTCTGTACCAGGCCGGTTTGCTGGCGATCGACACGGTCCTGACCGGTCAGTACACACGCGCCCCGGGCGCGGTGGACCTGGCCAGCGTGATGCGCGAGATCGACGACGCGCGCGACGAAGATGCCGCGCGCCGCGAGCGCATGACCGCCGCAACCGCTCGCTGACGCTCAGCCGCGCGGGTGGTGCTGCGCCACGATATTTTTCAACCGCTCGCGCGCCACGTGGGTGTAGATGGTGGTGGTGGAGATGTCCGCGTGGCCAAGCAGCATCTGCACCGCGCGCAGATCGGCGCCGTGGTTGAGCAAATGGGTGGCGAAGGCGTGGCGCAGGGTGTGGGGCGAGAGCGGCACCGTGATGCCCGCCTGCTGCGCGTATTTTTTCACCAGGCTCCAAAACATCACACGGCTCATCGACTCACCGGCTTTGCTGCCGCGCGCGGTCACGAACAGGTCTTCGCTCTGCTGCCCGGCGAGGATCTCGCGCCGCCCCTCGACCAGCCAGGCTTGCAGCCACTGCGCCGCCACCTGGCCAAACGGCACCAGCCGCTCCTTGTTGCCCTTGCCGGTGATGCGCAACACCTGTTCGTTGTGCCCGACATGAAACGTCTTCAGGCCCACCAGCTCGCTCACCCGCAGGCCGCTGGCGTACATCAGCTCCAGCATCGCGCGGTCGCGCTGGCCCAGCGGTGTGCTGGTGTCGGGCGCGTTCAGCAGCGCCTCGACCTGCGCTTCGCTCAGTGTCTTGGGCACACGCAGCGGCTGGCGCGCAGCGATCAGGCGCAAGGTCGGGTCGGCATCCACCAGGCGCTCGCGCAAGGCCCACCGGAAGAAACGCTTGAACACCGTGAGGCGGCGGTTGGCGGTGGTGGCGCGGGTCTGTGCGTGGCGCTCCGCGAAGTAGGCACTGATGTCGCCCTCACGCACCTGCACCAGGCTGGTGCCACGCGGTGCCAGCCACAAGCCAAAGAGCGTGAGATCGCGCCGGTAAGCATCCAGCGTGTTGCGCGACAAGCCCTCTTCCAGCCACAGCGCGTCGACAAACGCGGTGGTGCTCGCCTCACTCGCCCCGGCTTGCGGCGTGGTCGGGGCGCCGATGGCATCTGTGCGGCGGTGGATGGGTGAACGGGGCATGGGAGGCGCCGATGGCAGGCCTGGGGTCGGTCGGTGCTGAAAAATCTCGCCAGGACACTAAGCGTTTTCCGGGATGGGCGCGCCGGGGATCTGGCGCTATTCTGCCGGTTTGCTTTTTCCACCCACAGGAGACCCCTCCATGCGTTTGTTTCACAAGATCGGTCTGACCGTCACCCTGGGCGCCGCCCTTGCCAGCGGCGCCGCCGTGGCCCAGCAGCAGCAGTTCATCAACATCCTGACCGGTGGCCAGAGTGGCGTGTACTACCCCATGGGTGTGGCGCTGTCGCAGATCTTTGCCAAGGACATCCCCAACGTGCGCGCCACTGCGCAGGTGACCAAGGCCTCGGCCGAAAACCTCAACCTGCTGCAGGCCGGCCGCGGCGAGCTGGCACTGGCGCTGGGTGACTCGGTGTCCGACGCCTGGAAGGGCGACGCCGAGGCCGGCTTCCCCAAGAAGCTGGACAAGCTGCGCGGCCTCTCGGCCACCTACAACAACTACATCCAGATCGTTGCCAACGCCGACTCGGGCATCAAGACCCTGGCCGACCTCAAAGGCAAGCGGGTGTCGGTGGGTGCAGCCAAGTCGGGCACCGAGCTCAACGCGCGCGCCATCTTCAAGGCTGCCGGCATCGGCTACAGCGACCTGTCCAAGGTCGAGTACCTGCCTTTTGGCGAGTCGGTGGAGCTGATGAAAAACCGCCAGCTGGATGCCACGCTGCAGTCCGCCGGCCTGGGTGTGGCCTCCATCCGCGACCTGTCGACCTCGGTGAAGATCGTGGTGATCCCGGTACCCGCCGACGTGGTGGCCAAGGTGGGTGACGCGGCCTACCAGGTCGCCACCATTCCGGCCAACACCTACGGTGGCCAGACCGAAGCCGTGGCCACGGCATCCATTGCCAACTTCCTGGTGACACACAGTGGCGTGTCCGACGACGTGGCCTACCGGATGACCAAGGCGATGTACGACAACCTCGACACGCTGTACGCCGCGCACAACGCCGCCAAGGTGATCAAGCTCGAGAACGCCGTCAAGGGCATGGCGATCCCGCTGCACCCCGGTGCCGAGAAATACTACAAAGAGGTCGGCTTGATCAAGTGATTCGCGCCGGTCGCAAGGTGTGCGGCCTGGCCACTTCTTTTTTCCAGCGGCCCCATGGAGGGCCGTTGTCACGTGATCCACCCAGGTCTTGATTCATGAACGACGCCGACCACGCCCCAGCCTCTCCCTTGCGCGGAGCGATCTTCTGGGTTGCGATCGCCTTCTCCAGCTTCCAGCTCGTCACAGCGGCCTTCAGCCCCTTGTCGAGCCTGGTGGTGCGCGCGATCCACGTCGGCTTCGTGCTGCTGATGGTCTTCGCGCTCTACCCGCCCATGGGCGGTCGCAACGCATGGTGGCGCGGCCTGGGCTGGCTGCTTGGCGGCACCGCCTTCGTGTTTGCGCTCTACCACTGGCTGTTCGAGGCCGACCTCACCCAGCGCGCCGGCGAACTCATCGCTGGCGACTGGGTGATCGGTGTCGTCACCATCGTGCTGGTCTTTGAGGCCGCACGACGCGCCATGGGCTGGGGCCTGCCGGTGATCTGCGGCATTTTTCTCGCTTACGCGGTGTTCGGCGAGCATCTGCCGGGCCTGATGGCCCACCGCGGATTCGGACTCGATCAGGTGGTCAGCGCGCTGGCCTTCGGCACCGAAGGCATTTACGGCACGCCCACCTACGTGTCGTCCACCTACATCTTCCTGTTCATCCTGTTCGGCGCGTTTCTGGAACAGGCCGGCATGATCCAGCTGTTCAACGACTTCGCCATGGGCACGGTGGGTCACACGCGCGGAGGCCCGGCCAAGGTGTCGGTGATTTCCTCGGGTCTCATGGGCACGATCAACGGCTCCGGTGTGGCCAACGTGGTCACCACCGGCCAGTTCACGATCCCGCTGATGAAGCGATTTGGCTACAGCCCGGCGTTTGCTGGCGGCGTGGAAGCCACCTCCAGCATGGGCGGGCAGATCATGCCGCCGGTGATGGGCGCGGTGGCCTTCATCATGGCCGAGACCATCAACGTGCCCTACCTCGACATCGTCAAGGCAGCGCTGATTCCCGCCATCCTGTACTTCGCCACCGCCTTCTGGATGGTGCACCTGGAGGCCGGGCGCAAAGGTCTGGTGGGCCTGCCCAAGGACGAGTGCCCCAACCCCTGGACCGCGGTGCGCAAGCGCTGGTACCTGCTGATCCCGCTGATCGGCCTGGTCGGCTTGCTGTTTTCCGGTTACACGCCACTGTTCTCCGGCACCGTGGGCCTGGGCCTCACGGTGATCCTGATTTTTGGCGCTGCCGTGATTTCGGGCGTCCAGGGCGCGGCCTTGCGTGCGCTGTTCTGGGTGCTGCTGGGACTGGCCAGCGCGGGATTTTTCGCATTCGGCGTGGGCACTTTCTTTGTGTTGACGGCGCTGCTGGTGGCGCTGTCCTACATACGCCGCACGGGCGCCGATGCCCGCGCGCTGGCGGTGAAGGCGCTGGTGGACGGTGCGCGCCACGCGCTGCCGGTGGCGATCGCCTGCGCACTGGTGGGCGTGATCATTGGCGTGATCAATCTCACCGGCGTGGCCGCCGAGCTGGGCGGCCACATCATCGCCATTGGCCGCCAGAGCCTGTTCCTCGCGCTCGTGCTGACCATGGTGACCTGCCTGGTGCTGGGCATGGGCATTCCCACCATTCCGAACTACATCATCACCAGCTCGCTGGCCGCGCCGGTGCTGCTGGAGCTGGGCGTGCCGCTGATCGTCTCGCACATGTTCGTGTTCTATTTCGGCATCATGGCCGACCTCA
>CAYRIT010000072.1:0-16890 GCA_964424415.1 uncultured Hydrogenophaga sp.
CCGCCTGGATCAGGTCGGCACCGATGTCGCCTTCGAACTTCTTCCACACCGGCTCCATCGCCTTGCGCCAGGCAGCGAGGTGTTCCTTGCTCATGGGCAGGACCTTGGCCTTCTTGTCGGCGATCACCTTGTTGCGGAAGTTCATGTCCTCCTCGTAGGCGACCTTGTTGCCGAACTTGATCGACTCGGTCATGGCTTCGCTCAGGCCCTTGCGGATATCGGCCGGCAGGCCGTCCCACCACTTGGTGTTGGTGATGACCATGTAGTCGAGCACACCGTGGTTGCTCTCCATGATGTAGCCCTGCACCTCATGGAATTTCTTGCTGTAGATGTTGGACCAGGGGTTCTCGGCACCATCGACCACACCGGTCTGCAACGCCTGGTACACCTCCGAGAAAGCGAGCTTCTGCGGGTTGGCACCGACGGCCTTGAACTGCGCCTCGAGCACGTCGGAAGCCTGGATGCGGAACTTCAGGCCCTTGGCGTCGCCCGGCATGCCCAGTGGCTTGTTGGCCGAGAGCTGCTTCATGCCGTTGTGCAGGTAGCCCAGACCGGTGATGCCCTTCTTGGTCATCGAGTTCAGCAGCTCCTGGCCTTCCTTGCTGGCCTGGAAGCGGTCCACGGCGGCCAGGTCGGTGAAGAGGAAGGGCAGGTCAAAAATCTGCAGCTTGGGCGTGTACTTGCCGAACTTGGCCAGCGAAGGCGCAATGATCTGCACGTCGCCCAGCACCAAAGCTTCCATTTCCTTGCCGTCACCGAACAGCTGGCTGTTGGGGAACACCTGCACCTCGACCTTGCCGGGCAGCTTCTTCTCGGCCAGCTCCTTGAATTTCAGCGCGGCCTGGCCCTTGGGCGTGACATCGGCCACCACGTGGCTGTATTTGATGACGATGGGCGCGGCATGGGCACTCAGGCCGGCGGCGACCAGGGCAGCGGCAAAAACCAGTTTCAATTTCATCGGGTGTCTCCAGAACGGGGATACAGGAAGGTAACACCCGCAAGCTTAGGTGCTGGCGGGTGGATCTGCCTACTGTGGCGTTCAACAGCAGGGAAAACCCTGCGTGGCGCAACCCCCGGGGTCAGCGGCCCAGCGCCTGCTCCACATCGGTCAGCCACGCCGGACCGATGCGCTGGCCCAGCTGCTCGTACACCGGTTGCACCGCGGTACGCAGGGCCGCCCGCTGCCCGGGCAGCAGCGTGTGCACCTCGGTGGTGCCCGCCTGGCGCAGGGCGACCAGGGCCTTGTCGTTCTGCTGATCTGCAATCTCGTTGCCGTAGGCCAGGGCCTCGCGCAAGGCCCGCGCCAGCAGCGTGCGGTCGGCCTCGGGCAGGCTGCGCCAGAAGCGCTGGCTGGTGATCACCGCGTAGCCCAGGTAGGCGTGCTGCGTCAGGCTCAGGTGCGGCTGCACCGTGTGCATGCGCTGGGTCCAGAAATTGGACAACGGGTTTTCGGTGCCCTGAACGATCTGGCGCCGCAGTGCTTCGCGCGTCTGGCTGAACGGCAGCGTGACCGGGGTGGCGCCGAGTGCGCGCATCTGGGCGGCAATCACATGCGAGCCCTGCACCCGCATGCGCAGGCCCTGGAAATCGGCGGGCACCCGCAGCGGACGGTTGGCACTCATGTGCTTGAAGCCGTTGTCCAGGTAGCCCAGTCCCACCAGCTCCTGGCGGCTCAGGCCGGCGAGCAGGCGCTGGCCCAGCGGTCCCTCGCTGAGCCGCCGCACCTCGGCCAGGTTGCTGAACAGGAACGGCAGGTCGAACAGCTCGAACTCGGGGAAACCGATGCGGCCGAATTTGGACAGCGAAGGCGCCAGCATCTCGACCGCGCCCACCCGCAGCGCCTCGATCTCGTCGCTGTCGCCATACAGCTGCGCGTTGGGGTAGATCGCGACCTGGATGCGACCGGGTGCACGCTCGGCCACCAGCTGCGCAAACCGCTGCACCGCCAGGCCCTTGGGCGTGTCCTCGGCCACCACATGGGCAAAGCGAATCGTGAGCAGGGCGTGTGCCGGCCCGGCCGCGAGCAGCGCGAGACCGGCGAGCAGCAGCCACCAGCTGCGGCGCGCGGCGGATCGGCGAGCCGGGAGGAAAAGACGGGAAGGCACGGACATGGGGTCGCTATGCTAGCCCCTGCTTTGCACCCGCCGTCCATGAGTTCCACCCGCAACGACACGCTGTTCGACTTCGACCTGCTGCAGCGCCCGGCGGGCACCGGTGCGGGCCGCGGGCGCCGCGCCGCGTTCTGGTTGCTGGGCCTGTTGCTGATGCTGGTGGTGGCGGTGGTCAGTCTGGTGATCTACCTGCAGCGCTTCGAGGCCGAGGAAGATCTGCGGCGCCAGGCGGGCGACGCGCAGTGGCTGGAGCAGGGTGCGCGCTTTCACTTCCGCCGGCTGGAAGACGACTTGCAGGTGCTGGCACACCGCACCCGCGAGACCCCCGGAGAGACGGCACGGGGGCCGCTGGCTGCGATCAACGCCGGGCTGCTGCTGCGCGAACCGGGTGTGGTGCTGGAACAGGGCTGGCGACCGGCGCAGCCTGACGCCGACGCCGGTCGCGCGATCGAACAGCGATTGCGGGCCGACGCCGCCGAGCCGGTCAACGCCGAGATGCTGGCGGTGATGCAGGACGTGGCCAGCGGGCTGCGCCGCCCGGTCTACGCCGGCCCCATGCGGGTGATCGGGCAACCGGGGATGGTCGATGCGGCGATGGTGATCTGGCTGGCGGTGCCGCTGTTTGACGAAGGCCGTTTCTCCGGCAGCTACCTGGCCCGGCTCTCGCTCCAGCACGCGGTGGATGCCTTTGTTCCGGTCTGGTTCAAAGACCAGCACAACATCCACCTGCTCGACGAGCTGCAGCGCGCGCAAGCGGCGGGGCTTGACGATCGCAGCCGTCAGGCCACGCTCGATCTGCCGGGCACCGACTTCGCGCTGCAGGTGCGCAGCACCCGCGCCGATGCGCCCACGGTGCCGCGCACGTTTTTTCTGGTGGCCATGGTGTGTCTGCTGGGCATGCTGGGCGCGCTGTATGCGCTGCGGCTGGATTTCCTCAAGCGCCAGCGGGTCGAGCTCGCGCTGCAGGCGCAGGTGGCGCTGCGCAGCGCGATGGAGAACGCCGCCACCATCGGGCTGCGCGCCTGGGACCAGCAAGGCCGCATCCTGTACGTGAACCGCGCGTTCTGTGGCATGGTCGGTTTCGAGCCGGCCGAGTTGCTCGGGCACCGTGCGCCGTTGCCCTACTGGCCGACACACCAGGCCGCGGAGCTGGATCTGCTGCACCGCGACCTGATCGCGCAGGGCACCGAGGAAGCCGGGGTGGAGGTGCAGTTCCAGCACAAGGACGGACACCTGGTGGACGTGCTCATCCACGAGGCGCCGCTCAACACCGCCGACGGCCAGCCGCTGGGCTGGATGAGTTCGGTGCTTGACATCAGCGAGCGCAAGCGCGCCGAACGCACCGCCGCGCGCCAGCAGCAAAAACTCGAAGCCTCGGGCCGGCTGGTCGCGATGGGGGAAGTGGCCTCCACCCTGGCGCACGAGCTCAACCAGCCGCTGGGTGCACTCAGCGGTTTTGCCAACGGCCTGCTCAACCGCTTGCGCCAGGGGCGTCTGAGCGACGCGGAGCTGACTGGTGTGGTCGAGCGCATGGAACAGCTCTCGGCCAAGGCCGGTCGCATCATCCAGCGCGTCAGCGCGTTTGCGCGCCGGCGCGAGATGAGCCGCCAGCCGCTGGAGCTGGGGGCGTTTGTGCGCCGGGTGGTCGAGCCGCTGCAGCGCCAGCGCCCGACCGGTCTGCAGCTGGTTCTGCCGGCGCAGCCGCTGTGGATCGAGGCCGACGCCCTGCTGCTGGAACATGCGCTGCTCAATCTGGTGAGCAACGCCGAGCACTGGGCGGCGCAGGGCTCGGGCCCACCCCGGGTGCGGGTGGGGCTGGCGCGCGCGGCCGCCGCGTCGGAGACGGTGGAGCTGGTGGTGGAGGACAGCGGGCCGGGCGTGCCGAACGACCAGCGCGACCAGATTTTCAACGCCTTCTTCAGCGGCAAGGACGGTGGCATGGGCATGGGCCTGGCGATCTGCCGCTCGGTGGTGGAGGCCCACCACGGCCACATCGAGGTGGGCACGTCGGCCGAACTGGGTGGCGCCTGCTTCCGGCTGAGCCTGCCGCTGATCGCCGACGCGGGGGCCGCGGAAAAAGAGGCGCCGGTGTCCGGTCCCGGCGCCTTGCCCTGGAGCGATCTGCCAGGCGCCTAGGATCGGGGCAGGTGAGCAGCCAGCACCTTGACCAGGACCTGCACACCGTCGTCGATGCGGTCCCCGGCAACCGAGGAGTAGCCCACGCGCATGTGTGCACACGGCAACTCGCGGGCCGGGTAGAAGAAGGCACCGGGCTCGACCACCACACCCTCGCGGTACAGGCTGTGGGCCAGGGCGCGGGTGTCCAGCCCGTCCGGTCCGCTCACCCACAGTGCCGATCCGCCGTGCGAGGCGGCGGGTTCCAGTTGCGGCGCGTGGCGGGCCAAGGCCTGGCGCAGCGTGTGCGCCCGCTCGCGGTAGGTGGCGACCAGGCGGCGCACATAGGCTTCGTGAAAACCGTGGGCGATGAAGCTGGCCGCCGCTTCCTGGTTGTTTGAAGGCACGTGCCGCATCATCAGCCGGCGCAGCGCGCGCAGTTCGCGGATCAGCTCGACGGGGGCCACGACAAAACCCAGCCGCAGGCCGTGCGCCAGCGTTTTGGACAGGCTGCCGAGGTAGATCACGCGCTGCGCGGCGTCCAGGCTCTTGAGCGCGGGGGTCGGCTGGGCGGAGAAGTTCAGCTCGCTTTCGTGGTCGTCCTCAATGACGATGAAATCGTCGCGCTCGGCCTGTGCCAGCAGGGCCTGGCGGCGTTCCAGCGAGAGTGTCACCGTGGTCGGGCACTGGTGGCTGGGCGTGACGAACACGTACTGGCAGCGGGACAGCTCGGGGCCGGGCACCAGCCCTTGTGCGTCCACCGGCAGATCGTGCAGGCGGCGGGTGCGCAGCGCGAAATTGTTGCGCGCGTCGGGGTAGCCCGGCGTCTCGATGCCGACGTTGGTGCCCTCGCCGATCAGCAACTGCGCCAGCAGGAACAGGCCCTGCTGCGCGCCGCTGGTGATCAGGATCTGGTCGCGCTCGACCCAGATGCCACGTGCCGGCAGCAGGCGCGTGTGCACCTGCTCGACCAGGGCCTCGTTGTCGCGGTCGATGTGATCCGGTGCCCAGCGCCGCACCGCACGCGCCTCCAGCGATTCCAGCGCACAGCGGCGCCAGTCGCGAAACGGAAACAGCGTGGCATCGAACTGTCCATAGACAAAGGGGTAGGGCTGCTGTTGCCAGTCGCCCGGTTTTTCGATGTTGCGCTGGCTCGAGGGGGTGAGCTTCAGGCGGCTTTGCCAGCGGCCGGCCGGCGGTGCAGCGCCCGGCTCGCTTGCCGTGGCCGGCGCGGCCCGGCCGGTGTTCTGCGACGCCTCGTCGCTCACGAAGTAACCGCTGCGTGCCCGCGCCACCAGAAACCCCTGGTCGACCAGCGCGTCCAACGCCAGGCTCACCGTGGTGCGCGACAGGCCCAGCGTCTGCGCCAGCAGCCGGCTCGACGGCAGGGCGCCACCCGGCTGCAGAAAACCCTCCATCACCCCGTGCACGACCATGTCGCGCAGCTGGCCCTGCAGGGTGGCGGACTGGCCTTCGAAGCGGCGAAACAGGCGCTGCCACATCAGGTCGCTGGTTCGGGCGGTGCGTGCCATGGTGTGGTCGGGCTCCTGAATTCTGGCTTTAAACCCCGACTGTAATTGGCATCACCGGTGGGTGGACGCCGCACCTACGATCGCCCCACTGCCTCACCCAATTGGGTTTTTCGACCCCCCCGTTCAAAGGAAATGCCATGGCCCAGTACCTGAAAAAATCCGATCCTCCGCTGGAGAAGATCGACCTTGAGACCGGCGCCACGGTGCAGCGCATGCTGGCCGAGATCCAGGCCGGTGGCGAAGAGGTGGTGCGCCGCTATGCGCACGATTTCGATGGCTGGCAGGGCGACATCGTGCTGGGCGCCGACGCGTTCGCCAAGGCCGAGCGCAGCCTGTCCGAGGGCGTGAAGTCCGACATCCGCTACGCCCGCGATCGCGTCTGTGGTTTTGCCCAGCTGCAGCGCGATTCGCTGCACGAGTTCCAGAGCGAGCTGCGCCCGGGACTGATCGCCGGCCAGAAGCTGATTCCGGTGGGCACCGCCGGCTGCTATGTGCCGGGCGGGCGTTACGCCCACGCGGCCAGCGCGGTGATGAGCGTGGGCACCGCCAAGGTGGCCGGCGTGAAACACATCGTGGCGACCTCGCCGGCGCACAAGGACGCCGGCGTCAACCCGGCCATCCTGTACGCGATGCAGCTCTGCGGCGCCGACACGGTGCTGGCGCTGGGCGGTGTGCAGGCGGTGGCCTCGATGGCGTTCGGTCTGTTCACCGGCCACAGCGCCGATGTGATCGTTGGCCCGGGCAACCGTTTTGTGGCCGAAGCCAAGCGCACCCTGTTTGGCCGCATCGGCATAGACGTGGTCGCCGGCCCCACCGAGTCCGCCATCATTGCGGACGAAACCGCCGACCCCGATATCGTCGCGACCGATCTGGTGGGCCAGGCCGAACACGGTTTCGATTCGCCGGTGTGGCTCATCACCACCTCGCGCGCCCTGGGTGAAGCGGTGATCGCCCGCGTGCCGGCGCTGATCGAGGCCTTGCCCGAGCTGGCGCGCAAGGCCGCCACCGTGGCCTGGCGCGATTACGCCGAGGTGGTTGTCTGCGACAGCCGCGAAGAGGCGGTGGAAGTGAGCGACCGTTACGCGTGTGAGCACCTGCAGGTGCTGGCACAAGACCTTGACTGGTGGCTCGACAAGCTGACCAACTACGGCTCGCTGTTCCTCGGCGAGGAAACCACGGTGGCCTACGGCGACAAGTGTGCCGGCCCCAACCACATCCTGCCGACCAAGGGGGCTGCGCGGTATTCGGGTGGCCTGTCGGTGGGCAAGTTCATCAAGACCGTGACCTGGCAGCGGCTGGACCGTGCGGCCTCGCGCGAAGTCGGCCAGGTGGCGGCGCGGATTTCGCGGCTCGAAGGCATGGAAGGCCACGCCCGCACCGGCGACATCCGTCTGAAGAAGTACTACCCTGACGAAACTTTCGAGCTGGGCACGCTGGGCGGCCACCAGCACAACACCTGAACACCCCAGCCGAGCACCCGGGACACAACCTGATGAACCACTCCACCGCGCACCCACCGGCCGCTGTCGATGACCTCTGGTTCGGCAAGGACCTGAGCCAGCCCGAGCCGATTCCCGAGGCCGGCATCGCCCGCGCGGTCGAGCTGATGCGCAGCGGCCGCCTGCACCGCTACGGTGAAACCGGCGGCAGCGCGCCCGAGCCCTCGCTGCTGGAGCAGGAGTACGCGGCCTATGTGGGCGCGAAATACTGCGTGGCCATGAGCTCCTGCGGCGCCACCCTGTTTGTGGCACTCAAGACGCTGGGTGTGCTGC
This sequence comes from uncultured Hydrogenophaga sp., assembly GCA_964424415.1. Classification (GTDB taxonomy): domain Bacteria; phylum Pseudomonadota; class Gammaproteobacteria; order Burkholderiales; family Burkholderiaceae_C; genus Hydrogenophaga. Next base: position 7,531 of record CAYRIT010000072.1, read on the forward strand.
CGGGCGACAAGGTGCTCACCAGCACCTTCACGCTGGCGCCGGTGCCCGGCGCGATCGCCCACGCCGGCGCCGACCCGGTGCTGGTGGAGACCACGGCCGGCTACACCACCGACCTGGCCGATCTGGAGCGCAAGGCGGCGAGCTCCGGCGCGCGCGTGTTCCTGATCTCGCACATGCGCGGCCACATCACCGACATGCAGGCGGTGCGCGCGATCTGCGACGCGCACGGCATCGCGGTGGTGGAAGATTGCGCGCACACCATGGGCGCGCGCTGGGACGGCCGCGCCAGCGGCACCTGGGGCAAGATCGGCTGCTACAGCACCCAGACCTACAAGCACATCAACTCGGGCGAAGGCGGCCTGCTGGTGACCGACGACGAAGACGTCTGTGCCCAGGCGATCCTGTTCTCCGGCAGCTACATGCTGTACCGCCAGCACCTGGCCCGCCCGGCGGACGCGGTGTTCGATCGCTGGCGCTACGCCACCCCGAACTTCAGCATGCGCATGTCCAGCCACGCCGCGGCCATGCTGCGCCCGCAACTGGCCGACATGCCGCGCCGCGCCGCCGCCTGGAACGCGCTCTACGCCAGGCTGGAGCAGGCGCTGCACGGCCTGCCGCAGCTCACGGTGCCCGCGCGCGATCCCCGCGAAGAGTTCGTCGCCAGCTCGATCCAGTTCACGCTGGACCTGAGCGCCGAGCGCATCGGGCGTTTCCTCGCCGGTTGTGACCGCCGCGGCCTGCACATCAAGTGGTTTGGTCACAGCGAACCACAGGGCTTCACCAGCAATTACACCCACTGGCGCTACCTGCGCCAGGCGCAGGACCTGCCGGCGTCGCTGCCGTTGATGGCCGGTCTGTGTGACATGCGCATCACGCTGACGCTGACCGACGCCGACTGTGTGCTGATCGGGCGCATCGTGCGCGCCGCGCTGGCCGAAGCCTGAGCGCCTCCCCTCCCACCCGTTTCCTGGACACCACATGCCCGCTATCCCCCTGCCACCCGACCAGTGCCTCGACCCGGCCGACTGGCAAGAATTCCGCGCGCTGGCCCACAAGATGGTGGACGCCGCGGTCGACAAGATGGCGCGCGCCCGCGAAGGCCGGGTCTGGACCGAGGTGCCGGCCGAGCTCAAGCAGTCGCTGCAATCGGCGCTGCCCAGCCAGGGCCTGGGGCCGGTGGCGGTGCAGCATCGCATCGAGGCGCTGCTGCCCTATGGGGTGGGCAACACCCACCCGCGCTTTTTTGGCTGGGTCCATGGCTCGGGCACACCGGGCAACCTGATCGCCGACATCGCCGCGGCCGCGATGAACGCCAACCTGGGCGGACGCGACCACGGCGCGATGTACGTTGAAAAACAGGTGGTGCGCTGGTGCCGCGAGCTGTTCGAATTTCCCGAGGACGCGAGCGGCCTGGTGGTTTCAGGCACCTCGATCGCCACCGTGGTGGCGCTGAAAACCGCGCGCGACCGCCACCTGGGTTTCGCGCCGCGCAAGAGCGGCGTGGGTGGTGCCAAGTTGATCGGCTACACCTCGACACAAACCCATTCTTGTGTGGCGCGTGCGTTTGACATCCTGGGTCTGGGCGCCGATGCGCTGCGCAAGATCGCGGTCAACGAGCGCTTCGAGATCGATGTCGAGGCTCTGAAGCAAGCCATCGCCGCCGACCGCGCCGCCGGCCTCGATCCGTTCCTGATCGTGGGCACCGCCGGTGCGGTCAACGTCGGTGCGATCGACGACCTCGAAGCCCTGGCCGATCTTGCCGCGCACGAGAAACTCTGGCTGCACGTGGATGGCGCGTTCGGCGCCTCCGGCGTGCTGAGCGAGCGCATCCGCCCGCGCCTCTCCGGCCTCAAGCGCGCCGACTCGCTGGCCTTCGATTTCCACAAGTGGATGCACGTCAACTACGACGCCGGTTTTGTCCTGATGCGATCGGAGGTTGACCACCGCCGCGCCTTCTCCGAGCGACCCGATTACCTCAAGGGCGCAGACCGGGGACTGGCCGCCGGCAACCCCTGGCCGGTCGAATACGGGCCGGAGCTCTCGCGCGGTTTTCGCGCGCTCAAGATCTGGACCCAGCTGGCCGAGCACGGCACCGACAAACTCGGACAGCTGATCACGCGCAACTGCGAGCAGGCCAGCCACCTGGCCGATCTGGTCGCGGCGCACCAGCACCTGGAGCTGCTCGCGCCGGTGGCGATGAACATCTGCTGCTTTCGCTACCTCGCACCCGCGTTCTCGCCTGAGGCGCTGGACCGGCTCAACGACGAGATCGTGATCCAGCTGCAGCTGCAAGGCATTGCCGCGCCCTCGACCACCGTGCTGCACGGCAAGACCGCGATCCGGGTCAACATCACCAACCACCGCACCCGCTTTGACGACCTCGACCTGCTGGTGCGCGAGGTGTCCCGCATCGGCGCCTCGCTGGCGGCCGGCGGTGACGGGCACGCGCCCGGCTGAGGCACACTACGGCCGGCCGCCCACCACCGGCCTGCGGCCCTTGTGGCCTGCGCCGCCATGGGCCCACCACGCGGTCTGTGGCCGCGCCTCACACCGCCCCTGTCCATGAGCCCTGCACACCCCGCCATCCATGTGGTTGACGACGATCCCGACTTCCGGGACGCGCTGGCCTGGCTGTTCGACTCGCGCGGCCACGCGGTGCAGGCCTGGGCCTCGGGGCAGGTGTTTCTGGACGGTGTGCGCGCGCAAGGTGGCGCTTGGTCGCCCGCGGTGGTGCTGCTCGACATCCGCATGGAGCCGCTCTCGGGTCTGGCCACCTTCGAGGCACTCAAGGGCCTGGCCTGCCCCTGGCCGGTGCTGTTTCTCACCGGCCATGGCGATGTGAGCATGGCGGTGCTGGCGGTGAAGAACGGCGCCTGGGATTTTCTGGAAAAACCGTTTCAGGACAACGAGCTGGTGGACAAGGTCGAGGCCGCGCTGGCCCGCATCCACAGCGACGACGCGCGGCTGGAGCAGCGGCTGCGCCAGGCCGTTGCCAGCCTGAGCGTGCGCGAGCGCGAGGTGCTCGACCAGCTGCTGCAAGGCCACTACAACAAGAACATCGCCGACCACCTCGGCATCACACCGCGCACAGTGGAATTTCACCGCGCCAACATCTTCGAGAAGATGGGGGTGCACTCGGCGGTGGAACTCGCGCACCACATGGGGCGCTTCCACCTCACCTGAGCGGTGGTGCGCGCGACTCAGCGGTAGCTGCGCGCGTCCTCGATCACCTTGCCGTCGTTGGGCAGGCTGCCCGGGCGCAGCAGCTGCACCTGCGAGCGCAGCTTGGTCACTTCGCGCACAGCGGCCTCGATCTGCCCGCTCAGGCCCTCGGTGTCGGCGCTGGTTTCCACCTGCAGGCACATCTGGTCGTTGGCCATTTCGCCGCTGACCACCAGCCGCGCCTTGTGCACTTGCGGGAAACGGCGCGCGATCTCGGCCACCTGGGCCGGGTGGACAAACATGCCTTTGACCTTGGTGGTCTGGTCGGCGCGGCCCATCCACCCTTTGATGCGCGGTGCGGTGCGTCCGGTGGGGCAGTTGCCAGGCAACACGGCGGAGAGGTCACCGGTGCCAAAGCGGATCAGCGGGTAGGCCGGGTTGAGCGTGGTCACCACCAGTTCGCCCACCTCGCCCTCGGGCACCGGGTCGCCGGTGCCGGGGCGCACGATCTCCACGATCACACCCTCGTCCAGCACCAGCCCTTCGCGCGCCGCCGTCTCGTAGGCCACCAGGCCCAGGTCGGCGGTGGCGTAGGTCTGGTAGACCTCGATGTCCCGCTCCATGAACCAGGCCGTCAGGCTCGGCGGACAGGCTTCGCCGCCGACCGAGGCCTTGCTGATGCAGCCGATGTCCGACCCGGCCTCGGCGGCTTTTTCCAGCAGGATGCGCAAGAAGCTGGGCGTGCCGGTGTAGGCGTCGGGCCGCAGGTCTCTGATGGCTTCGAGCTGCTGCTCGGTCTGGCCGATGCCGGCCGGGAACACGGTGCAACCGACGGCCATCGCACCCGCTTCCAGGATGAACGCGCCCGGTGTCATGTGGTAGCTGAAGCTGTTGTGCACCAGCTCGCCGGCGCGAAAACCGGCAGCGAACAAGGCGCGCCCGGTGCGCCAGTAGTCGGCCTTGTTGCCTTCGGGCTCGTAGATCGGACCGGGGCTGGCGAAGATGCGCGACATGGTCCGGCCACGCACCAGCGCAGAAAAACCGCCGAACGCATCCCCTCCGTTGTCGCGTGCCGTCTTTTGCCGCTCCAGCAGCTCGTGCTTGCGCGTCACCGGCAATGCCGCCAGCGCCGCGCGGCTGTGGATGTCGCGGGCATCCACGCCCTGGAGGATGGTGGCAAACGCGACGCTGTGCTGCTGCGCATGGGCCACCTGGCGGGGCAGCGCGGCCATCTGAGACGTCTCACGTTCGGCGGGGGATCGGATTTCCAGATCGTCGAAAAAATCGGTCATAACGGTGGCGACAAAAAGTCGAGTGAGGTGACAGGTTCAAGAACACCGCGGAACTGGCTTTGACAGGCCACAGGTGTTGTCCCCTGGCCGGGTGACGCCGCAGGCGGCGCGGGGGGTGGACCACAAGCGCGGAAAAAGCGGCTTGCTCAGGCAAGCCACCTTTTCCTGCGCTTGTAACTTTTCACATCCTTGAACGACTTGCGCTCGCTGCCGCCCATGCCGAGATAGAACTCTTTGACGTCCTCGTTGTTGCGCAGGTCGGCCGCCACACCGTCCATCACCACCCGGCCGCTTTCCATGATGTAGCCGTAGTCGGCGTACTTCAGCGCCATGTTGGTGTTCTGTTCGGCCAGCAGGAAGGTCACTTTTTCTTTGGTGTTGAGATCGCGCACGATGTTGAACACCTCTTCCACCAGCTGCGGCGCCAGGCCCATCGAGGGCTCGTCCAGCAGCACCAGCGCGGGGCTGGCCATCAGCGCGCGGCCGATGGCGCACATCTGCTGCTCGCCGCCCGAGGTGTAGGCCGCCTGGCTGGCGCGGCGCGTCTTCAGGCGCGGGAAGTAGGTGTAGACCTTCTCCAGATTGGCGGCGATCTCGCCCTTGTCACGGCGGGTGTAGGCGCCGGTGAGCAGGTTTTCCTCGATCGTCAGGTGGGCAAAGCAGTGCCGGCCTTCCATCACCTGCACCACGCCGCGCTTGACCAGTTCGGACGGACTGAGGTTTTCGATGCGCTGGCCCAGATATTCGATGCTGCCCTTGGTGACTTCGCCCCGTTCTCCCCTGAGCAGGTTGGACACTGCGCGCAGTGTGGTGGTCTTGCCGGCGCCGTTGCCCCCCAGGATGGCCACGATCCCCCCTTCGGGGACCGTGAGCGAAACGCCCTTGAGCACCAGGATCACGTGGTTGTAGATGACCTCGATGCCGTTGACGTTCAGAACGATGTTTGTGGGGTCCATATGCTTTCTCTCCGTGCCAATCGTCAGGCCGGCGCCGCCGGCCTGACGATTGGCGGCTCATGCCGAGCCGCCAGCACCTGCCCGCCCTGCGGGAACAGGTGCTCATGCGATCAGGACTGGCAGTCGGCCGGCTCGCGGCGCTTCATCTTTTTGTCGGCCATGTACTTGTCAGCGGCGGTTTTGACCATCGGCTTCAAGATCTGCTCGTCGCCCTGGAACCAATCGGGAGCGATGTTCCATTTGGTACCGTCCCAGGTCTGGATACGTGCCCAGCTCGAGCCCATGTGGTCGGCGCAGCTGGTGGAGACGGGGCGCATGATGCCGCCAAAGCCCATGGCATCCACCTTCTTCTGGTCGAGATTCAGGTTCTCGAAGCCCCAGCGCACTTGTTCGCCGGTCATGACCTTGCCCTTGCCAAAGCGCTCCTGCGCACGGCGCACGGCTTCCACGCCCAGCATCTGGATCATCACGCCACGGGTGTACAACACCGAGCCGACTTCATCCTTAGGACCCGTGCCCTGACCCTTGTCGTGCACAAACTTCATGATGTCCTGGATGACCTTCTGGTCCTTGCCCGAACCATTGAGCGCCAGCGCGTGGTAGCCCTTGGCGCCCATACCCACGTCGCGCACATCCGGTTCAGCACCGGCCCACCAGACACCGTACATCTTGTCGCGCGGATAGCCGGTGGCCTGGGCTTCTTTGAGGGCGGTGGAGTTCATCACACCCCAGCCCCACAACAGCACATAGTCGGGACGGCTCTGGCGCACCTGCAACCAGGTGGCTTTCTGCTCCACGCCGGGTGCCGTCACAGGCAAGAGTTGCAGATCAAAGCCGTGCATCTTGGAGCGCTCTTCCAGCAATGGAATGGGTTCTTTGCCGAACGGGCTGTCGTGGTACACGAGCGCAACTTTTTTGCCCTTCAGTTTGTCCATGCCACCCAGCGACTTGCCGATGGACTGCATGATGATGTCGGCGCCGGTCCAGTAGCTGCCCATCATTTCGAAGTTCCACTTGAACGCCATGCCGTCTGCCGACATCGACAGGCCGTAGCCCACGGTCAGCAGAGGAATCTTGTCGATCGGAGCCTTCTCCGTCAGCGCGAAGGTGATGCCGGTAGATTGTGGGTCGATCATCGCGACGCCCGGCTTGACCTTCAGGCGCTCATAACACTCCACACCGCGGTCGGTGGCATAGCCGGTTTCGCATTCTTCGAAGGTGATCTTGACGCCGTTGATGCCGCCGTCACGGGCGTTGATCATCTTCAGGTAGTCCTGCTTGCCATTGGCCCACGGCGTGCCGTTGGGCGCGTAGGGGCCGGTGCGGTAGGACAGCAGCGGGAAGAACTGCTCCTTGGCCTGCGCAAAGGCGCTGGTGCTCAGCGACACGGCGCCGGTGGCCACGACAGCGGCTGCGACCACAAGTTTTGATAGCTTCATGGATGTCTCCTTTGAATGAAAGTGTTGAAGCACGGGGGGAACGGGGAGCGGGGAGAGCGGCACTCAGTGCGGGAACGGCCAGAGCCTGAGTTTTTGTTTGCCGATGGACCACAGCTTGGCCAGGCCGTGGGGTTCGACGATGAGAAACCAGACGATCAACCCACCGAAGGTCATGAGCTCGACGTGCGACACGGTGGCGGTGGACAGCTCGACGCCGACCAAACCACCCAGCATGGGCAGGAGACGGCTCAACACAATCGGCAGAACAATGATGAAACCGGCGCCAAAAAAGCTGCCCATGATTGAACCCATGCCGCCAATGATCACCATGAAAAGCAGCCGGAACGACACATCCACCGAGAAGGCTGCGGGCTCCCAGGAGCCCAGGTGGACGAAGGCCCACAGCGCACCGGCCACGCCGATGATGAAGGAACTCACAGCAAAAGCGCTGAGCTTGGCGTACATCGGTCGGATGCCGATCACGGCGGCGGCGACGTCCATGTCGCGAATGGCCATCCATTCACGGCCGATGGCACCGCGCACCAGGTTTTTTGCCAGCAAGGCAATGACCACCAGCAGCGAGAGACAGAACAGGTAACGCGCCATGGGCGTGTCGAGTGCCAGGCCCAACACCTGGAGATGGCTGACCGACACCTGTCCCGAGGGTGAATCGTTCGTGAGCCACTGGATGCGCAGGAACATCCAGTCGCTGAAGAACTGCGCCGCCAGCGTGGCCACCGCCAGGTACAGACCCTTGACGCGCAGGCTGGGCAGGCCGAACAGGATGCCGAAGGCCATGGCGCACAGACCACCAAGGATCAGTGCGGGGATCAAAGGCATGCCTGGCACGCGGACGAAGAAGTTGTAGGCACCGTAAGCGCCCACGGCCATGAACGCCCCCGAACCCAGCGAGATCTGGCCGCAGTAGCCCGCCAGGATGTTCACGCCCAGTGCGGCGAGCGACATGATGACGAAGGGGATCAGGATGGAGGTGTAGAGGTATTCGCTGGCGAACAGGGGCACAGCGATGAAGGCTGCGGCCAACATCAGGCCAACCGCAATCCGGTCCTGCGCGATCGGGAAAATCTGCTGGTCGGAGCGGTAGCTCGTCTTGAACTGGCCGTTTTCGCGGTAAAGCATGGTGGGTGTCCTTGGTTCTGGTGATGGCTCAAACGCGATCGATGATCTTTTCCCCGAACAAGCCCTGTGGCCTGAAGAGAAGGAACACCAGCGCCAGCACATAGGCAAACCAGATTTCGATACCGCCGCCCACGAAGGGGCCGAGATAGACCTCGGAGAGTTTCTCGCCCACGCCGATGATCAGGCCGCCAATGATGGCGCCGGGCACCGAGGTCAGCCCGCCCAGAATGACGACGGGCAGCGCACGCAGAGCGATGGTGGTGAGCGAGAACTGCACGCCCAGCTTGGAACCCCAGATCATCCCGGCCACCAGGGCCACGACGCCGGCCACGCACCAGACGATCACCCAGATGCGGTTGAGCGGGATGCCGATGGACTGGGCTGCCTGGTGGTCGTCCGCCACGGCGCGCAGCGCGCGACCGGTTTTGGTTTTCTGGAAAAACACGCTCAGCGTCGCCACCAGGACGGCGGCAATGGCGGCCGCGATCACGTCCTCCTGGTTGACCAGAAGGCCTCCCGGGAACACCGCGTCGAACAGAAAGATGGGGTCCTTGGGCATGCCGATGTCGATCGGGTAGATGTCGCTGCCAAAGAAGGTCTGCCCCAGGCCTTCGAGAAAGTAGGCGATGCCCAGCGTGGCCATGAGCAGCGTGGCGCCTTCCTGGTTCACCAGGTGGCGCAGCACCAGCCGTTCGATCAGCCAGGCCACGACAAACATGCAGGCGCCGGCGATCACGAAGGCAACGGTGTTGGCCAGCACCTTGTTGTCGATGCCGGTCCAACCCGGAATCCATTCCGAGAAACGCGCCATGGCCAGTGCTGCGAACAGCACCATCGCGCCCTGGGCGAAGTTGAAGACGCCCGAGGCCTTGTAGATCAGCACGAAGCCGAGTGCCACCAGCGAATACAGCATGCCGGCCATCAGACCGCCGATCAGGGTTTCTAGAAAAAACGCCATGACTTATCTCTCCCCCGTTGCTTGCTCACTGCGTGCAGCCGCATCCCCCCTCGTGGGGGCGGCGCTGGCGGTCCGGCCAAACCGGCTCCACGGCGCCCTCGGCTGGCGCTGCTGCACTCGATCGGTGGTGGTGTTCTGTTCCATGGCCTGTTCCATCAATGTGAAGTACCCAGGTAGGCGCTGATCACGTCTTCGTTGTTGCGCACCTCTTCGGGTGTGCCGTCTCCGATCTTCTTGCCGTAGTCGAGTACCACCACACGGTCGGAAATGTCCATGACCACACCCATGTCGTGCTCGATCAGCACCATGGTGGTGCCGAACTCGTCGTTCACATCCAGGATGAAGCGGCTCATGTCCTGCTTCTCCTCCAGGTTCATGCCGGCCATCGGTTCGTCGAGCAGCAGCAGCTGCGG
>CAYRIT010000073.1:0-16588 GCA_964424415.1 uncultured Hydrogenophaga sp.
CTTCGATCCGGCCCTGCCCGACGGCCAGCAGCAAGGCACGGTCGGCCGCACTGGCGGCTTCCGCGATGCGCGGCGCGGCGCCAGCGGGCGCGGATCGCTCCGGCATGGGTGCCAAGGCCGGCGCAGCAGAGCGGGTCTGGGCCGGTGCATCGGCCTGTTCGGTGCGGTCGCCGGCCAGGGCGTCACTGCGTGCCCGTGGTGCCCCAGGTGCCGGCGTCGCCAGCGCCTCGGGTTCGGCGCTGGGGCGGGCGGTGCCCGACACGTTCTGGTTGTCGGGAAAGGGGTCTGGCGCAGCACGCGGCGCACCCGGCTCGGCCGGGTGCCGCGACTGGGCTGCAGGGGGACGCGTGGCCTCCAGGCGGGGACTGGGTGATGCAGGGGCTTCGGACCGTGTGGGGGCTGGCACCGGGCGCGCCGAACGTGCTGGCGGCGCTGGCTCAGGCGTGCTGGGTGCCGTGCGGGCCGGTGGCGGCGGCGGGGCCGAGCCGGTGGCCACGCCGCCGGGAGGCGCGACCTGGACCGGCAACCCGGGCCCACGGGATGTCGGTGGTGCGCCTTCCGCAGGGGCGGCCGGCGCCGCCTTGCCGGGGCTGGAGTGGCCCAGCGCGGTGTCGCGCTCGGTCTCGCTGCCGCGGTCGAACTGCAGCACCAGCAGCCCCACCAAGCCGAGCACCGCCAGGCTGCCCAGGGCGCGCCAGCGCCATTGCGGGTCGTTGGCTGCGGGCCGGTCTCGGGAGCTGTCTTGGCCGGGGCGGCTGGTGTGTGCCCGCGCCTGGGCCAGCACCGCGGCGCGCAGTTCGGGTGCCGGCCGCGCGGCGTCGAGCGCGTTGGCCTCGTGGTAGCGGCGCAGCAGGGGGTCGTTTTCACCGGTGGCGCCCGGCGGGTTGGGGCGGTTCATGCAAAGGCCTCCAGGGTGGCGCGCAAGCGGGCGCGGGCGTAACGCAGCCGGCTCTTGGCGGTCTCCAGGGTGACGTCGGTGGCCTGTGCGATCTCGGCCACGCTCAGGCCCGCTTCGGCCTGCAGCAGAAACGCCTCGCGCTGCAGCGCGGGCAACGCCGCCAGCGCGTCGAGCAGGGCCTGGGCCTGCTCGCGCGAGTCCAGCGCCCGCTCGGGCCCGAAGCCCGATTCGGTGGCCAGCACATCGGCCAGCGCCGAGCCGTCTTCGGTCTCGGCATCGAGGCTGGCATGTGGCCGGTGGCGGCGCCAGTGGTCCACCACACGGTGGTGGGCCAGGGTGAACAGCCAGGTCCGAAAACGCGCCCGCGGTTCGTAGCGTGCGGCCTGGCGCACCACGCTGAACCACACGTCCTGCACCAGCTCGTCGGCGAGTTCGCGCTGTTGCACGCTGCGCAACACAAAACGCCACACCGCCAGGGCATGGCGGTCGTACAGGGTCTCGAACGCGCGCGCGTCGCCGGCCGCGTAGGCCTGCATCAGGTGCCCGTCGCTGGGTTCGGCGCTCGCGTCCATGCGCCGGATTATGGGAGACCAGCTGGCCGTGGCGACGGCGGACACGCTCAGGATGGATCGGGCACGTAACGGGGGGAGGCAGGCTCTGGAAACGGATCGGGCCGCGGTGGCATCGGGCGTGCGGGGACGATGCCCATGGCCACCAGGTTCTCCAGGCTGTCGTAGCGGATCCGCACGATCTCGTCGGGCCGTTCGCTGCGCCGCTCGAAGCTGGTCTGCCCCACCCGGTCCTCCTCGCGCGCGCCGTGGCCGGTGCCCAGTCGGGGGGCCGGGACGGCGGGCGCCATGCGGCGTGCGGCCAGGGGTGTTTCGTCGGGTGCATCGGCAGCCTGGCCGGCGCTGGCCGCCGACTTGGCCTGCGGTGCAATCCGCTCGGCGCGGGACTCCGCCGCCGCATCGGCGCCCTCGCTGTCCATCGGGCCAGTGCGTGACCGGGGCAGCAGCACCGGCGACGGTGCCAGTTTTTCGCGGAACAGCGCCACACCGATCACGCCGACGTTGGCCGGGCGGCCGGTGCGTTCGGCGTAGGACGCGGGCGAGGCGGTGAAGTGAAACGCAGCGATCTCGCTGCCGCTCTTGCGCCAGCCGATCACCTGGAAACTTTGCCAGGGCCCGAGCACGTAGCCGGTCTGGTTCAGCGCGGCGGTCTCGCCCGAGACCACGTTCACCCCGTCGACCGACACCACACCGAGCACGCGGTCCGCGCTGGTGTTGCGCAACGCCACGGCGTAGCGTGTGCCGCTGCGCCCGGCTACCCAGTGTTCGCCCCGATGCCGGTAGACCGGCAGCACCTCGCCGCTTTCGCGGTCGATCACCTGGATGTCGGTGAGGCGGCCCACGGCCTGGGCGGGCAGGGTGGCCAGCGCTGCGAGCGCGGCGGCCAGGGGCAGGGCAAGGCGAAAGGTGAGTAGGGTTTTCATGCGGGCTCCAGAAAAAAATGGGTGGAGCCTGCTGAAACGCACCAGGGGCGTCAACGGGGTTGAGGCCGCCAGTCTTTTTGTGTAACGGTGTGCATTAGCACGAGCGGCAGGTGGCCAGCGCGCTGTCCACCCGCGCCCGCGTCTGCTCGATGAGGTAGTCCAGAAACACCTCGGTGCGGCGGGGCATGAACTTGCGGCTGGGCAGGGCCGCGTACAGGGTGAGGCGGTCGGTGATCCAGGGGGCTAGCACGCGGACCAGATCCCCGTTTTGGATCAGTGGCGCGGCCAGTTCGATCGTGGAGGCGGTGATGCCGGCGCCGTCCAGTGCCGCGTGCATCAGCGTGTCGATGTGGTTGGACCACAGCACCGGTTGCACCTCGATGTCGACCAGGCGCGCCCCGTCCGTCTCGTGCTGCAGGCGCCAGCCGCGGCTGCGGCCAGCTGCGGGCTTGAGCCGCAGGCAGTCGTGCTGCGCCAGGTCCTCGGGCTGTGCGGGCGTGCCCCTGCGCCGCAGGTAGTCGGGCGACGCCAGCAGCACGGTGATGCTGGAGAGCACCTTGCGCGCGATCACGTTGGCGTCGAACGAGGCCTGGGTCCCCAGGAGCGTGATGTCGTAGTCCTCGATCGGCGGTTCGCGGTGCGATTCCACCTCGATGTCGAGCCGGATCTTGGGATAGGCCTGGCGGAAACCGCCGACCAGTGGCGCAAGCACGTGGGTGGCGAGCACCGGTGGCGCCAGCAAACGCAGCACGCCCGCGAGCTCGCTGGTCTGCGAGCTCACCAGTGCGTGCGCTTCGTCCAGTTCCTGCAGGATCACGCGCACCCGGTCCAGGTAGGTCTCGCCAGCGTCGGTGAGCGACACCCGGCGGGTGGTGCGGTGCAGCAGGCGTGTGCCCAGGTGGTGTTCGAGATCGGCGACCAGCCGGGTGACCACGGGGGGCGACATGTCCAGTGCACGCGCCGCGGCCGCAAAACCGCCTTCGTCGATCACTTTCTGGAAAACCCGCATCGAGGCCAGACGGTCCATGGAAACGCTCCTTGAACGGGTTAACCCGAATCAAAAGAGATGGATTATTCCTAAATTAGAAACACACCAGTCTTCTGAGTGCTATTTCTCTTCTGATTCAGAAATTTTACAGTTCAACCCATCGATGCATGCAAACCCCTCCGCAGACGCATCGAAGCCGGTCAGACCACACCATGGACCGATCGGCATGTTCAACCCTTCCAAAGGAAATTGTCATGAAAACCCGCCTCTCTGTTGTTGCCATCGCTCTGTCCACCCTGGCTGCCGGCCATGCCCTGGCCGCCGATTCCGCCGCGCCCAAGACCCGTGCCGATGTGAAAGCCGAACTGGCGCAAGCGGTGCGCAACGGCGACCTGGTGGCCAACGGCGAAACCGGCGCCACGTTCAAGCAGCTCTACCCCAGCCGCTACGCGCAGCCGGTCGCTGTTGGCATGACCCGCGCCGAGGTGAAGGCCGAGCTTGCCGAAGCTGCACGCAACGGGGACCTGTTCGCCAATGGCGAAACCGGCGTCACGTACAAGGCCATTGCGTTGGTCCCATACGCCGATTCCGCCGCGCCCAAGACCCGTGCCGATGTGAAAGCCGAACTGGCGCAAGCGGTGCGCAACGGCGACCTGGTGGCCAACGGCGAAACCGGCGCCACGTTCAAGCAGCTCTACCCCAGCCGCTACGCGCAGCCGTTGCAGGCTCAGAGCAAGACGCGTGCCGAAGTGCGTGCCGAGCTGGTCGGGTCGCGCCGTTCCAACGGCGGCTGAGTTGCAGCGCTCGCCCGGTCGGGCGACGCCGAAACCGCTGGGTGTGCGCTAAATGCGATGCGCACACCCAGGCCCGGGGGGCTGCTGGCCAAGGTCAGCAGCCCCCGTTCTGTTGGGCGATGTGCGCCGTGATGGCCAGGCCCAGACCGCTGCTGTTGAGTCCGTTCTCCGGATCCGGTTGCACCAGGCGTTCCGGTACACGCTGACGATTGGTTTCAGCCATGTCGGGGCCGTTGTTTTTGAAGATGAGGCTGAAGCGGCCTGGGCGTGGGCAGAAAGCGCCGCCGTTGCTTGCACCCGCCGTTGGTCCTGACGCACTGGCACCGGCCGGCGTTCGCGGTCGGCTATGCCTCGACCAGCTGGTAGCCCACGCCGCGCACGTTGCGGATCCAGGCGGCGCCCAGTTTTTTGCGCAGGTGGTGCAAGTGGACCTCCACCGCGTTGCTGGCCACTTCATCCTGCCAGCCGTAGAGGCGGTTTTCCAGCTGCTCGCGCGAGAGCACCGTGCCCGGACGTTCGATCAGCACCAGCAACAGATCGAATTCGCGCGCGGCCAGTGGCAGCGACTCACCGTCGAGCAGCGCCTCGCGTTTGAGCGGGCGCACCAGCAGCCGGCCGAGCTGTATCTCGGGCTGAGAGCGGCCGCTGCGCCGCCGTCCCAGCGCATGGACGCGGGCGATGAGCTCGTCCAGATCGAACGGCTTGATGAGGTAGTCGTCGGCGCCGAGGTTCAGGCCCGCCACTCGATCGCTCACCGCATCGTGCGCCGAGACCACCAGCACCGCCACCGCGCTCTGTTGGCCGCGCAGCCATTGCAGCAGTTGCAGGCCATCTTTGCCCGGCAGACCGATGTCGAGCAGCAGCAGATCGTATTCCTGCGCTCGCAGCGCCGTCTCGGCCGCCACCCCATCGTGCACCCAGTCGACCGTGAAACCGGCCATGCGCAGGCCGCGTTCGATGCCGTTGCCCAGCACGTGGTCGTCTTCGGCAAGCAAGATCTTCATGGCCATGGAGTGTGCGCGAAAACCCGGGCCGCCCGGTGCGCAGCGCCGGACGGTGTTTGCTGTGGCGAAAAAAAAGCCGGCAGGGCCGGCTTTTGCGAATCGGCCGGGGATTTCGCCCGGCCGGTGCAACGATCACTTCAGGTGTTCGTTGATCATCTTGGTCATCTCGAACATGGACGCCTGTGCCTTCTTGAAGATCTCCTTCAGTTTGGCGTCGGCGTTGATCATGCGGCGGTTGACGGCATCCTGCAGGTTGTGCTTCTTGATGTAGACCCATACCTGCTTGGTCACCTCGGTGCGCGGCAGCGGGTTGGCGCCCACGATCGCGGCCAGGGCGGCGCTCGGGGTCATGGCCTTCATGAACGAGGCGTTGGGCGTGCGCTTCTTGGCTGGAGCTGCTTTTTTCGCGGGAGCCGCCTTTTTGGCCGGAGCCGCCTTCTTCGCTGCCGGAGCGGCCTTCTTGGCCGCCGGCGCCGTCTTGGCCGCAGGCGCTTTCTTAGCCGGTGCGGCCTTCTTCGCTGCCGGAGCGGCTTTCTTCGCGGGAGCCGCTTTTTTCGCGGGGGCTTTTTTTGCAGTTGCCATGGTTGGATTTCCTTCTAGAAGTGGAATGTTCCCCGGCCATCAAACGCGCTCGACAACCGGTGTTTCGGATGCTAAAGGACTTGCCCACGCATTCCAAGGGAGCACATGCGTTTTTTGCTGTGTTTTCGCAGGGGAAACCGCGGCCCGTGGCGCGGAAAACAACACTCTCGCGCAAGGTGGTGCAGCCGCCGTTGCCGTCGCGGTGAAGCAGTCGCTGCAAGCGGCGTCAAAATGGGCGGGAAGCCATGCCCCCAACCCAACCGCTGAAGACCGTTTGCCATGTCAGAAATTGCCACCTGCGACCTGTGTGATGTCCACAAGAACGACAGCTCGGGCGCCTTCCGTGTGCTGCCCCCGGTGTTCCGCGATTTCGGTGCGCAGCGCCGTTTTGCCGGACCGGTGAGCACCGTCAAATGCTTCGAAGACAACACGCTGGTGAAGGCGGCGGTGGACGGCCCGGGCGAGGGCCGGGTGCTGGTGGTGGACGGCGGTGCTTCATTGCGGCGCGCGCTGCTCGGCGGCAACCTGGGTGCTTCGGCGGCGCGCAACGGCTGGGCCGGTGTGGTGATCGATGGCTGTGTGCGCGATGTGGCCGAGCTTGCGCAGTGCAACACTGGCATCCGGGCGCTTGCGGCCATTCCGCTGCCGACTGAGAAACGCAACGAAGGCCAGCGCGACGTGGCGGTGCAGTTGCAGGGTGTCTGGGTGCGGCCCGGTGACTGGCTGTACGCGGACGAGGATGGCGTGGTGGTTTCGGCGCGGCCTTTGCACGGCTGATGCCGCGCACCCGGGTGGCCTTTCACCGCCGAGCCAACGCCGTGCGGGGACTCACATCGAGACGCCCTTGTAGATCATGTACGCGGCCAGCAGGTAGAGGATGGTGGCAAACACCCGTTTGAGTGTGGCCACCGGCAAGGCGTGGGCCGCCTTCACACCCAGCGGCGCCATCAGCACGCTGGCGCAGGCGATCACGCCCAATGCCGGCAGGTAGACGTAGCCGATCGCGCCCGGGGGCAGGCCCGCGACACCCTGGCCGGCAATCAGGTAACCCAGCCCATTGGCCAGCGCGATCGGGAAACCCAGCGCCGCACTGGTGGCCACCGCGTTGTGGATCGCCACGTTGCACCAGGTCATGAAGGGCACGCTCACAAAGCCGCCGCCGGCGCCCACCAGACCAGAGAGAAAACCGATCACCGTGCCGGCGCCGAGCTGACCCGCGGTACCGGGCAAGGTGCGGTGGGGCAGGGGCTTTTTGTTGAGCAGCATCTGGGTGGCCGAGAAGCCGACAAAACCGGCGAACACCAACGCCAGCGATGCGCCCTTGAGCAAAGAAAAAACGCCCAGGCTGGCCAGTGCCGCGCCCAGCACAATGCCGGGGGCCAGGCGTTTGACGATGTCCCAGCGCACCGCGCCGCGCTTGTGGTGGGCGCGCACGCTGGAGAGCGAGGTGAAGATGATGGTTGCCATGGAGGTGGCAATGGCCATCTTCACCGCCAGATCGGGCGCGACACCGCGGCCGCTGAGGATGATGGTGATGAAGGGCACCATGATCATGCCGCCGCCGATGCCCAGCAACCCGGCCAGAAAACCGGTGCACAGACCGAGCACGGTCAGTTCAACAATCAGCAGAGGTTCGAGGATCATGGGCGGAGGCGTGATTCAGGGTGTCCGTGGGACCTGTTCGACCAGACGACAGGCCGCGTTTTCCCGCTGCAGGAAAAAGGGAAAACCGTCAAGCGGCACAGGGATGATGCGGGGATGGCGAAGGAGTCTGCCGAGGGTGGCCGTGGAGCCGGCTTTGCCGGGTCACCAGCCACGTCCTCCCTCCCGCCGGAGCGAGGGAAGCCGCAAAGTGGCGCAGGGGGGGGAGCCCAATAAGGTGTCTGCAAGTGCCACCGGACCGTCATCCTGAACCGGGGGTTCAGGTGGGCGAGGGCAGCCTGACATCGGGTTCATCTGACGCGAGATGCTCACACCAGTCAGGCAATGTACCAAGCCCGTGCTCAATGAGCATTGGTTCAAGGAAATATTAAGCCCGGCATGCACTGCAGACCAGAGAGATTGTAGGCCCCGGCGTACCCCGCATATGGGCTGGGCTTGAGAGAAACCGCTGCGCGCAGACCGGCGGCGGACGCAGCCGATTCAGAGCAACTGGCCGTCGTTGCCCAGCGCGTTGTCCAGACGCCGGACCAGGTCGTCCATGCGCGCCTGGCTGGCGGGGTCGCTCGGGCGTGCGCCGTCGGTGAGTGCCGTGACCGGAGCGGCGGTTTCGGCACCACCGCGCAGGCGGTCGGACTCCATCTGCGACAGCTCGAAAGCCAGGTTGAGCGAGGCCAGCACCGCAATCCGGTCGCGCGCCTTCACCTTGCCCGCATCGCGGATGCGGCACATGGCGGTGTCCACCCGCTCCACCGCATCAAGCAGTGCCGACTCACCGCCCGGTGGGCAGGCGAGCAGGTAGCTCTGGCCCATGATCTGGACCTCGATCTGTTTGGCCGTTGCGGTGGTGTTCATGCGTCGTCTCCGGGCGAGGCAGGGCCGTTGGCGGGCAGGCGGTCGAGCAGGGCGTCGATGCGGGCCCGTGCTGCGTTCAACCGCGATTTCAGCGAGTCGCGCTCGCTCTGCAGCGCCTGCAGTTGCTCGTGCAGCAGCGCGTTGGTGCGTTGCAGTTCGTCGTGGCGCAGCAGCAGCCGCTCCACACGTTCGGCGATCTGGTCTAGGTGATTGGTGTCGGCCATGGTGAGACGCTGGTAACCGGTCATTGTAGGGTTGCGGCCAGCAACGCAAGCTTACAATTGGCCCCGTTGGTGCTCGTGGCCTGGTTCTCAGGCCGCAGTTCAACGGGAAGCAGGAGGGACAGGTTCAGCCGGACCTTGCCTAACCTGCGCTGCCCCCGCAACGGTAAGCAGACGGGGCGCCCGAATCCCTTCGGACGCCTCCTCCGCCATCCATCAACCACTGGGCGCTTTGCGCGTCTGGGAAGGTGATGGCGGTCGCTCTGCCAGCCCGGATACCGGCCAACACGGTGGTGGTGCGTCTGCAAAGGCGCGCCGCCGTGACGCCCATGCGCTGTCGGGGAAGACGGCGAGGGCAACCTCTCTGTGTCTGCTTCTTCATGAAAACCCGCAACCTGCGCGCGCCACTCGCCGCGCTTCCTCTGGCCGTTCTGGCCACGCTCTCCCACGCCCAATCCTTGCCTGAAACCGTGGTGACGGCCACCCGTTTCACCGAGGAGGCGGCCTCGCTGCCCTTTGGTGTGAGTGTCATCACTGCCGATGCGATTCGCGCAGCCGGTGCGACCACCGTCAACGAGGCCATCATGCGGCTGCTCGCAGTGCCTGGACGTCTTGACCTTTACGGTGGCGGCGACTACAGCCTGGATTTGCGCGGGTTTGGCAGCACGTCAAGCAGCAACCAGGTGATCGTGCTGGATGGCATACGTTTGAACGAAGGCGATCTGGGGGGCACGCGTCTGGCGGGCATTTCCATCGACAGCGTGGAACGCATCGAGGTGTTGCGTGGCAACGGGGCTGTGCTGTACGGCGAGGGCGCCACAGGGGGTGTGATCGTCATCACCACCAAGGCCGGTGCGGGCAAGACGCGACATAGCGGGGCATCGGTCTACGCCGGTGCCGGCTCCAACCGCTTGCGTGAAGTGCGCGCGAATGCAACCGTGGCTGCGGGTGGGTTTTCTTTGGACCTCAATGGACAGAAAAGGGACACCGACGGGCATCGGGACAACTTTCGTTCCGAAACCGACGCTGGTGGCCTGACCGCGCAGTGGTCCAACGACTTTTTGCGTGTTGGCGTGGGTTACGACCAAGACGCGCTGGATACGGGATTGCCTGGGGCTTTGTCCGCCGCGCAGTTTCAGGCCAACCCGAAGCAAACCAACCGGCCCAACGATTTCGCGCGCATCCGCAATGAACGCAGCCGCGTCTTCGCCGAGGCGGTGGTGTCGGACTGGACCTTGGCCGGCGATGCGGGTTGGCGTGAAAAAGGTCTGCGCAGCAACTTCTATGAGTACGACGTGGATGCCACCCAGCTGGCATTGCGCGCCCGTCACACAAAAAAATGGGGCTTTTACACCAACGCGTTTGTGGTGGGATACGACTACGGTCGTTGGGAGCGCGATGTGCTAGGCGCCTACGGTTCCCTGGCCACCCAGAAGTCGCGCGCCTGGTACATCAAGGACGATCTGACCCTGCAAGGCGGTACCAGGCTGAGCGCCGGCTGGCGCACGGAACGCATAGCCAAGGATCTGGACGACGGGTTCAGCGTCTCTACCCTCGGTGACCGACTGCATGCCTGGGAGCTGGGTGTCAGCCAGCCGCTGCTGCCGACAACGACGGCCTGGGCTCGTGTGGGCACCAGCTATCGCCTGGCCAATGCGGACGAATTCAGCTTCACGAACCCATCCCTGGCGATTCGGCCCCAGACCTCAAAAGACCTCGAGGCCGGCGTGCGCTGGGCGCAAGGAGCATACAAGCTGGAAGCACGTCTTTATCGCAGCGCGCTGACCGACGAGATCGGGTACGACCCGATAGCTCCGGGCCCCTTCGGTCCGGGGGCCAACATCAACTTTGACCCCACGCGCCGCCAGGGTCTTGAATTCGACGGCGGCTGGACGGTGAATCGTCAACTGAGCTTGAGCGGTCGTCTGGCCTTGCGGCAAGCCAGCTTCCGATCGGGTCCTTATGCGGGCAAGGATGTGCCGCTGGTCGCTCGTCAGACGCTGGCGCTGCGCGCCGACTGGACGCCTGCCGCCGGTCATCGCCTGACCGGGGGGTTGAACTGGGTGGGCGCGCAAAAGCCCGACTTGGCCAACCAGTGCCGCATGCCGTCATACGCCACGATGGATGTGCGGTATGCGTACCAATGGGACAAAGTGGAACTCTCTCTTGGCATTGGCAACCTGTTCGACCGCAGCCACTACACACAGGCCTATACCTGCGTGAGTGGCGTGACCAACGGCATCTATCCCGAAGCCGGCCGCACGTTCACCGCTGCCGTGCGGGTTGCCTTCTGATGGTGTGATGTCCGCCTGCCCCACCCTCCTGATCGCCGCCCCGGCCTCCGGCCAGGGCAAGACCACCGTGTCTGCTGCCCTGGCGCGGCTGCACGTCCGCCAGGGGCGGCGGGTGCGGGCGTTCAAGTGTGGGCCGGATTTTCTGGATCCGCTGTGGCTGGCGCTGGCCACCGGCGCGCCGGTGCACAACCTCGACCTGTGGATGACGGGCGAGGCCGACATCCGCGCGCGGCTGCATGCCGCTTCGCTTGAGGCCGATCTGATCGTCATCGAAGGCGTGATGGGCCTGTTCGATGGCGAGCCGAGCACGGCCGATCTGGCGCAGCGCCTGGGCCTGCCGCTGCTGGCGGTGATCGACGCCAGTGCCATGGCCGGCACCTTCGGCGCGCTCGCGTTTGGCCTGTCGAATTTCCGCCCGAGCTTGCGCTGGGCCGGTGTGCTGGCGAACCGCGTCGCGGGCGACGTGCATGCGCAGATGTTGCGGGACTCGCTCGGTGCGCGTGATGCGCCGGCCTGGCTGGGCGCGCTGCGGTGCAACCCGGCCGGTGCGCTGTCCGAGCGCCACCTGGGTCTGTCGCCCGCGGGTGAGTTGCCCGATGCGTCTGCGCGGCTCGACGCCGCAGCCGATGCGCTGGCCGAAACACCGCTGGGGCGCATGAACGCTGCCGACTGGCAGGCCTGGGCGGTCGATTTCCCCGCACCGGTGAACGTGGCACCCCCGCCACGCCGGCTCGCCGGGCGCACCGTGGCGGTGGCGCGCGATGCCGCGTTCAACTTCATCTACCCGGCCAACCTCGATGCGCTGCGCGCGCTTGGTGCCGAGCTGGTTTTTTTCTCGCCCCTCGTCAACGAGCCGCTGCCCGCCTGCGACGCGGCCTGGCTGCCCGGCGGTTACCCCGAGCACCATGCGGCGGTGCTCGCGCGCAACGAGGCCAGCCGCGACAGCCTGCGCGCCCACGTGCAGGCCGGGCGCGCGGTGTGGGCCGAGTGTGGCGGGCTGATGGTGTTGTTCGACCAGCTGATCGACCGCCACGGTCAGGCCCACGCCGGCTGGGGCCTGCTGCCGGGGCGGGTGCGCATGGGTGAGCGGCTGGCGGCGCTGGGGCCGCACCAGCTGGGCCTGGTCGCCGGCACGCTGCGCGGCCACAGCTTTCATTGCTCGCGCTGCGAGACCCCACTGGCGCCTGCATTGCACACCGAGTCGGTCCGTGGTGGGGCCACTGCGGTGGGCGAGGCGGTGTACCAGCGCGACGCCCTGCGCGCGAGTTATTTCCACGCCTGGTTTGCCTCGAACCTGGCGGCGACAGCGGCCTTGTTCGGCCAGGAGACCTTGTCATGACCCAGCGTCCCGGCCCGCAGCGCATCGTCTGCCTCACCGAGGAAACCACCGAGTGGCTGTATCGGCTGGGGCAGGAGGCGCGCATTGTGGGCATCTCGGGTTACACGGTGCGCCCACGCCGAGCGCGCGAAGAGAAGCCCAAGGTCAGCGCGTTCATCAGCGCCAAGATCGACAAGATCCTGGCCTTGCAGCCCGATTGTGTGTTCGGTTTTTCCGACCTGCAGGCCGACATCGCGGCGGCGCTGATCCGCGCTGGGGTTCAGGTCACGGTGTTCAACCAGCGCAGCGTGGACGGCATTTTTTCCATGCTGTTCCAGGTGGCGGCGCTGGTGGGCTGTGCCGACGAAGGCTTGGCGCAGATGGTTGACATGCGCGATCGGTTGGCGCAGATCGAGGCGGCGGTGCGTGCGCAGCAGGTCGCGGGCAAGCGGCGCCCGCGCGTGTATTTCGAGGAATGGGACGAGCCACCGATCAGCGCCATCCGCTGGGTGTCGGAGCTGCTGGGCATTGCGGGGGGCGACGATGTGTTTCCCGAGCTGGCGCGCGAGCCGCTGGGCAAGGCGCGCATCATCGCCGACCCGCTTGAAATCGCGCGCCGTGCGCCCGACATCGTGATCGGCTCCTGGTGCGGCAAAAAATTCCGGCCCGAAAAAGTGGCGGCCAGACCGGGCTGGCAGGACGTGCCGGCGGTGCTCAGCGGCCAGCTGTTCGAGATCAAGTCGGCCGACATCCTGCAACCCGGTCCGGCGGCACTGACCGACGGGGTGGAGCAGCTGCACCGCATCGTGCTGGACTGGATGGACCGCCATGGTTGAACGGGTGCGCAGCGAACTCATTCTGGGCGGCCAGCGCAGCGGCAAGTCACGCCGCGCCGAGACGCTGGCGGCCGACTGGCTGGCCGCCGCGCCCACACACCGCGCGCTGCTGATCGCCACCGCCACCGCGGCCGACGCCGAGATGCGTTCGCGCATCGAGCGCCATCGGGTCGACCGCGCCGAGCGCGTGCCCGGCCTGGCCACGCTGGAAGAACCGGTGGCCCTGGCCGAAGCACTGCGTGAGCACAGTGCGCCCAGCGTGCTGCTGGTGGTGGACTGCCTGACGCTGTGGCTCACCAACCTGCTGATGCCGCTGCACCCGGCCAGCGCCCTGGATGAGACAGGCGTGATCGCGGCCACCGAGGCGCTGTGTGCCGCCGTGACCAGCGCGCGTGGCCCGCTGGTGCTGGTGGGCAACGAAATCGGACTGGGGGTGATTCCGCTCGGGCGCGAGGTGCGCGCCTTTGTGGACGCTCTCGGTCGTCTGAACCAGGCGCTGGCAGCCCGCTGTGATCGCGTCACCTTCATGGCGGCGGGGCTGCCGCTCACGCTCAAGGAGCCACGATGAACCGCTGGTGGGCCGCGCGTTTGGCAAGACACATGCTGCGGTGGGTGTGGGCAGGCGCCGCGGCAACTGCTTTCGCGCAGCCGGTGCAGGCCACCGACGACCGCGGTGTGGTGGTGCGGCTGCCGGCCGCGCCGCAGCGCATCGTGAGCCTGTTGCCCTCGCTCACCGAAACGGTGTGTGAGCTCGGTCGCTGCGACCGGCTGGTGGGCGTGGACCGCTACTCCAATTACCCGGTCAGTGTGCGGCGCTTGCCCACCGTGGGCGGCGGGCTGGATCCGAACGTGGAGGCCATCGTGGCGTTGCGGCCCGACGTGGTGCTCATGGCCACCTCGTCGCGCATCGGCGAGCGGCTGAGATCGCTGGGTATTGTGGTGGTGGCGCTGGAGCCCAGAACCCATGCCGACGTGCGGCGTGTCTTGCTCACGGTGGGCGAGCTGCTCGGTGTGAGCGACGCGCAGAAGATCTGGCGGGCGATCGATGCGGGTGTGTCGGCGGCGGCGCAGTCGGTGCCGGCCAGCGCGCGCGGCGTGCGGGTGTATTTCGAGGTGAACCAGGGGCCTTACGCAGCGGGCGAGTTGTCGTTCATCGGTGAGACGCTGACGCGCCTGGGCGTGAAGAACATCGTGCCGGCCAAGCTGGGACCTTTTCCCAAGCTCAACCCCGAGTACATCGTGCGCGCCAACCCGGACCTGATCATGGTTGGCCAGCGCAGTGTGGACAGCCTGGCGCAGCGGCCGGGCTGGTCGGGCATGGGGGCCCTGCGCGAGCAGCGCGTCTGTGTGTTTCCGGCGGAAGAAGCCGATGTGCTGGTGCGGCCCGGCCCGCGCATGGCCGAGGCGGCGCGCATCATGGCGCGCTGTCTGGTGGCGAAGGCGCCGCGTGTCAGCGCGGCTGGAGCGCGGCCGTGAGTGCACGGCGCGCCTACGGGCTGGCGCTCACGCTGGTGCTGATCAGCGTGGCGCTGGTGGCGCTGGGTGTGTGTGTGGGCAGCACCGGGCTGGAGAACCTGCTTGCGCCTCTTTTCGACCCGCAGGCACCGGCGACCGAGCGCGCGCTGGCGCAGCAGATCGTGTGGGAAATCCGGCTGCCGCGCACCCTGGGCGCCTGGCTGGCCGGCGGCTTGCTGGGCCTGGCCGGTGCGGTGGCGCAGGGCCTGTTTCGCAACCCGCTGGCCGATCCATTTCTGCTCGGCAGCGCGTCTGGCGCTTCCCTGGGTGTGGCGCTGGCGCTGGCCGCCCTGGGGGGTGGTGCCGGCATGTTGGGTGGCGCCATGCCTGCGGGTCTGGTGGTCAGTGTGTTTTCGGGCAGCGCGCTGGTGCGCCTGGGCCTGACCGGTGCGGCGTTTCTTGGTGCGGTGCTGGCGGTGCTGCTCACGCTGGCGCTCTCGCGCGGCGTGCAGCACACGCTGCGCCTGTTGCTCGGGGGTGTGGTGGTGGGCGTGGTGCTGGGCGCCATGACACAGCTGGTGTTGCTGCTCTCGCCCGATTCGCTGCAGGCGATGCAGGCCTTCATGCTCGGCTCCACGGCATTTGTGGGCTGGACAGCTTGTGGGCTGATGGTGGCGGTGTGGCTGCTGTGTGCAGGGTCTGCGGGACTGCTCGCTCGGGTGCTTGATGGGCTGAGCCTGGGCGATGCCACCGCGCGCAGCCTGGGCCTGCCGCTCGCCCCCATGCGCGCTGCGCTGGTGGCGGTGCTGGCGCTGGCCACCGGCACCGCGGTGGCGCAGACCGGGCTGATCGCCTTCGTGGGCCTGGCCGCGCCGCACCTGGTGCGCAGCATCGTGAAGACAACACACGCGCGGCTGATGCTGCTCTCCAGCCTGGCCGGTGGCGTGTTGCTGACCGTGGCCGACACACTGGCCCGCGGGCTGATCGCGCCACAGGAGTTGCCGGTGGGTGTGCTCACCGCGGTGCTGGGCGGTGGCTATCTGTTGTGGCTGATGCGCCGGCGCACCGGCGGCGAGCGGGGCCTGGGCGCATGAGCACCCGGCCCGATCCCGGAGCGACCGCCGCGCTGCAGGCGCGGGGTCTGAGCGTGCGCCTGGGCACCGCCGAGGTGTTGCACAGCATCGACCTGGTGCTGCCGCGCGCGCGCTGGACTTGCGTGGTCGGCCCCAATGGTGCGGGCAAATCGACCTTGCTCAAGGCTCTGGCGGGTCTGCTGCCGCACCGTGGCGAGGTGCAGCTGCTGGGCCAGCCACTGGGCCACTGGGCGCACCGGGCCCGCGCGCAAAAACTGGCCTGGCTGGGACAGAACGAGTCCAGCGGCGACGACCTGCTGGTGCACGACCTGGTGATGCTTGGCCGCCTGCCGCACCAGGCCTGGCTCAGCCCGCCCAGCGTGGCTGACCAGGCGGCGGTGGAGCAGGCGCTGCGCGCCACCCAGGCCTGGGACTGGCGCGCGCGCACGCTCGGCCAGCTCTCGGGCGGCGAGCGCCAGCGGGTGCTGCTGGCGCGTGCGCTGGCGGTGCAGGCCTCGGTGTTGCTGATGGACGAGCCGCTGGCCAACCTCGATCCGCCACACCAGGCCGACTGGCTGGCGCTGGTGCGTGGGCTGGTGGCGCAAGGCACCACGGTGGTCAGTGTGCTGCACGAGATCGGCATGGCGCTGCACGCCAACGAGTTGGTGGTGATGGCGCAAGGCCGGGTGGTGCACCAGGGTGCTTGTGACGACGTGGCCAGCCACCGCCAGCTCGAAGCGGTGTTCGACCACCGCATCGCGGTGCATGCCTTGCAAGGCCAGTGGGTCACGCTGCCGGCCAACCGCTGAGCCCTCGGGGAGGAGAAACCCATGCAGGTCGAAACCCCACCCGCCCAGAATCCGTATGAAAAGCCCGAGGGCGAGCGCCGGGCCTTTGAGTGGCTGGCGCAGGCCGGACCGCCGCCGGGCTGCTCCCAAGGCGGTCCAGCCCCCTCAAGGGGCAGCGACCCGCACAGTGGTGGGGCATGGGGGTCTTCCATGATCGAGGGGCAGGGTGACGGCTTTGGCCGGAAAAGCAGCGACCTCGAACGCTCGGCGCAGCTCGCGCGCGACGGCTGGGAAAAGGCACGCGCCACCATCCTGGATGGTGAACATTTTC